>NZ_JAMYNE010000032.1:0-54201 GCF_040318915.1 Mesorhizobium sp. M0991
CCCCCTAAAAAAACACACTCTTGTGGGGGGCCTGGTTATTTTTTTTAAAACCCCCGTACCCCCCGCGGGGTTTTTTATAAAACTATTAAACGGGCCCCCGGGCCGTCGGGGGGGGCCCCCCTCTTGCTTGAGGCCTTTGGTTCACTTCACCACCGCCTCGACCCACACGACGATCCGCTGCGCGAGGAAAGCCGTGGTCGATGGCGACAGCGCGTCGCCGGCGATGACGTGGCGCCCCAGCGACCCGCAAACACGATCCGTCGCCCCGTCACCGATCCTATTCGACCGGTGGCTTGCGGTCGAAATTCAGTGGCCGCGCATTCCAGCGGGTGACCGTGCTGATCACCCATCGGCAGAACGGCCTCGGCAGCATCCTAAGCAGCTTCAGCGTCCAGCTCAGGCGGCGTGGGAAAGTGACTTCGAAGCCGCCGTATTCGATGCCTTGCGCGATGCGGCGCGAGGCCAGATTGACCGGCATCAATCCCGGCATCGGCAGGAAGTTCTTCTCAGTCAGCCGCGTGTCGACAAAGCCCGGATTAATCACCTGGATGCGGACGTTCATCTTGTCGAAATCGTATTTCAGCGACTCGGCCAGGATATTGACTGCCGCCTTGGTGCCGCCATAGGCGGCGGTGGTGGGCCAGCCGAAATAGGCGGTAACCGAACCGATCAGCACGACATGGCCGCGCGAGCGCACGCGCATGCGTTCGATGACAGGCACCAGGCCATTGATGATGCCGAAATAATTGACTTCGAAAGACCGACGGAAATTGCGCGCCACAAGATCCTCGCCCGGCGTTGCGATATAGCTTCCAGCGTTGAACACTGCCAACACGATCGGACCGAGATCTTTCTCGATCGCTGCAACCGTCTTCGCCATGCGTTTTTCGTCGGTCACGTCGCAAGGATAGGCTGCGACACGGCCCGCCATCTGCGCCGTTTCGACGATGAGCGTATCGATCGGATGGTCATCGGGCGCAGTCACCGCGACGACATAGCCCTGAGCGGCAAGATCCTTGGCCAGCGAACGGCCGATACCGCTGCTGCCGCCCGTAATCCAGGCGACGCCATGCTTCGGATTGGCCCGATAGAGTGTCATGTTGCGCCCCGCCGGCTCTTCTTAGCCTGTGCTCTAGCGGTGAAGAAATCGAATGAAAAGAGTGCTTTTCGGTACATGGTTGAAATGAATACCGGCCGGGCGCTCCTGGCTGCAGGAATTGCAGTGTGCGAAATGCGACTGGACCAGGCAAATTCTTGCCTTGAAACCGAAGCTTCGGGTTTCTAGGGTTTCGCCGCACCCACAAAGGAATCTCCATGCCCCGTTCTGTGATCGACGTGATCGGCAACACGCCCCTGATCCGCCTCAACAAGGCCTCGGAAGCAACCGGCTGCGAGATCCTGGGCAAGGCCGAATTCATGAATCCCGGGCAGTCGGTCAAGGACCGCGCCGGCCTGTTTATCATCCGCGATGCCGAGCAGCGCGGGCTGCTGCGGCCCGGCGGCGTCATCGTCGAGGGGACGGCCGGAAATACCGGCATCGGATTGACACTGGTTGCCAAGGCACTCGGCTACCGCACGGTAATCGTCATTCCCGACACCCAGACCCAGGAGAAGAAGGATACGATCAAACTGCTCGGCGCCGAGCTGATCGAAGTGCCCGCCGTGCCCTACAAGAACCCGAACAACTACGTGAAGCTGTCGGGCCGGCTGGCCGAGCAGATGGCGAAGACCGAGCCAAACGGCGCGATCTGGGCCAACCAGTTCGACAATGTCGCCAACCGTGACGGCCATATCCGCACCACGGCCGAAGAAATCTGGAACCAGACTGACGGCAAGGTGGATGGTTTCGTGTCGGCGGTCGGTTCCGGCGGCACTCTGGCAGGCGTCGGTTTCGGGCTGAAGGCAAAAAACAGCCAGGTCAAGATCGCGCTGGCCGATCCGCTGGGGGCAGCGCTCTATTCCTTCTACACCAGCGGCGAGCTGAAATCCGAGGGCAGTTCGATCACCGAAGGCATCGGGCAGGGGCGGATCACCGCCAACCTCCAAGGCTTTACACCCGATTTTGCCTTCCAGATCCCCGACGAGGACGCACTGCCGATCGTATTCGACCTGATCCAGGAGGAGGGGCTTTGCGTTGGCGGTTCGACGGGCATCAACATTGCCGGCGCCATTCGCCTGGCGCGCGAGCTAGGCCCCGGCCACACCATCGTGACCATGCTTTGCGACTACGGCACGCGCTACCAGTCGAAGCTGTTCAATCCTGAATTCCTGCGCGAAAAGAAGCTGCCGGTGCCGGGCTGGATGGAGCAACGGACCACGATTTCGGTACCGTTCGAAAGGGTTGCATGATGGCGCACAAGACCGAGGCGCTGTTTCGTGACGACGCCTATCTGGGGACGGCCGACGCCACCGTCGTCGCAGTAAACGATCGCGGCGGCATCATTCTGGACCGGACGGTGTTTTACGCCACATCGGGCGGGCAGCCGGGCGACACCGGCAGCCTCGAACGCGCCGACGGCACCGGCATAGCGATTGCCGCTACGATCACCGGCGAAACCAAGGACGAGATCATCCATGTGCCGGCGCCGGAGCAGACAGTTCCAAAGGTGGGCGAGCGCATGAGGCTCGCCATCGACTGGCCGCGGCGGCAGTTGCTGATGCGCATGCATTCTGCCTGCCACCTGCTTACCGTCGTCTGTCCGTTCCCGATCACCGGCGCCGCGGTTTCCGAGGACGACAGCCGTATCGATTTCGACATCCCGGACGCCGGCTTTACCAAGGAAGACGTGACGGCCAGACTGATGGAGCTGGTGCGAGCCGACCACCCGATCTTCACCCGGCTCATTTCCGACGAGGAACTGGCATCCAATCCGGGCTTGGTGAAATCCAAGAATGTGCGGCCCCCGGCTGGCACGGGAAAGATCCGATTGGTCTGCATCGGCGAGAACGCTTCGATCGACAGCCAGCCTTGCGGCGGCACCCATGTAAAGAGCACCAGCGAAATCGGCGAGATCCATATCGGCAAGATCGAGAAGAAGGGCCGCGAGAACCGGCGCTTCCGCATTCGCTTTGGTCCTATGCCGCCAGCCTGATATAGGACTGCGACAGGCGGGACAGGAGAGAAAGATGGCCGACGACAGTCCTTTCACCATCGATGCCGATTGGTTGCAGAAGCGGCTCGGCGAACCGGGCCTGACGATTGTCGACGCGTCCTGGTATCTGCCGGCGCAAAAGCGTGACGCGCGCGCCGAGTATGACGCAGCGCATATTCCAGGCGCCGGCTTCCTCGACCAGGATGCGGTTTCGGACCCCGACGCGGCTCTGCCGCACACGCTGCCGTCGCCGCAGCATTTCGCGCAATATGTCGGCGCGATGGGTATTTCGGCCGATGACACGATTGTTGTCTACGACGGGCCAGGGTTCTTTTCTGCACCGCGCGCCTGGTGGTTGTTTCGCGTCATGGGCGTGTTCCAGGTCTATATACTCGACGGCGGCTTCGATCGTTGGAAAGCCGCCGGACGGCCGGTGACGGCGGAGCCGACGAAGATCGCGCCTTGCGTGTTTTATGCCAACTTCGATGCCGCCCGCGTCGCCAGCCTTGCCGACATGCGCCGGATCGTCGAGACGAGGGAGAGCCAGATCGCCGACGCGCGCTCGCCTGGCCGTTTTGCCGGCACCGAGCCGGAGCCGCGCCCCGGCATCCGCTCCGGCCATATGCCGGGCGCGCACAACGTGCCGTTTTCGGCGCTTTCGGATAACGGCGAATTGTTGCCCAAGGACAGGCTGCGTAAAGTGATCGAGGACGCCGGCATCGACCTGTCGAAGCCGGTCGTCACCTCCTGCGGGTCGGGCGTCACCGCGGCAGCCGTCACGCTAGCTTTGGAGACGCTTGGCCATGCCGACAACAGGCTTTATGACGGTTCATGGACCGAATGGGGCGGGCTTTCCGACACGCCCGTCGTGACGGGCAAGGACTGACGGTGATGGAAGACGGATCGCTGGAAGACATCGACGTCACCGTGACGTTTCTCGAAATGCATGTGCCGCCTGCCTATTCGCCGCCGCTGCCGTACAACCGCCAGATCGCGCTGCTCAAGACCAAAGACATTCCCCTGCATTTCTACCGCTATTTGATGGATCGGGTCGGCCGCAAATGGCACTGGGTCAATGTGTTGAGGCTGAGCGACGAGGAGCTTGCGGCGGGCATCCACCGCGAGGACCGCGACATCAGGGTGCTTTATCTGGATGGTGCGCCGGCCGGCTTCTTCGACCTCAAGCCGCATTTGCCGGAGGAAGTGGAACTCGCTTATTTCGGAATGATGGAGCACGCGACCGGGCAAGGCATCGGTCGCTGGTTCCTCGGTGCGGCAATCGCCGCGGCATGGTCGCACGGGCCAAGGCGGGTGACGGTGCAGACCTGCACCCTCGATCACCCAGCAGCACTGCCGCTCTATCAAAAACTCGGCTTTACGCCAGTGGCGCAAAAAAAGGAGGTCGTACATCCGATGTCTTTTGCCGATCGCGCGGCCAGCGTCATGCGGCCCTGATTTTCAGGCCGGTTCATCCGAGCTTCAGCTTGTCTTTGCAACGTCCCAGGGTCTGGATCAACACTCAAAGGCGGACCCGACTTGAATGAGCTTGGCTCTTTCCATATCGCTATCGTCTAAAAACTGATGGTGATGGAGGATCGCATGATGGCAATACGCGTGGTAATGGCCGGCGCGACCGGCTGGGTCGGCAAGGCGCTGGTTCCGGCGATCGGGGCGCAAGGCGACATGGAGCTGGCCGGGGCTGTGTCACGCAGCGGCGCAGGGCAGGATTCCGGCCTGCTGGTTGGCATGCCGGCTAATGGTATCACCGTTTCGGCCTCGCTCGCCGAGGCGCTGGAGGCGCCGTCGGACGTGCTGGTCGACTTCACCAAGCCGCATGTCGTGAAAGACCATGTGCTGCTCGCCATCGACAAGGGACGGCACACGGTGATCGGCACGTCGGGACTGGGTGCTGCCGACTATGCCGACATCGACGCCGCGGCGCGCGCCAACGGCGTCGGCGTCGTTGCCGCTGGCAATTTTTCCATCACCGCCACTCTGATGAAGCGGTTTGCACTTATGGCGGCAAAATACGTGCCGGATGTCGAGGTCATCGATTATGCCAGTGCAAAGAAGCCCGACGCGCCCTCCGGTACCGCACGGGAGCTTGCTGAGGCGCTGGCCGACATCCGCAAGGCCTCAACGGCAAAGCCGGTCTCGGAGGTCTCTGGCGTGCCGGCCACACGCGGGGGTGCGGTCGGCGCAGGCGAGGGGGTGCAAGTGCACGCGCTTCGGCTGCCGTCCTACATCCTGTCCTGCGAGGCGCTGTTCGGTCTGCCAGACGAGCGGTTGACCATACGCCACGACGCCGGCTCTTCCGCGGCGCCTTACGTGGCGGGCACGCTGCTCGCCATCAGAAGGGTACAGCAGATCAAAGGTCTGGTTCGCGGTCTCGACGCGCTGATGGACTGATCCATTTCGGCAGGAATCGGGTGGGAAGCTCTGTCTTGCGAGCATAATTTCCGGTCGACGACACCGGAGATTTTGCCATGACGCTAAAATTCAAAGCCTTGCCAACCGATGCGGTCCGCGCACTTCAGCGCGGCGGGCCGGATGCTTATGGCCTGAAGCCAGAGCGGCAGATTTCAGACGGCGACGGCGTGCCTTGCCGTCATTGCTTGAAGAATGTTGCTGCGGAAGAAGCCTATCTTGTTCTGGCCTATCGGCCTTTTCCGGAGCTGCAGCCTTATGCCGAAACCGGGCCGATCTTCCTTCATGCTGAAGAATGCGAACGCGCTGCCGAGGTTAAGTTGCTTCCCGAAATGCTCGAAAGCAGCGATTACATCGTGCGCGGTTATGGCAAGGACGACCGCATCGTTTACGGCAGCGGCGGCGTCATTCCGACCGACGCCATTGCCGCACGGGCAGAGACGTTGTTCCAACGCGACGACATTGCTTACGTCCACATCCGCTCGGCGCGCAACAATTGCTATCAGTGCCGGATCGACCGCGCGTAACCGGACAGGTCGCACCGGCTTGGGGCTGTCGTACTCCCGTCGCATATCGGCGGTAGAAAGCGACAGTCGATCGATTTACCGACCGCGGATGAACCGGCGGGAATTTTCGACAACCGAGGAAGCGGGGCTTTGGCTCCGCTTTTTTGTTGTCCGGTTATTCCGCGCGCCCGACACTTTTCAGTTTTTCACATAAGAAAAAACCCGTCGGACGAAACCGACGGGCACTGGAGAGGCAGATTCGGACAGCTCAGGCCGCGAGAACGGCCTTCGGCTCGACCAGCTCGTAACCGAGCGCTTCGGCCACTGCGCGATTCGTGACCTTGCCCTTGTGGACGTTCAGCCCGTTGCGCAGATGGTGGTCGTCTACCAGCGCCTTGAGGCCCTTGTCGGCGAGCTGCAGGCCATAATGCAGCGTCGCATTGTTGAGCGCGTGGGCCGAGGTGACCGGCACCGCACCCGGCATGTTGGCGACGCAATAGTGGATGACGCCGTCGACCTCATAGGTCGGCTCGGCATGGGTGGTGGCGTGCGAGGTCTCGAAGCAGCCGCCCTGGTCGATGGCGACGTCGACCAGCACGGCGCCTTTCTTCATGCCCGACAGCATTTCGCGCGTCACCAGCTTGGGCGCTGCTGCCCCCGGGATCAGCACGGCGCCGACGACGATGTCAGCCGAAAAACACTCTTCCTCCAGCGCCTCGACGGTCGAGTAGCGGGTGTGGACGCGGCCGCCAAAGATATCATCGAGCTGACGCAGGCGCGGGAGCGAGCGGTCAATGATGGTGACGTCGGCGCCAAGGCCGGCAGCCATCCGTGCGGCATGCAGGCCGACGACGCCGCCGCCGAGCACAGTGACCTTGCCGGGCAGCACGCCGGGCACGCCGCCAAGCAGCACGCCGCGGCCGCCATTGGCCTTTTGCAGCGCCGTGGCGCCCGCCTGGATCGACAGGCGGCCGGCAACTTCCGACATCGGCGCCAAGAGCGGCAGGCCGCCGCGCTCGTCGGTGACGGTCTCGTATGCTATTGCGGTCACGCCAGAGGCCAGCAGGCCCTTGGTCTGCTCCGGATCCGGAGCAAGATGCAGATAGGTATAGAGGATCTGGCCGTCGCGGAGCTGAACCCATTCGTTGGGCTGCGGCTCCTTGACCTTCACGATCATGTCAGACTTGCCAAAAACGTCGGCGGCCGTCTTGGCGATCGTGGCGCCGGCGGCGCGATACGCGTTGTCATCGGCGCCGATGCCGGCGCCGGCGCCCGTCTCGATAAGCACTTCATGGCCATGCGCGACATATTCGCGGACCGAGCCGGGTGTCAGGCCGACGCGGTATTCATGGTTCTTGATTTCCCGGGGGCAACCGACGCGCATCTTTTTTCTCCTGATCCGGCCCTTTTAGGGCTGTTCCCTGTCTAGAGATAGTGAACCACGAATCGTTCGGTAAGTGTTTGCGAATGCGCTTGCCTGAGAGGTCACTCTTCGATAATCGTTGCGCAAAACATTGGAATTGTCGCAGGAACCCGCAAAAATGCCGCTCGACAGGATTGATATCGCCATTCTCGAGACGTTGCAGAAGGACGGGCGGATACCCAACGCAGCGCTCGCCGAGAAGGTTGGCCTATCGCAGTCGGCCTGTTCGCGGCGGCTGGACAATCTGGAGAAATCCGGAACCATCCGCGGCTATCACGCCCGGCTGTCCAACGCTGCACTTGGGCACCAGATGACGGCGATCGTGCATATATCGCTGTCCGGGCAGTTCGAGAAGACGTTGTCGGATTTCGAGGCGGCGATAAAGCGCTGCCCGAACGTCCTGTCCTGCCATCTGATGTCGGGTGAATATGATTACATCCTGCGCATAGCGGCTAAGGATCTCGTCGACTACGAACGCATCCACAAGGAGTGGCTGTCGGCAATGCCGCATGTGACGAAGATCAATTCGTCCTTTGCCTTGCGCGAAATCGTCGATCGCACAGCCGTGGGAATGAAGCCTGAGCTCGCCTAGGCCCCGAACTCGCCTAGGTGTTGAATGCCTCGGTCACCACACGGTCCATCGGAATGTCGTGCGGCTGTGGGTAGATGGTGACGATGCGCTGCAGATCGTAGCCGACGCCGATGACCAGCGGTTTGAAGGGCATCGCGGCAAGCGTGCGATCGAAGAAGCCGCCGCCATAACCCAGGCGAAACTGCCCGGGATCGATGCCGACGATCGGCGAAATGACGATGTCGGGCAGCACCGGATCGCCCTCGGCCGGTATCGGGATATTCCAGACGCCCTTCTCCAGCCGGTCTCCGTGGGTATAGGCGCGAAAGACAAGCGGCCGGTCTTTCTCGACGACGACGGGCAACGCCGTGCGACCCCCCCGCGCGTTAACGGTCTCCATCCACGGGCGCAGGTCCGGCTCGCCGCGAAACGGCCAGTAGAGGCTGACCATGCGGCCAGCGATGTCGCCGATCACCGCGTCTAGCCCTTCGGCAATGCGCTGCGACATAGCTGCGCGCGTGTCGGCTGAAACGGCAAGGCGGGATACGATCAACCGCTCGCGCTCGGCCTTGCGCCAGCGCCTTACATCGGTCCAGTCGGATAGCGGCGCTTGGAACTCCGGATCGAGCTCGTGCATAAAACAAGGCGGCGAGGCGTATTGCGCTGAGCTTTCGTCTTCATTCCTAGCCATGCTTCACCTGCAATATACTGTTCCAACCAAGTCATATCTGGGACGTAAGCTATATCCGGGAATGAGCCTGCAGCATGCGTATTCACGACATCAAGAGACGAGTCCCAAGCAGTTGCAGCGCAGGTATTGCTGCACTGCACAACGATACTTACATCAGCCTTGGCGAGAGGGATGAGTGAGATGAACATAGCCAACCATCACGTCGTCGTCGTAGGCGCCGGCTTCGGCGGCCTCGAGTTCACCCGCGCACTTGCCGGCGCGCCGGTGCGCATCACCATGATCGACAGGCGCAATCACCATCTGTTTCAGCCGCTGCTCTACCAGGTCGCGACGACGGCGCTGGCCACCTCCGAAGTGGCTTGGCCGATCCGCCATCTCCTGCGCAAGCGCAATGACGTGACGACGCTGCTCGCCACCGTGACCGGAATCGACCGCGACGGCAAGCGCGTGCTGCTGCAGGACGGCGGCACGGTCGCTTACGACACTCTGGTGCTGGCCACCGGCGCGCGGCACGCCTATTTCGGCCATGACGAATGGGAGCCGTTCGCCCCGGGCCTGAAGACTCTGGAGGACGCCACCACCATTCGACGGCGTATTCTTTTGGCTTTCGAGCAGGCCGAGCGGGAAACCGATCCCGCTAAGCGCCAGGCATTGCTGACGCTGGCGGTCGTCGGCGGCGGGCCGACCGGCGTGGAACTGGCCGGCACCATTGCCGAACTGGCGCACGACACGCTGCGCGGCGAGTTCCGCAACATCGACACGCGGCAGACGCGTGTGGTGCTGATTGAGGCCGGCGACCGCGTCCTCTCGAATTTCGCTCCCGAACTCTCCGATTATGCAATGAAGGCGCTCGGACGGCTCGGCGTGACCGTCGAACTCGGCAGGGCAGTTACACGCTGCGATGCCGAGGGTGTCGTCTTCGGCGACACACATTTGCCGGCCAGGACAATTCTTTGGGCGGCGGGCGTCGCCGCTTCGCCGGCCGCCGAATGGCTCGGCACGGCAGCGGACCGCGCAGGCAGGGTGCTTGTCGAGCCCGACCTGAGTGTGCCGGGAAACCCGGAGATTTTCGTCGTCGGTGACGCAGCGCACGTCCTGCGGCCGGATGGCCGGCTGGTGCCGGGCGTCGCGCCCGCCGCCAAGCAGCAGGGACGGCACGTCGCCGCAACGATCAAGGCAAGGCTTGCCGGTGACGCGACACCGCGCCCTTTCAGCTACAGGCATGACGGCGATCTGGCGACGATCGGCAAGCGCGCCGCGGTCATTGATTTCGGCTGGATCAAGCTCACCGGCCGGCTTGCCTGGTGGCTGTGGGGCTTGGCACATATTTACTTCCTGATCGGCTTTCGTAACCGGCTTGCGGTTTCCCTGAGTTGGCTATGGATCTACTTCACCGGTCAGCGCAGCGCGCGGCTGATCACCCAGGGCGACGACGATAAGGGCTGATTGTTCGCCGCCGGACACTCATCGGCGCGTCACCTCCTCTTGATGGAATCGGCTTCTGGACTCGGCTGGATTTCGGCGCGAAGCTTTGCTTCGGGCAGGACTTGTCACGTCGTGGAAGAAAGAGAAAACGAATGTCTCAATTGCGCCACCTCGTCTCACGCCGCGATTTCCTCGCCGGCGTCGCCGCCAGCGGAGCGCTGATCATGCTGCACCCGTTCTCCGCCCGGGCTCAAGCCAATCAGGCGCATCTGAGGATTATGGAGACGACCGACATCCACGTGAACGTGCTGCCTTACGATTACTACGCCGACAAAGCTAACGACACGATGGGGCTGTCGCGAACGGCATCATTGATTGAAGCCGTGCGCAAGGAAGCAACCAACGCGATGCTGATCGATAATGGCGACCTTCTGCAAGGCAACCCGATGGGCGACTACATCGCCTACGAGAGGGGGATGAAGGATGGCGATCTGCATCCGGTCATGAAGGTCATGAACCTGCTCGGCTACGAATGCTCGACGCTCGGCAACCACGAGTTCAACTACGGCCTGTCGTTCATGGACAAGGTGCTGGCCGGTGCCAATTTCCCGTTTGTCTGCGCGAACCTGATCCGCGGCACGGAGCTTGCCGCGAACCCGCGCGACGACAAGCTCTATCTCAAGCCTTACGTCATCCTCGACAGGAAGATCAAGGACGGATCGGGCGCCGAGCAACCGATCAGGATCGGCATCATCGGCTTCGTGCCGCCGCAGATCATGGTCTGGGATCTGAAAAATCTCGAAGGCAGCGTCAAGACGCGCGACATCGTCGAGGCGGCCAAGGCGTGGGTGCCGCAGATGAAGGAAGAAGGCGCCGACATCGTCATTGCGCTCTCCCATTCCGGCATCGACGTGAAGCAAAGCGACCTGATGGAGAATGCCTCCTTCTTCGTTGCCGGTGTCGAAGGTATCGATGCGGTGTTCACCGGCCACCAGCATCTGGTCTTCCCTGGCAAGAAGGACTTTCAGTCGCTGGAAGCTGTCGATACGGCGAAGGGCACGTTGCAAGGCAAGCCCGCCGTCATGGCCGGCTTCTGGGGCTCGCATATGGGGCTGATCGATCTGTTGCTGGAGCGCGACGGATCGACGTGGAAAATCGTCTCGGCGACCTCTGAGGCCAGGCCTATCTTTGAGCGGGTCGACAAGACGAACAAGCCGACGGTCGCTGACGACCAGCGCATCGTCGACGCGCTCAAACAGGACCACGAGGCGACGCTTGCCTATGTGCGCCGGCCGGTCGGCAAAACCTCTGCGCCGCTCTATTCCTATTTTGCGCTGGTCGCCGACGATCCGTCGGTGCAGATCGTCAGCCAGGCGCAGACCTGGTACTTGAAGGACATCCTGAAGAACACCGAGTGGAAGGATATGCCGCTGCTGTCGGCAGCGGCACCGTTCAAGGCGGGAGGGCGCAACGGCGCCGACTATTACACCGACGTGCCGGTGGGTGATATCGCCATCAAGAACGTCGCCGATCTCTACCTCTATCCAAACACGGTGCGCGCCGTCGAAATCACCGGAGCAGAAGTGAAGGAATGGCTGGAAATGTCGGCCGGCATCTTCAACCGGATCGAACCGGGCATAGCCGACCAGGCGCTCATCGACTCCGACTTCCCATCCTATAATTTCGACGTGATCGACGGCGTCACCTACAAGATCGATCTGTCGCAGCCACCGAAATATGATTCGAAGGGTGGGCTGGTGAATGCCGGCTCGAACCGCATCATTGACTTGATATTCGACGGCAAACCAATTGATCCCAAGCGGAAATTCGTCGTCGCCACCAACAACTACCGTGCCGGCGGCGGGGGCAATTTCCCGGAGGTCAATGCCTCGAAGATCATCTACGAAGCGCCCGACACCAACCGCGACGTGATCGTGCGCTACATTATCAGTAAAGGAACCATCAACCCGTCGGCGGACGCCAACTGGTCGTTTGCGCCACTACCGGGAACCAGCGTCATGTTCGAGACCGGCGCCAAGGCGAAGGAGTTTATTGCGCAGGTGAAGTCGCTGAAGATCGAGCCGGCGGGCGAGGGCGAAGCAGGCTTTGCAAAATACCGCGTCACTCTTTGAGGCGAGGATTTGAGCGTCGGCTCGAAACTGTCTCAGCGCTAAGATACTGTCCCGATACGGCCAATCCGTTTGAGACAGGTGTCTCTTCAAGCAGGTGGTGCGAAACGCCGCTTGACGGCAGGCATGACCAGATCCAGCGCGTCCATCGAAACCCCACCGGAATAATCGTCCGGCAGTTGGTCGATCGAGGCGGGGTCGTCGAGGCCTTGTGAAAACTCGCCACCGGAATAGGGACCGAGCAGGTAGACGCGGCTGCCGACGCTGTCCATACGGTCGAGAAAACGATCGGGCCAGCCCCACATCCACTTCGCGACGTTGACGGGAATGAGCAAAGTGCCCTGGCGGCAGGCATGCGGAATGTAGCCACTCCAGCCGAGCGCAGCGTAGCGAAGAATGCAGCGCGTCAGGGATGCGCGGCTCAGCGTGTGCATATCCGGCAACGCTGCCTTCACTGCTTCTATAGGCCTGTCACCGCCATAGACCGTCAGATTGGCGCGCTCGGCCGGCGTCAATGTGGCGAGCCAGGCGGCCAGCATCTCGCCTTCCTTGGGATCGTTGCTTTTGATGTTGATATTGAAGCGCCGGTTCGGGAAGCGCTGTAAGACTTCATCTAGCGACGGCATCATGCCGACACTCTTGCCGCGAAACGGTAAGGTCTTGCCGCCATCGGCAGTGTAGCCATAACCGATATCGAGCGTCTTCAATTCGGACATTGCATGGCTGCGCGTTTCACCCTTGCCGTCGGTGCGACAATCCAGCGTCCAATCGTGGAAGACGGCGAACTTGCCGTCCGTAGTGGGATGGACATCGAGTTCGAGCGCGTCCGCATCGAGCGCGAAGGCGGCTTCCATCGAGGGTATCGTGTTTTCGAGGAAGGAATGGCGCAGCGTCAGCATGCGAGCATGCCGTGCATGTTTCCGATCCGAGGTACGGTCGAAATCCTGAGCCAGGCCGCGATGGGCAAGCACCGAAGGGGTGCCGCCCGGCCGGCTCGACAGCAGCGAAGTGTTGTTGAGCCAGATG
This sequence comes from Mesorhizobium sp. M0991, assembly GCF_040318915.1. NCBI lineage: Bacteria > Pseudomonadati > Pseudomonadota > Alphaproteobacteria > Hyphomicrobiales > Phyllobacteriaceae > Mesorhizobium > Mesorhizobium sp. M0991. Next base: position 13,291 of record NZ_JAMYNE010000032.1, read on the forward strand.
CCGCCTGCAGCGACAAGAATTGCAACGAGGGAGATTGTCCGTTTGCGCATGATATGATTCCTGAAGCGGTCGTCGAAACCGACAGGGGTTATCTTTCCAAGGCGCCCTGCAGCGGTAGCGCCATTCTGGCCAGCAGGCAGCGCGGCATACAGACCAAAGGCCGCTAAAATTCGGGGGAGGGTCTCAGCAGGGCCGGAATCGCTATGGTTGCAACCACCCATATGCGCTAGTTTTAGTCATGCGTTATGTCATCGTCATCACGACCGTCACCTTTTTCCTGATCTGGGACGGCATTTACAACCAAGGCCGCTACCTCGACAGGACGGTGAGGGAGGTGACCCGCATCGTGCACTATGTAACCAGCATGGTGTAGTTTCTCTTCGTTGCCACGGTTCGCCGACGCGACAAACCTGCCGATTGACGGCACGCTCCCGCTGACACAAAAGAACGCCGGTCCAACGGTCGAGGAGGCTGGGTTGATCCGGCATATCGTTTTCTTCAGCGCACGGCATAAAGCGGATGTCGAGGCAGTGCGCACGGGTCTCCTGGCGCTTGGCAAGATACCTCATTCGCGTCATTTCGAGGTAACGCTCAACACCAAGGTCGACCCGCTCTCGGATGAGATTGATGTGGTCGTCTACGCCGAGTTCGAGGACGAAGCGGCGCTCGCCGCCTACAAGGCGCATCCGCTCTATGCAGAGACGACCAGCCGGGTCAAACCGCTGCGCGAATTGCGTTATTCGGCCGACATCGTTGCAAGTTGACGAGCTGCTGTCCCCTGCGCCCTGATGTGGTCTTGCCGCTGAGTCGCCGGCTAAGCCCTTGAACCATTTTCAGGAATGAGGCACACCGCGCGGGACATGACCGAGAACACCCCCGCAAGCCCTCATCCGCTCGATCACCTGGTGCTGCCGACCGCGAGCCTCGATGTTGCACGGGCGCGCTTGACCTTGCTCGGCTTTACCGTTGCGCCGACAGGTATCCACTCTTTCGGAACGGAAAACTGCTGTGTCTTCCTCCCCGACGGCACCTATCTCGAGCCGCTCGCGGTCGCCGACAGACAGGCCGTGGCAACGGCGATCGCGAACCGCAATGTCTTTGTCGCGCGTGATCGCACTTATCGCGAAGAAAACGGCGATGAAGGATTTTCTGCCGTGGCGCTGGGCACCGAAAGCGCCGCCGCGGACCACGCGCGCTACATGGAAGCCGGATTGTCGGCGGGAGACATGCTCAGCTTTTCGCGCGCCTTCACCGATGCGGCGGGAAAGAGCGACACCGCATCGTTCAAACTGGCCTTCGCGGCTACAGGCAAGGCAACGGACGCTTTTCTCTTCGCCTGCGAGCGGATCAATGCGCCGAACGTCGACCGCACTGCGTTGCAGGCTCACGCCAATGGCGCAACCGGCATTGTCGAAATCGTGGCAGTCAGTGGCGAACCCTTCGAACAACGCAATGTGATTTCGATCGCAGCCGGGATCAAGGCGCAGGGCGGCACTGTCTATGAGCTGCCGAATGCCGTCGTGACCGTTCTGGATCCTGCAGCCTATTCGGCACGCTTCGGCATTCCTGCCGGCGTGCCATCTGAACTCCGCTTTGCTGGGATCGTCTTTTCGATTTGGCACGGCGATGCCGTCGCCAAGCTGCTTGCAGCCAATTCCGTCGAACACCACATGCGCGGCGGTGATATCATCGTGCCGCCGGCGCCAGGCCAGGGCTCAGCCTTCATCTTCCGGGAGATCGCATGAACAAGCTCAATCCACTGATGCCAAATTCCTCCGTTGCGATCGGCAAGGTCATTTTCGGCAACGGTGCGCCCCTGTCGCTAATCGCCGGTCCATGCCAGCTGGAATCGCGGCAGCACGCTTTCGACATGGCCGGTGCGCTAAAGGAATTGACCGAAAGGCTCGGCATTGGGCTCGTCTACAAGACCAGCTACGACAAGGCCAATCGCACGTCTCTTGGCGGCACGCGCGGTGCGGGACTTGAAGCGGCAATGCCGATCTTCGACGACTTGCGCAAGAATTTTTCGCTGCCGATCCTGACCGACGTCCACACTGAGGAACAATGCGCGATCGTCGCTCCGCATGCCGATATCCTGCAGATTCCTGCCTTCCTTAGCCGGCAGACCGATTTGCTGATTGCTGCTGCAAGAACCGGCAAGGTGGTCAATGTGAAGAAGGGCCAATTCCTCGCGCCGTGGGACATGAAGAACGTCGTCGCCAAGATTATCGGCTCCGGCAACGCCAATGTCTTGGTCACCGAGCGCGGCGCATCCTTTGGCTACAACACCCTGGTGTCCGACATGCGGGCGCTGCCGATCATGGCCGAGATCGGCGCGCCGGTGATTTTCGATGCCACCCATTCCGTGCAGCAGCCGGGTGGGCAGGGCGGTTCGTCTGGAGGCGACCGGCGCTTTGTCGAGACGCTGGCGCGCGCGGCCGTCGCGGTTGGCGTCGCCGGCGTCTTCATCGAGACGCACCAGGACCCCGACAACGCGCCTTCCGACGGTCCCAACATGGTGCCGCTAAAGGATCTTCCCGCATTGCTTGAACGGCTGATGGCGTTCGATCGCATCGCCAAAAGCGTGGGTTGAACCAGCAGTTGCGCCACAGCAGCGCCGCCAAGAAAACTTTGAAGAATTTCGAACCCGCCTGGAACCTTAGCCCGCGGCCCTCATTGTCAAAATCTAATGTCAACGACGACGAGGAGCACACCATGACGACCCAGACGGGACACACCGAAGCCATCGCCGCTTCGCGGGTTATCGGCACATCGGTCTACAATACGGAAGGCACTCATATCGGCGACATCGAGGACGTCATGCTCGACAAATTGTCGAACGGAATCATGTTTGCCGTGATCGGTTTTGGCGGATTTCTCGGCATCGGCGAAAAATACCACGCCATTCCGTGGGCGAGCCTTGACTATGACGAGAACAAGGGCGGCTATGTCGTGCCGTTCACCAAAGACCAGCTGATGGCCGCTCCTTCCTATTCGATCAACGAGCTGACCGGCGCCGACGGCGAGGCCGCGCGTGACGCCTCATACAACTACTACAAGGTCGAGCCTTACTGGCACTGACTAAGTCTCCTGGAATCAAAAAAAGGCCCCCGGAAATCGGGGGCCTTTCGATGTGGGTGGCGGGGTGCTACTGCGCAATCTGCAGGGCCGGCAAAGGCGACGATCCCTGCGGGGGTTGCTGATTGTCGCACGACGTCAGGAACGCAGCCGCAATCAGGAACAAACTCACAATACCGCTCAACTGGGACATGGCGAAACTCCTCCTGTTTCGCCCCGCGCGACAACAGCCATAGACCAGAAACCGGCATGCGGCGCATGACAAATGATGACAGCGCTTTGTGCTTCGTGAATCCCAAGAGCGGCAATGGGCGCGGGGCAATATTTGCAACTGCCCCGATTGCGTTTTGCGGCGCTTTGGCTAAGAGGTGCGCGACGCTTCAATCGATCAATCGGGGACATCGCAATGACGGCCATCATCGACATTGTCGGGCGTGAAATCCTGGACAGCCGCGGAAATCCGACCGTCGAGGTCGACGTCGTGCTCGAAGACGGCTCGATGGGTCGCGCCGCGGTGCCGTCCGGCGCCTCGACCGGCGCGCATGAGGCAGTCGAACTGCGCGATGGCGGCCCCCGCTATCTCGGCAAGGGCGTGCTGACAGCGGTCGAGGCGGTGAACGGCGAGCTGTTCGAGGCGATCGGCGGCATGGAGGCAGAGAATCAGATCCATATCGACCAGACCATGATCGAGCTCGATGGTACGGCCAACAAGAGCCGGCTCGGCGCCAATGCCATCCTCGGCGTGTCGCTGGCGGTGGCCAAGGCCGCGGCCGAAGCGGCCGGCCTACCGCTCTACCGTTATGTCGGCGGTACCAAGGCCCATGTGCTGCCGGTGCCTATGATGAACATCATCAATGGCGGCGCGCATGCCGACAACCCGATCGATTTCCAGGAATTCATGATCCTGCCGATCGGCGCGCCGACACTGCGCGACGGCGTGCGCTGGGGCTCGGAGATCTTTCATACGCTGCGAAAGAAGCTGAAGGACGCCGGCCACAACACCAATGTCGGCGACGAGGGCGGCTTTGCCCCCAACCTGAAGAGCGCGCCGGCCGCGCTCGACTTCATCATGGAATCGATCGAGCAGGCTGGCTTCAAGCCTGGCGAGGAGGTTGCACTAGGCCTCGACTGCGCGGCGACCGAATTCTTCAAGGATGGCAACTACGTCTATGAAGGCGAGAGGAAAACCCGCGACCCGAAGGCGCAGGCCAAATATCTGGCCAAACTCGCTGCCGACTACCCGATCATCACCATTGAGGACGGCCTGGCCGAGGATGACTGGGACGGTTGGAAAATGCTGACTGATCTCATCGGCAAGCAAACGCAGCTGGTTGGTGACGATCTGTTCGTCACCAACACGGCGCGGCTGCGCGACGGCATCCGCATGGGTGTCGCCAATTCGATTCTGGTCAAGGTCAACCAGATCGGCTCGCTTACCGAAACGCTCGACGCCGTCGAGACCGCGCACAAGGCCGGCTATACCGCGGTGATGTCGCACCGCTCGGGCGAGACCGAGGATTCGACCATCGCCGACCTCGCCGTTGCCACCAATTGCGGGCAGATCAAGACGGGCTCGCTGTCACGCTCGGATCGCATGGCCAAGTACAACCAGCTCATCCGCATCGAAGAGGAGCTCGGCAAGCAGGCGCGATATGCCGGCAAGTCGATCGTGAAAAGCTGATTTTCGAGAGAAAATCCGTGGCGGCGAGGGCGGGGACATTCCCGCCCTTTTTTGCTTCCTGGCTCCGAATCCAGCAATCCGTAACCGTCCATTAAGCACAATCGGGCGACAAAGGCGGCGTAGAGGATTCGGACCATGTGGACACGCCAGCATAAGCAAAGAAACACCGGCCGGCTGATCATCCCCTCGCTCTGCGTGGTGTTCCTGACTTATTTCGGCTTCCATGCCTATCATGGCGAGTTCGGCATCTATTCCAAGTATCAGCTCGAAGCTGAGACTGCCGAATTGCAGGGCAGGCTCGATGCCGTCAAGGCGCGCCGGATCGATCTAGAGCGCCGCGTTCAGCTGATGCATGAGGGCACGCTGGAGAAGGACATGCTGGACGAGCAGGCGCGCAAGGCGCTTAATCTGTCACACGCCGACGAGATCACCATCATGCTGCCGGCCGCAAGGTAACCTGATTTCAGTTAATCAGCGATATTTGCAATGATTTTAATTGCTTAGATGCATGACAGCCATGCGTTTTCGGCATGGCGAAAGCCTTCCCTGCATGTTAGCCTGCCTCAAATCGGTGGGAGAACTGATCTCCCTCGCTGTCCGCCAAGAGACGCCAACAGGGAGTGATGCATGGCCACCGCCACCAGAAAAGCGCCTGCCAAATCCAAATCAGACGGCAAAACGCCGGGCCTTTCCACCCCAAAGCCTGTTGAATTCACCAAGGACCAGGAGCTTGCCGCCTACCGGCACATGCTGCTCATCCGCCGCTTCGAGGAAAAGGCCGGCCAGCTTTACGGCATGGGCTTCATCGGCGGTTTCTGCCACCTCTACATCGGCCAGGAAGCGGTCGTTACCGGCATGAAGATGGCGCTGATCGATGGCGACCAGATGATCACCGCCTATCGCGACCATGGTCATATGCTGGCCATGGAGTTGTCGCCGCGCGGCGTCATGGCCGAACTGACCGGGCGCCGTAGCGGCCTGTCCAGAGGCAAGGGCGGCTCGATGCACATGTTCTCCAAGGAGAAGCATTTTTACGGCGGCCACGGCATCGTCGGCGCGCAAGTGTCGCTCGGCACCGGCATTGCCTTCGCCAACCGCTATCGCGGCAACAACAATGTGACGCTGACCTATTTCGGCGATGGCGCCGCGAACCAGGGCCAGGTCTACGAAAGCTTCAACATGGCCTCGCTGTGGAAGCTTCCGGTGATCTACATCATCGAGAACAACCGCTACGCCATGGGCACCTCGGTCTCGCGCTCGTCGGCCGAAACGGATTTTTCGCACCGCGGCGCCTCCTTCAAGATTCCAGGCATCCAGGTCGACGGCATGGATGTGCGCGCCGTAAAGGCAGCCGGCGACCTCGCCGCCGAATGGTGCCGCGCCGGCAACGGGCCGCTCATTCTCGAAATGCAGACCTATCGTTACCGCGGCCATTCGATGTCGGATCCGGCAAAATACCGCTCCAAGGAAGAAGTGCAGAAAATGCGCTCCGAACGTGACCCGATCGAGCAGGTCAAAGCGCGGCTGCTCGACAAAAAATGGGCAAGCGAGGACGAGCTCAAGGCCATCGACAAGGAAGTCCGCGACGTCGTCGCCGACGCCGCAGAATTTGCCCAGAACGACGCAGAGCCGGATCCGTCCGAGCTCTGGACCGATATCGTACTTTAACGAGAGGGCAAGGACATGCCGATCGAAATTCTCATGCCCGCCCTCTCGCCGACCATGGAAGAGGGTAATGTTTCCAAGTGGTTGAAGAAAGAGGGCGACAAGGTCGCGGCCGGTGACGCCATTGCCGAGATCGAGACCGACAAGGCAACGATGGAAGTCGAAGCCGTGGACGACGGCACGCTTGCCAAGATCGTGGTTCCTGCCGGCACTGAGGGTGTCAAGGTCAACACACTGATCGCTGTGCTGGCCGTCGATGGCGAAGACATCGACGAGGCAGGCGAAGGCATCGGCGAGGAGGCTGTTGAGGCGCAAGCAGCAGCGCCCGCTGCCGCTCCGGCCCCCGCGGCTGCGCCGACCAAGAGCGAAGCGGCAGCACCTGTTGCCGCCGCGCCCAAGCTGGAAATTGCCGCCGATCCGGACATCCCGGCCGGCACCGAAATGATCTCGACCACGGTGCGTGAAGCATTGCGCGACGCAATGGCTGAGGAAATGCGCCGCGACGGCGATGTCTTTGTCATGGGCGAGGAGGTTGCCGAGTACCAGGGCGCCTACAAGATCACGCAAGGCCTGTTGCAGGAATTCGGTCCGCGGCGCGTGGTCGACACGCCAATCACCGAGCACGGCTTTGCCGGCGTTGGTGTTGGCGCGGCGATGGCCGGCTTGAAGCCGATCGTCGAATTCATGACCTTCAACTTCGCCATGCAGGCGATCGACCAGATCATCAATTCGGCCGCCAAGACGCTCTATATGTCCGGCGGCCAGATGGGCGCCCCGATCGTCTTTCGCGGCCCGAACGGCGCGGCTGCCCGCGTCGCCGCGCAGCATTCGCAATGCTATGCCGCCTGGTACAGCCATATTCCCGGCCTGAAGGTGGTGATGCCTTATACCGCCGCCGACGCCAAGGGTCTGCTTAAGGCGGCGATCCGCGACCCGAACCCGGTCATCTTCCTCGAAAACGAAATCCTTTACGGCCACTCCTTCGACGTGCCGAAGATGGATGATTTCGTGTTGCCGATCGGCAAGGCGCGCATTCACAAATCCGGCAAGGACGTGACCATCGTCTCGTTCGGCATCGGCATGACCTACGCGATCAAGGCCGAGGCGGAGTTGCGCGGCATGGGCATCGACGCCGAGATCATCGACTTGCGCACCATCCGCCCGCTCGACTTCGACACGATCATCGCCTCGGTCAAAAAGACCAATCGCCTGGTGGTGGTCGAGGAAGGCTTTCCGCAGAACTCGGTCGGCGACCATATCGCCAATCAGGTTTCGCAGCGCGCCTTCGATTTCCTCGACGCACCGGTCATCACCATTGCCGGCAAGGACGTGCCGATGCCCTATGCGGCGAACCTCGAAAAGCTGGCGCTGCCCAATGTCGGCGAGGTCGTCGAGGCGGTCAAAGCCGTCACGTATCGCTGAGCAGGGTGGGAGGACAAAATGCCAATCAACATCACCATGCCGGCGCTTTCGCCTACGATGGAAGAAGGCAACCTTTCCAAGTGGCTCGTCAAGGAAGGCGACAAGGTTTCGCCGGGCGACGTGATTGCCGAGATCGAGACCGACAAGGCAACGATGGAAGTCGAAGCCGTCGACGAAGGTACGGTTGCCAAGCTGGTGGTTCCGGCCGGCACTGAAGGCGTCAAGGTCAATGCGCTGATCGCGGTGCTGGCGGCCGAGGGGGAGGATGCGGCGGCCGCCGCGAAAAGCGGTGACGGTGCTGCGCCGGCAAAGGCTGAGGCTCCGAAAGCGGACGCCTCCAAAGCTGAAACACCAAAGCCCGAAGCGCCGAAGCAGGAGCCTGCTTTACCTAAGGCGGAAGCGGCGCCGGTCGCCAACGGCCATGCAAACGGTGAGCGCATCTTCGCCTCGCCGCTGGCCCGGCGCATTGCCAGCGAAGCCGGTATAGATGTCGCGGCGCTGACCGGCTCCGGCCCCCACGGCCGCGTGGTAAAGGCCGATGTCGATGCCGCAATTTCCAGTGGCGGCGCCAAGACGGCACCAGCAGCAAAAGCGGCGCCCGCCGGCGCTCCGGCATCTGCGGCCACGGCACCCAAGGCGATGTCGGACGAGCAGGTGCTCAAACTATTTGCCGAAGGCTCCTACGAGCTTGTCCCGCACGACAATATGCGCAAGACCATCGCGCGCCGGCTGGTCGAGGCCAAGACCACCATTCCGCATTTCTATCTGACGCTCGACTGCGAGCTCGACGCACTTCTGGCGCTGCGCACGCAGATCAATGCGGCCGCCCCGGTGAAGAAGACTGAGAAAGGCGAAACGCCGGCCTACAAGCTTTCCGTCAATGACATGGTCATCAAGGCTCTGGCCCTGGCGCTGATGGCGGTGCCGGATGCCAATGCGTCGTGGACAGAAAACGCCATGGTCAAGCACAAGCACGCCGATGTCGGCGTTGCCGTGTCGATCCCCGGCGGCCTGATCACCCCGATCATCCGGCGTGCCGACGAAAAGACGCTGTCCGTCATCTCCAACGAGATGAAGGACCTTGCCGGCCGCGCCCGCAGCCGCAAGCTGAAACCGGAAGAATATCAGGGCGGCACCACGGCGGTGTCCAATCTCGGCATGTTCGGCGTCAAGGATTTTTCTGCCGTCATCAACCCGCCGCATGCGACGATCCTGGCGGTTGGCGCCGGCGAGCAACGCGCAGTGGTGAAGAACGGCGAGATCAAGATCGCGACAATCATGTCGGTAACGCTGTCGACCGATCACCGCGCAGTCGACGGTGCGCTCGGCGCCGAGCTGCTCGTCGCCTTCAAGCGTATGATCGAAAATCCAATGGGCATGCTGGTCTAAGAGAAGGGGACAGGGCGGTGCGGAAATTCTTCACCAGCCTTTTTGCCTTCTTCCTTTCCGGTTTGGCCGGCGGATTGGTGGTGCAGTGGCTCGCCGTCGCCACCAATGCCGACGTGGAGTACATCCTTGTATTTATGATCTCGGCTCTCGTCACCATCTTCGCGACGCTCGCATTCTTCATCGCACAATTCATGTCGGATCCACGACGGGCAACAAAACTGACGGCGATCATAGGGGTAGCATTTTTTGTGCTCATTGGAGTTGCTCTGATCGGCTGGACTTTCTCCCAGCCGCCGGGCAACCGCCAGTGGTCGAGCGATCTTCCTATCGTCGCCGGTCTCGTCCTGCCGGGCATCGCTACGGTTCTGGTCCAGTGGCTTTTTGTGCGCTGGCGATTGGGGCGCTCGCAACCAGGTTTCGGCGGGGCAGCCACATGAAGACGGTCCTCTGCTACGGCGATTCGCTTACCTGGGGCTATGACGCGGCAAACCTCGGCCGGCATCCGCTGGAAGATCGCTGGCCGAGCGTGATGCAGGCGGCATTGGGCAGCGGCGTCGAGGTCATCGCCGAAGGCCTGAATGGCCGAACCACCGCCTTCGACGATCACTTGGCCGGGGCGGACCGCAATGGCGCAAGGCTGTTGCCAACAATCCTGACGACGCATGCGCCGATCGATTTGATCATCATCATGCTCGGCGCCAACGATATGAAGCCGTGGATTCACGGCAATCCGGTCGCGGCCAAGCAAGGCATGCAACGCCTGATCGATATCGTGCTCGGCCACGATTACCCGTTCGATTGGCCGGCGCCGCAGATCCTGATCGTCGCACCGCCCGTAGTCAGCCGCACGGAGAATGCCGAATTCAAGGAAATGTTCGCCGGCGGCGATGAGGCCTCGCTGCGATTGGCGGCGCAGTATTCCGCCCTTGCCGACGAAGCCGGCTGCGGCTTCTTCGATGCCGGCTCGGTGGCCAAAACGACGCCGCTCGACGGCGTCCATCTCGACGCGGAAAATACGCGGAACATCGGGCACGCGCTGGCGCCGCTCGTGCGCCTCATGCTGGAATTGTGAAGGAGAAAGCCGTGGCTGAGAACTACGACGTCATCATCATCGGCTCCGGCCCCGGCGGCTATGTCACGGCCGTGCGCTCCGCTCAGCTCGGCTTCAAGACGGCGATCGTCGAGCGCGAGCACCTTGGCGGCATCTGCCTCAACTGGGGCTGCATTCCGACCAAGGCGCTGCTGCGCTCGGCCGAGATCATGCACTATTCGGATCATCTGAAGGACTACGGCCTGAAGATCGATGGCAAGATCAGCGTCGACACAGCCGCCGTCGTCGATCGCTCGCGAAAGGTCTCGCTGCGGCTCAACGGCGGCGTCGGCTTCCTGATGAAGAAGAACAAGGTCGACGTCATCTGGGGCGAAGCCAAACTGACGAAACCCGGCGAAATCGTCGTGTCGAAATCGTCGAAGAAGCCGATGGAGCCGCAGCCGCCGGCGCCCAAGGGTGTCAAGGGCGAGGGCACCTACAGCGCCAAGCACATCATCCTGGCGACCGGCGCCAGGCCGCGGGCGCTGCCCGGCATCGAGCCGGACGGCAAGCTGATCTGGACCTATTTCGAGGCGATGGTGCCAAAAGAGATGCCGAAATCGCTGCTGGTGATGGGCTCTGGCGCCATCGGCATCGAGTTCGCCTCTTTCTACCGCACCATGGGCGCGGAGGTGACGGTGGTCGAACTGCTGCCGGCAGTGATGCCGGTCGAGGACGCCGAAGTCTCGAAATTCGCGCAAAAGCAGTTCGAAAAGCAAGGCATGAAGATCATCCTAGAAGCCAAGGTGACCAAGGTCGAGAAGGGCACTAACTCGGTCACCGCGCATGTCGAGATGAAGGACGGCAAGGTCGAGAAGATCACCGCCGATCGGATGATCTCGGCCGTCGGCGTACAGGGCAATATCGAGAATCTCGGCCTCGAGACGCTCGGCGTGAAGACGGAACGCGGTTGCGTCGTCGTCGACGGCTACGGCAAGACCAACGTGCCCGGCATCTATGCCATCGGTGACGTCGCCGGACCGCCGATGCTCGCCCACAAGGCCGAGCACGAGGGCGTGGTGTGCGTGGAAAAGATCGCCAATTTCCCCGGCGTGCATGCCACCGACAAGCTGAAGATCCCGGGCTGCACCTATTGCAATCCGCAAGTCGCCTCGGTCGGACTGACGGAAGCCAAAGCGAAAGCCGACGGCAAGGACATCCGCGTCGGCCGCTTCCAGTTCGCGGCAAACGGCAAGGCGATTGCGCTCGGCGAGGACCAAGGCTTCGTCAAGACCATTTTCGACAAGAAGACCGGCCAGTTGCTGGGTGCCCACATGGTTGGCGCAGAAGTAACCGAACTGATCCAGGGCTTCGTCGTGGCGATGAACCTGGAGACCACCGAGGAAGAGCTGATGCACACGATCTTCCCGCACCCGACGCTGTCGGAGATGATGAAGGAGAGTGTACTCGACGCCTATGGTCGCGCGCTGAATGCATGATAAATTAGTTGGGCGAGTCTCACACGAAAGACACAAAGGAACTCGACGGCAGAGCAATTCGTTTCGCACGCATCATCCATCATACAAGGAGAGGGCATATGGAAATGAACGGCGTGGGCTGGGTAGCAGCCATCATCATCGGTGGCCTGGCGGGGTGGCTCGCCGAGATGGTCATGAAGAGCAATACCGGCATCCTCATGAACATCATTCTCGGCATTGTCGGCGCAATCGTGTTGAACGCCATCTTGCAGGCCCTGAACATCGGCATCTTCGGTGTCGGCTGGATCGCCTATCTGATCACCGGCTTCATCGGCGCCTGCATTCTGATTGCGGTTGGACGACTGGTGCGCCGCTAACCTCTGTCGGCACTTGCTATGCGAAAAAGGCCACCGCGGCATGCGTGATCGCGGCCTTTTTCTTTTCGCCGAAAAGTCCTAGATGACGTGGGTAGAGCGAGCGCCGGACAGGCGCTTGCCAATGAGCCGGGTTTCACATGGTCACCGTCCTCGACACGATTGCCAATGCGCCGCGCCTGCGGCATCCCGAAAAGGCGCACAAGCCGGATCAGGACGTTCTGCGCAAGCCTGACTGGATCCGCGTCAAGGCGCCGATGTCTAAAGGCTATGCCGAGACGCGCGAAATCGTTAAGTCTCACAAACTGGTAACGGTTTGCGAAGAGGCGGGCTGCCCCAATATCGGCGAGTGCTGGGAAAAGAAGCACGCCACCTTCATGATTATGGGTGAGATCTGCACACGGGCCTGCGCCTTCTGCAATGTCGCCACCGGCATCCCGACCGCACTCGATCCCGATGAGCCGGCGCGCGTCGCACACGCCGTCAAGCAAATGGGCCTAAGCCATGTCGTCATCACCTCAGTCGACCGTGACGATCTCGCCGATGGCGGAGCTCAGCACTTTGCCGAGGTCATCCGTGCGATCAGGGCGGCAACGCCTCTGACGACGATCGAAATCCTGACGCCCGACTTCCTGCGCAAGGAAGGCGCGCTGGAGATTGTGGTGGCTGCCAAGCCCGACGTTTTCAACCACAATCTGGAGACCGTGCCGTCGAACTATCTGACGGTCCGGCCGGGCGCCCGCTATTTCCATTCGATCAGGCTGTTGCAGCGGGTCAAAGAGCTCGATCCGTCGATCTTCACCAAATCCGGCATCATGGTTGGCCTCGGCGAGGAGCGGAACGAGATCCTGCAGCTGATGGACGATTTGCGTTCGGCCAATGTCGACTTCATGACCATCGGCCAGTACCTGCAGCCGTCGAAGAAGCACCATCCGGTGATACGCTTCGTCACGCCGGAGGAATTCAAGTCCTTCGAGACGATCGGCAAGACCAAAGGCTTCCTGCTGGTGGCGTCGAGCCCGCTGACGCGCTCGTCGCACCATGCCGGCGACGATTTCGCCAGACTACGCGCGGCGCGCGAAGCGTTTCTCAGGAAGTCCGCCTAACAAACTGGTTTCATGCCACAATTCGAAGCCCATCGCCGCGTCGCGCATACGCCTGAACAGATGTTCGCTCTGGTCGCCGATGTCGAATCCTATCCGCAATTCCTGCCGCTTTGCGAGGCACTGACGGTTCGCTCGCGCAAGGAACGCAACGGACGCACGCTGCTCATCGCCGACATGAGCATTGGCTACAAGGCGATCCGCGAGACTTTCACCACGCAGGTGCTGCTGAAGCCTGACGAGAACGCCATCGACGTCAAATACATCGACGGCCCGTTCAAATATCTGAGCAATGTCTGGCGCTTCGACCCGGGGGACGGCCGCGGTTGCAACGTCTGCTTCTTTATCGACTATGAGTTCAAGAGCCGCATTTTGGGTGCGGTCATGGGAACCATGTTCGACCGCGCCTTCCGCATGTTCTCCGAGGCGTTCGAGAAACGGGCCGAAATCATCTACGGCGCGCCATCGGCAGCCTGATCCGCAGCGAGCGCGCGCAGACCCAGCTCAAGCGCATGCCGGACCGTCTCCCTGCGGATGAAATCCCGGCCCTTGTCGGCGAACAGCTGGCATTCGCTGACTACCGGCCGGCCAGCCACGGCAACGCCGAACCAGACCAGGCCGACAGGTTTTTCCGCCGAGCCGCCGCCCGGTCCGGCGATGCCGGTCACCGCCAGGGCGAGCCCGGCCGGCGAATGGGCCAAGGCCCCGGCCGCCATCTCCACGGCAATCTCTCGCGAGACCGCGCCGTGCGCCTCGAGCGTAGCGGTCGAGACGCCGAGCATCTCGGTCTTGGCCTTGTTGGAATAGGTGACAAAGCCGCGATCGACCACCGCGGAAGAGCCGGCAATGTCGGTCAGCGCGGCGATGATCATGCCGCCGGTGCAGCTCTCGGCCGTCACCAGCATGATGCCGCGCTGCTGGCAGGCTTGAAGCAGGGCATCTGCGAGATCGCTATTGCTCATTCAGGGACATCCCCCGGAAATACAACGCTGGCGGTCGCGATGGCCGCTATGCCTTCCTCACGGCCGACGAAGCCGAGCTTCTCATTGGTTGTCGCCTTGATAGAGATGCGGTCGCGCGAAATTCGCAGCATTGCCGAAAGCGCTTCGGTCATGGCCTCTCGATGAGGGCCGACGCGCGGCGCCTCGCAGATCAGCGTGATATCGGCGTTGGCGATGCGGCCGCCGCGCTCTCGCACCAGCTTGGCCGCGTGTTCGACGAAGATGCGTGAAGCGGCCCCTTTCCATTGCGGGTCGGCGGGCGGGAAATGCGTGCCGATGTCACCGGCGCCGCAGGTGGCGAGCAGGGCGTCGGTCAAGGCGTGCAGACCGACATCGGCATCCGAATGGCCGGACAATTTCTTGTCATGCGGGATAGCGACGCCGCACAGGGTGACATGGTCGCCGGGCTCGAAGGCGTGGACGTCGTAGCCGTTGCCGGTTCGGATGTCCGGAAAACGTGGGGCGCTGGAAAGCCGCTGATCCGCCATTGCAATATCCCGTGCCCAGGTCAGTTTGACATTGTCCGGTGAGCCGGGAACGATCTTCACCGGAATGTGCGCCCATTCGGCGATTGCCGCATCGTCGGTGAAATCCGCCTTGCCCAGATGATGAGCCTTTTCGTGCGCAGCCAGGATCGGCCAGAACGGAAAGCCTTGCGGTGTCTGTGCGGCATGAAGCCCGGCCCTGGACACGGTTTCGCCGATCATGCCTTCGGCCGTTTCGCGCTTCAGCGTATCGGCAACGGGCAAGGCAGGCAGTGCTCCCTGGCGCTCGCCAATGGCGGCGATCGTGCGGTCTATCAGTTCCGCGTCGACAAACGGCCGAGCCGCATCATGGATCAGGACCCGGCCCGGCGCATGGCTTCTCAACGCCAGCAGTCCAAGGCGAACGGACTCCTGCCGTGACGTACCACCGGTCACAGCAACGACACGGTCGGCATTTGCGCCGGCGGCGCGACGGAAAAGCGCGCCGTCATCGGCATGGATAGCAACCACGACAGGTCCAATCTTCGGATGCGTCAGAAAGGCGTCGAGTGTGCGTGCAATAACGGCGCCGCCGCCAATCTGCTGATATTGCTTCGGCCCATTGGCCTGTCCGGCGCGCGCGCCGCGGCCGGCAGCAACGATGACCACGGCGACTTTGTCGTCGGCAGCATGCTTTTCGCTCACATCTCTCATGGCGAGACGCTTAGCGCATGATCCAGAAAAGTGGTATCGCTTTCAGAAGACCCAGGATTGATGCGGTCCGGCGATCCTTTTTTTCCCAAATGCGCCTTAATGTCACGACATTGCGCGTTGCACATTGCCGTCGTTCTGGCTAGAGAATGTGCAGCAATCGAAGGTGCTTGGTTTTTGTGCATGCCTGATGTGACCAAATTGGCTTCGCCGCTGGATGTGGGTGGCGTGAGAATCCGCAATCGCGTGTTTCTCGCGCCGATGTCGGGCATCACCGACGAGCCGTTCCGGCAGCGCGCCCATGCCCATGGCGCCGGGCTGGCTGTATCGGAAATGGTGGCGAGCGGTGAGCTTGCAAAGGGCAGGGCTGGCTCGGGCCTGCGGATCCGTCATTCCGGGCTGCCTGTCCACATGGTCCAGCTTGCCGGCCGCGAGGCGGTGCACATGGCCGAGGGCGCGCGAATCGCGGCCGGCGAGGGTGCTGACATCATCGACATCAACATGGGCTGTCCGGCCAAGAAGGTGACGGGCGGCTATGCCGGTTCGGCACTGATGCGAGACCTCGACCACGCGCTGTCGCTGATCGAAGCGGTAGTCGGGGCGGTCGAGGTGCCGGTCACGGTCAAAATGCGGCTCGGCTGGGACGAAGGTGCGCTCAACGCCCCGATGCTGGCCCGACGCGCCGAGCAGGCCGGGGTGAAGATGGTTACGGTGCACGGCCGCACACGTTGCCAGTTCTATCAGGGCAAAGCCGACTGGCGCGCCATCGCACGCGTCAAGCAGGCCGTCTCGATCCCGGTCGTTGCCAATGGCGATGTCGGCTCGCCGGCAGAGGCTGCGTCGATCCTCGACCAGTCCGGCGCCGACGCGGTGATGATCGGCCGTGCGCACTATGGCGCGCCGTGGACTGCCGGCAGCATTGTAGCGGCCGCGCGGGCAGAGCCGGTATCCGGCATGCCGGACAGCCCGCAAGCGCTGAGCGACTACGTCATTGCCCATTACGAAGACATGCTGACGCTCTATGGCGTGGAAAGCGGATTGCGCCAGGCGCGCAAGCATCTCGGCTGGTATCTCGACCGCCACGCCGCCACAAGCGACGACCGGCGCAAGGCCATACTCACATCTTTCGAGCCTGGGCATGTCATTGCCTTGCTGCGCGACATGTTCTCAAGCGCTCCCGAAGCGGCGAACCTGCGGAGTGCGGCATGAACGCCACCGTCACACAGAGCACGGATATGGCGGACGCCGCGCATATTGTGCTCAACACCATTCGTCGGCCGGTGATCATGGTCGATCCGCAAGGCTTCATCACCTTCGCCAATGCCGATGCCGAGGATTTTTTCCGTTCGAGTGCCACGATGCTCGCCCGCAACACGCTGCACAAGCTCATTCCTTTCGGCAGTCCGCTGCTGACGCTTGTCGACCAGGTGCGCGAGCGCCGGGCGCCAGTCAACGAATACCGGGTGGACGTGTCGTCGCCGCGTCTCGGCATCGAGAAGGTAGTCGACCTCTACGTCGCGCCGGTAACGGAATTTCCAGGCTCCGTCGTGGTGATGTTCCAGGAACGCTCAATGGCCGACAAGATCGACCGGCAGATGACACATCGCGGCGCGGCGCGCTCGGTCACCGGCCTCGCCGCGATGCTTGCCCATGAGATCAAGAACCCGCTGTCCGGCATTCGTGGTGCCGCGCAGCTGCTTGAGCTGTCGGCGTCCGACGAGGATCGCGCACTGACCAGGCTGATCACCGACGAGACCGACCGCATTGTCTCGCTGGTCGACCGCATGGAGGTGTTTTCCGACGAGCGGCCGATCGACCGCTACCCTGTCAACATCCATGTCGTGCTCGACCATGTCAAAGCAATCGCCAAGAACGGTTTTGCCAAGCGGATCAAGATATTGGAGGATTATGATCCATCATTGCCTCCGGTTTTTGCCAATCGCGACCAGCTCATCCAGGTCTTCCTCAATCTGGTAAAAAATGCCGCCGAGGCGATCGGCAGCGATCCACAGGGCGAGATCATGCTATCGACCGCCTTCCGCCCGGGCATTCGCGTTTCTGTACCCGGGACTCAGGATCGCGTGTCGCTGCCATTGGAATTCTGCGTACGCGACAACGGTTCGGGTGTCTCCGAGGATATCCTGCCGATCCTGTTCGATCCCTTCATCACCACCAAGCCGAACGGCTCCGGTCTCGGTCTGGCGCTGGTGGCAAAGATCGTCGGCGAGCATGGTGGCATCATTGAATGCGAATCGACGCCGCGCGGGACCACCTTCCGCATCCTGATGCCGGCGTGGAAAGAAACCCAGTTTGGCACCGACGACGACGGTGAAGGAGACCGCAAATGACCGTTCGCGGCAATATTCTCGTCGCCGACGACGATGCGGCCATCCGCACTGTCCTCAACCAAGCGCTTTCGCGCGTCGGCCACGACGTGCGTGTCACCTCCAACGCTTCGACGCTGTGGCGCTGGGTTGCGGCGGGCGAGGGCGATCTGGTTATCACCGACGTTGTCATGCCTGACGAGAACGCCTTCGATATGCTGCCGCGCATCAAGAAGGCGCGACCGGAACTGCCGGTCATCGTCATGAGTGCCCAGAACACGTTCATGACAGCAATTCGTGCCTCCGAAACCGGGGCCTATGAGTATCTGCCGAAACCGTTCGACCTGACCGAGCTGCTCAACATCGTCAACCGCGCACTTTCCGAGCCGCGGCGGCCGAAGATCGATACGCGGGCCGACGAGCCGCCGGAAACGATGCCGCTGGTCGGCCGCTCGGCGGCCATGCAAGACATCTACCGCATGCTGGCGCGCATGATGCAGACCGACCTGACGGTCATGATCAGCGGAGAGTCGGGTACCGGTAAGGAACTGGTGGCGCGCGCGCTGCATGAATATGGCCGCCGCCGAGGCGGTCCCTTCGTCGCCATCAACATGGCAGCGATCCCGCGCGACTTGATCGAATCGGAGTTGTTCGGGCACGAGAAGGGCGCCTTTACCGGCGCGCAGAACCGCTCCACCGGCCGTTTCGAGCAGGCCGAAGGCGGCACGCTCTTCCTCGACGAGATCGGCGACATGCCGATGGAAGCGCAGACGCGGCTGCTGCGTGTGTTGCAGCAGGGCGAATACACCACGGTCGGCGGCCGCACACCGATCAAGACCGACGTGCGCATCGTCGCTGCCACCAACAAGGACCTGCGCACGCTGATCAATCAGGGGCTTTTCCGCGAGGATCTGTTCTACCGCTTGAACGTTGTGCCGCTCAGGCTGCCGGCGCTGCGCGAGCGATCGGAGGACATTCCGGACCTCGTCCGGCACTTCTTCAAGCTCGGCGCCAGTGAAGGCCTGCAGACCAAGCGCATTTCCACCGGCGGCATCGAGCTGATGAAGCGCTATCCGTGGCCCGGTAACGTGCGCGAACTCGAAAACCTCATCCGCAGGCTGGCTGCACTGTATTCGCAGGACGAGATTTCCGCCGAGATCATCGAGGCGGAGTTGAAGACCGGCGAAAGACCTGTCGTTCCAGGTGGCGGCAACCTCATTCCCGATGACCTTTCCATCGGCCAGGCGGTGGAGCATTTCCTGCAGCGCTATTTTGCCTCGTTTGCCGGCGACTTGCCGCCGGCCGGGCTCTATCAGCGAATCCTCTCCGAGGTCGAATATCCGCTGGTCCTCGCCTCGATGACCGCAACGCGCGGTAACCAGATCAAGGCTGCCGAACTGCTGGGGCTCAACCGCAACACGCTGCGCAAGAAGATTCGCGAACTCGGCGTCAACGTCTACAAGTCCTCCAGGCAGATCTAGACGAACCCCTTACGAGCGCTTTCCAGGGGATCGATCACCGAAAGATTTCCGTCTCGGCCACACTTGTTGCATAATCGCCACAATGCGTTGCATACATCCGACGCAATCACTGGCTCTAGACGGCGACATGGCCCTGCACGCACCGACACTGAGTAAACCGCTTTTCAGCAATACCGGCGCGCGAGACGGTCGCCGGCTGCTTGCGCTGCCCGGTGTGATCGCCGTTGCCGGTGCGCTGGTGACGGCGGCGATCTCCTTCGCCATTCTGGTTGGCGCGACGCCGATCACGCCCGACGCGAGGACGACGCTGGCGCTGATTGCGCTTAATGCGGCGTTCGTCCTGTTTCTGATCTTGCTGGTCGGCCGCGAGGTGCATCGCATTCTGATGGCACGCCGGCACGGCAAGGCTGCGTCGCGCCTGCATGTGCGCATCGTTGCGATGTTTGCACTGGTCGCCGCCATTCCCGCGATCATGGTGGCGATCATCGCGTCGATCACGCTCGACATCGGCCTCGACCGCTGGTTCGAGATCCGCACCAAGACGATCGTCAATTCGTCGTTGTCGATCGCCGACGCCTATGTGCAGGAAAACGCACGAAATCTTCAGGGCACGACGTTGTCGATGGCTTACGACCTCGACGCTTCGCGCACGCTCTACGGCCTCGATCGTACCGGTTTCCTCGACCTCATGAACAAGGAGGCGGTGGGACGCTCGCTGGCGCACGCAGCACTCATCAAGCCCGATGGTTCCTTCGTCATGAGCGCCAAGACCGACGCGGACTTTGCCATGCCGGAGCCGCCTGAGGGCGCCGTGGCAAGCGCTGCCGACGGCAAGCCGGTGCTGATAGAACCGCGCACCCGCAACATCATGGGTGCCATCGTCAAGCTGCGCGAGATCGACGGCCTCTATCTCTACACCATCCGCCTCGTCGATCCCGAGGTGATCAAGGCACGGCAGATCGTCAAATCCAACACCGCCGAATATCGAGGTCTCGAAGACAACCGCCGCACCTCGCAAGTGGCTTTCGCGCTTCCCTATCTGTCGCTGACGCTGATCATCATCCTGTCCGCCATCTGGACTGGCATTGCGGTGGCCGACCGCTTGGTGCGGCCGATTCGTCAACTCATCGGCGCGGCCGATGAGGTCGCCACCGGCAATCTCGACGTGGCCGTGCCTGTCCGCCCCTCCGATGGCGACGTGGCCTCGCTCGGCGACACATTCAACAAGATGCTGATGGAATTGAAATCGCAGCGCAACGAGATCCTGTCGGCCAAGGATCTGATCGATGAACGGCGGCGCTTTTCGGAGGCGGTGCTTGCCGGCGTCACCGCCGGGGTCATCGGCGTCGATCCATATGGCATCGTCACCATCGTCAACCGTTCGGCCGAAACGATGCTGGCCATATCCGCCACGGCAGCGCTTGGGCAGAACCTTTCCGCCGTGCTGCCGCATGTCGGCCGCGTCTTCGAGATCGGCCGCAAGTCGGGCAGGCCGGTCTATCGCGAACAGGTCACCTTCTATCGTGCCGGCACTGAACGAACCTTCAACGTGCAGATCACGATCGAAGCCGGCGACGACGGTTCGGAGGATAAATCCTATGTCGTGACAGTCGACGACATTACCGATCTGGTCCAGGCACAGCGTTCCTCCGCATGGGCCGACGTGGCGCGGCGCATTGCCCACGAGATCAAGAACCCGCTGACGCCGATCCAGCTTTCGGCCGAGCGCATCAAGCGCCGCTACGGCAAGGTCATCACCGAGGACCGTGAGGTTTTCGATCAATGCACCGACACCATCATCCGGCAAGTGGAGGACATCGGCCGCATGGTCGACGAGTTCTCGGCGTTCGCCCGCATGCCGAAACCGGAAATGAAGGCAATCGATCTGCGCGATTCGTTGCGCGAGGCCTCGTTCTTGGTCGAAGTGAGCCGCGCCGACATCACCTTCGAGCGCGTCTTCGGCAACGACCCGCTCAAAGGCACGTTCGACAGCCGCCTGATGGCGCAGGCGTTCGGCAACGTCATCAAGAATGCTGCCGAAGCAATCGACGGACTTGATGCAGAGGATCGTCCGCACGGCATAATCCGGATTCAAGCCGGGCGTCAGAATGGCGCGATTCGAATCGACGTCATCGACAACGGCAGGGGCTTGCCCCGCGAAAACCGGCAGCGCTTGCTCGAGCCTTACATGACGACACGCGAGAAAGGCACCGGGCTTGGCCTCGCTATCGTCAAGAAGATCGTGGAGGACCATGGCGGGCGACTCGAATTGCACGATGCACC
The DNA here is from genome assembly GCF_040318915.1 of Mesorhizobium sp. M0991. Taxonomy (NCBI): domain Bacteria; kingdom Pseudomonadati; phylum Pseudomonadota; class Alphaproteobacteria; order Hyphomicrobiales; family Phyllobacteriaceae; genus Mesorhizobium; species Mesorhizobium sp. M0991. The sequence continues at coordinate 34,775 of NZ_JAMYNE010000032.1, forward strand.
AGCGGACTTCCACGATGGGCGGGGCGCAATGATCAGCATCATCCTGCCGGTTGCCGCCACCGTTCCGATACGCGGCGAGGGCAAGACGGAACACGAAAAAGAAACTGAAAAGGTCGGTAATGGCGTCTGATATTCTCATCGTCGATGACGAGGAAGACATCCGCGAACTCGTCGCCGGTATCCTGAGCGACGAAGGTCACGAAACACGCACGGCGTTTGATGCCGACAGCGCGCTGGCGGCGGTCGCCGACCGGGCACCCAGGCTGATCTTCCTCGACATCTGGCTGCAGGGCTCGCGGCTCGATGGCCTGGCCTTGCTGGACGAGATCAAGACGATGCACCCGAACCTGCCGGTGGTGATGATCTCGGGCCACGGCAATATCGAAACGGCAGTTTCGGCCATCCGCCGCGGCGCCTATGATTTCATCGAAAAGCCATTCAAGGCCGACAGGCTGATCCTCATTGCCGAACGGGCGCTCGAAACCTCCAAATTGAGACGCGAGGTTTCGGATCTCAAGCTGCGCAGCGGCGAGACTTTCGACCTCATCGGCATGTCGTCGGCAATGAGCCAATTGCGCCAGACCATCGAGCGCGTCGCGCCGACCAACAGCCGCGTCATGATCATTGGCCCCTCCGGCTCGGGCAAGGAACTGGCCGCGCGCGCCATCCACGCGCTCTCGGCGCGCAAGAGTGCACCGTTTGTGACGCTGAGCGCCGCCAACATCACCCCGGAGCGTATGGAGATCGAGCTGTTCGGCACCGAATCGAATGGCGTCGAACGCAAGGTCGGTGCGCTGGAGGAGGCCCATCGCGGCATTCTCTACATAGATGAAGTGGCCGACATGCCGCGCGAGACGCAGAACAAGATCCTGCGCGTGCTGGTCGAACAGCAGTTCGAGCGGGTAGGGGGCACCAAGCGGGTCAAGGTCGACGTGCGCATCATCTCGTCGACCTCGCAGAACCTGGAAGCCATGATCGCCGACGGCCGTTTCCGCGAAGACCTTTATCATCGCCTGGCCGTGGTTCCGGTCATGGTGCCGGGACTGGCCGAGCGTCGCGAGGACATTCCTTATCTGGTCGACAATTTCATGAAGCAGATCGCTCGCCAGGCCGGCATCAAGCCGCGCCGCATCGGCGACGACGCGCTGGCGGTATTGCAGGCGCACAACTGGCCGGGCAACGTTCGGCAGTTGCGAAACAATGTCGAGCGGCTGATGATCCTGGCGCGCGGCGACGATGTCGATGCGCCGATCACCGCCGATCTCCTGCCTGCCGAGATCGGCGACGTCATGCCGCGCACTCCAAACAAATCCGATCAGCACATAATGGCGCTGCCGCTGCGGGAAGCGCGCGAACAATTCGAGAAGGACTATCTGATCGCCCAGATCAACCGTTTTGGCGGCAACATCTCGAAGACAGCAGAGTTTATCGGCATGGAACGCTCTGCATTGCACCGCAAGCTGAAGTCGCTGGGCGTCTGATAGCCACACCAGTCGTGGCCCACGCAATTATCCGTTACGGCCGTCTTGGAATCGCATAAGAAAGCTGGGACTTCTTCCAGGGATTAGCCATGTCGCGCATTGCCTATGTGAACGGGCGCTACGTCGCTCACGCCGAAGCTTCCGTGCACATCGAGGACCGTGGCTATCAATTCGCCGACGGCGTCTACGAGGTCTGCGAGGTGGCACGAGGCTTCATCGTCGACATGCCGCGCCATCTCGCCCGATTGAACCGCTCACTTACCGAACTCTCGATCGATTGGCCGATCACGCGCGGCGTGCTGCCGCTCGTCATGCGCGAGGTGGTGCGCCGCAACCATGTCGTCGACGGCCTGGTCTATGTCCAGGTGACACGCGGTGTCGCCAGCCGCGAGTTTTTCTTCCCGCCGGCGGGCACGAAGCCGTCGCTGGTGGTGACCGCCAAAAAAGCCGATCCTGCAGCTGCCGTGAGGCGGGCCGAGAGCGGGATCCGGGTTATCACGGTGCCGGAGAACCGCTGGGATAGGGTCGATATCAAGTCGGTCGGCCTGTTGCCGAACGTGCTGGCCAAGCAGAAAGCCAAGGAAGCCGGCGCTCAGGAGGCCTGGTTCGTCGATGTCGACGGCACCGTCAAGGAAGGTGGATCGTCGAATGCCTGGATCATCACCAGGGACGGCGTGCTGGTGACGCGCCCCGCCGAGCACGGCATCCTGCGTGGCATCACCCGCACGACGCTGTTCGATGTCGCCGCCAAGCTCGGCCTGAAGATCGAAGAGCGCGGCTTTTCGGTTGCCGAAGCCAAGGCCGCGCGTGAGGTTTTCATCAGCTCCGCCACCACGATCGCCATGCCGGTGGTGGCGATCGATGGCGCTCCCGTCTCCAACGGCCACCCGGGCTCGATAACAGTTTCATTACGGCAGGCCTTTTTTGACGTTGCGGAAAAAAGTCCAGCCTGATAACCGCACAGATGGAATGAACATCAATATATCTCGTTCTGCTTGTCGTTACTGACGGCAAGATGGTGTTTGCGTGCTTGACATGTGCCGGCTAATTTGGCGCATTGGCCTGCAAACCGAAGGGGATCGGCGAAAGACAAGAACAATGGCGGAACGATCGCAAAATCTTCAGGACCTGTTCCTGAATTCAGTTCGCAAGAGCAAAAACCCACTCACCATCTTTCTCATCAACGGCGTGAAGCTGACCGGCGTGGTCACTTCGTTCGACAATTTCTGCGTTCTGCTGCGTCGCGACGGCCATTCCCAGCTTGTCTACAAGCACGCTATTTCCACGATCATGCCGAGCCAGCCGGTTCAGATGTTCGATGGTGAGGAAAGCCAGGGCGCCTGATTGGCACGCGAGAAAGACGCGGACCGCAGCGTTCGCGGAAAACCAGCACACCAGACCGGGACAGAGGCCAACGGTCCGACCCGGGCGGTGGTCATCGTGCCGGTGCTTACCCGGCAGCCGCGTGGCGACGACGATACCAATCGCCCGCGCCTGACCCGTTCTGCCGAGGCCCGTCGCGACGAGGCGGTCGGCCTCGCCAGCGCCATCGACCTTGACCTGGTCCACACGGCGGTGGTGACCGTCAACGATCCACGTCCGGCGACCTTGCTCGGCAGCGGCAAGGTCGCGGAGTTCGCCGAGATCGTCAAAGAGGGCCACGCGGAAGTGGTCATTGTCGATCATCCGCTGACCCCGGTACAGCAGCGCAACCTCGAAAAAGAGTTGAACGCCAAGGTGCTCGACCGCACCGGGCTGATCCTGGAGATTTTCGGCGAGCGCGCCCGCACCAAGGAAGGCACGCTGCAGGTCGACCTTGCCCATCTCAACTACCAGAAGGGCCGCCTTGTGCGGAGCTGGACCCACCTCGAGCGCCAGCGCGGCGGCGCCGGTTTTCTCGGCGGCCCTGGCGAGACCCAGATCGAGTCGGATCGGCGTGTGCTGCAGGACAAGATCACCAAGCTGAAGCACGAGCTCGAAACCGTGCGCCGCACCCGCGACCTGCACCGCGCCAAGCGCAAGAAGGTGCCGTTTCCGGTGGTGGCGATCGTCGGCTACACCAACGCCGGCAAGTCGACGCTGTTCAACCGGCTGACCGGAGCAGGGGTGCTGGCGGAAGACATGCTGTTTGCCACGCTCGACCCGACGCTGCGCCGCGTGCGCCTGCTGCACGGAACGCCGATCATCCTTTCCGACACGGTCGGCTTCATTTCCGACCTGCCAACGCATCTGGTCGCGGCCTTCAGGGCGACGCTGGAGGAAGTGGTCGAGGCAGACCTCGTCATTCACCTGCGCGACATCTCCGATCCCGATACGGCCGCGCAGGCCGAAGATGTCGAGCGCATCCTTGCCGATCTCGGCGTCGATGCCCGCGACAGCAAGCGCGTCATCGAAGTGTGGAACAAGATCGACCGGCTCGACGAAGGCAACCGGGCGCGGCTGCTTGCCGATGGTGCTGACGGCAAGAAGGCACCGCCGATCGCCATATCGGCGGTAACCGGCGAGGGCATCGATGCGCTGAAGGCGATCATCGAGACGATGATGTCGGGCGAACTGGAGACGTTCACTGTCACGCTCAAGCCCGACCAACTCGGCGTCGTCGACTGGCTTTACCGCAACGGCGACATCGTCTCGCGTGATGACAATGAGGATGGCAGCGTGACCATCGCGCTCAAGGCCACGCACAGCGCTCGGCAAGAGATTGAAAGCCGATTGCGTCGTCAAAACAACGGGTAGGGGCGTTTACTTCGCGCTTTTTGCCTGCTGCCAGAGCGCTTCCATCTCGTCCAGCGTCGCCTCTTCGAGGCTGTTTCCCGACGCTTGCAGCGCCTGCTCGACATAGTGGAAGCGCGACCGGAATTTTTCGTTGGTGCCGCTGAGTGCCGCTTCGGAATCAATTTTGAGGTGCCGGCCGAGATTGACGACCGCAAACAGCATGTCGCCGAACTCGTCCTTGATCGGCGCGCTGTCGCCGTTGGCCAGCGCTTCGCGCAACTCGCCGATCTCCTCCTCAATCTTTTCCAGGATCGGTGCCGCCTCGCTCCAGTCGAAGCCGACGCGGGCGGCCTTTTCCTGCAGTTTGAGCGCCCGGGTCAGCGCGGGTAGGGCGACCGGCACGCTGTCGAGAAAGCCCTTGCCATGGTCTTCCGGGTCGAGCCCACGGGCGAGGCGCGCACTGCGCTTCTCCGCCTTTTCCTCTGCCTTGATCTTTTCCCACATGCCCTTGGCCATGCCGGCGCTGCGCGCCTTTTCGTCGCCGAAAACATGCGGGTGGCGGCGGATCATTTTTGTGGTGATGGCCTTGACCACGTCACCGAATGAAAATTCGCCGGCCTCCTCGGCCATTTGCGCGTGGTAGACCACTTGCAGCAGGAGATCGCCGAGTTCATCGCGCAGATCGTCCAGGTCGCCGCGCGCGATGACGTCCGCCACTTCGTAGGCTTCCTCGATCGTGTATGGCGCGATTGTCGAAAAATCCTGCTCGATATCCCACGGGCAGCCGGTTTCCGGTGCTCGTAGCGCGGCCATGATCTCGATCAGCCGGGAAATGTCTTTCGAGGGTTTCATCAGGCGAACGCTATCCTGTACACGGCTGTGCGGCCAACGGCTTCAGCCGGTGAGGGCGCCTTGTCCACAGATGGGCGGCCAGACCATGATACGAAAGTGGAAGCCGGTTTCCGAAAAAAGATCCTAGTTAGCAAAAGTGTCAGTCGAGCACGGAGACGATCGCCTTGGCGAGCGCATCCATGCTGTCCTCGGGCAGGCCCGCAACGTTGATGCGGCTGTCGCCGACCATGTAGATGCCATGCTCGGCGCGCAGCCGCTCGACTTGCGCTTCCGACAGGCCAAGCCGGGAAAACATGCCGCGATGGCTGGCGACGAAATCGAAACGGTCGGAGTTGGACTGCCGCCGCAGCGCCTCGGCGAACTGGACGCGCAGCCGCAGCATGCGCAGCCGCATCTCTTCAAGCTCTGCCTCCCAGTCGGAACGCAATGCGGGGTCTTCAAGCACGATGCGCACCGCCGCCGCGCCGTGGTCCGGCGGCATCGAATACATGGCGCGCGCCGCCGACAGCATCTGGCCCATCGCCAAATCCGCCTGCGCGCCGTCTTTCGCCATGATCAGCGCTGCACCGACGCGGTCGCGATAGACGGCAAAGTTCTTCGAGCAGCTCGAGGCAACCACCATTTCCGGAACTTTTGCCGCTAGCATGCGCAAGCCGGCGGCATCCGCATCAAGCCCCTCGCCAAAGCCCTGATAGGCGATGTCGACAAAGGGCAGCAGGCCGCGCTCAACGACAAGATCTGCAATGGCAGCCCATTGCGAGATGTCTAGATTGGCGCCTGTCGGGTTATGGCAACAGCCATGCAACAATACGACGTCGCCAGGATTCGCGGCTCTCAATGCATTCAGCATGTCGTCGAAGCGAACCGCACCAGAAGCAGCGTCGAAATAGGGATATTCGCGTATCTGCAGGCCAGCGGCGCGCAACACCGGCATGTGGTTCGGCCAGGTCGGATCCGACAGCCAGACCGTCGCGTCGGGGCGGGTCCTTTTCAGCAGCTCTGCCACCAGCCGCAGCGCGCCGGAGCCGCCGGGGGCTTGCGCCGCACGAATGCGCGTCATGTCGGCGGTTGGGCCGAACACCAACCTGGCCATCGCCGCGTTGAAGGCGGTATCGCCGGCAAGGCCGAGATAGGTCTTGGTATCCTGGCCTTGCAGCAGCCGCTTTTCGGCTTCGCGCACCGCGCGCATCACCGGCGTCTTGCCCTCGCGATCCTTGTAGACGCCCACCCCAAGATCGACCTTGTCGGGACGCGGATCAGCGCGATAGAGGCCGATCAAGGCAAGGATCTTGTCGGCAGGCGCGGGCTGGAGATTTTCGAACATCGATAAGGTTCCGTTGGCGGCGGAGTGATACGCAAACCAGCCGTGCTTTGCCAGCAGTTTCATATGCGCCAACTCGGCGTCGGGTTTGCCTCGAGGGCGGCCAATACTATCTGCCGCGCGAGGGCAGGCGCGATATCTCCCAGGAGAGAGCGCGGCGAGCCGCCCAAGATAAATTCGGGGAAAGCGGGATTAAAATCACGACCTGCTCCGTAAACAGGACATGAAACGGCCGATGCCACGCTTCGATATTCTGGGACAGCTCGGTTCGCTGCGCCGCTATGCACGCTCGCTGACACGCGACAGCGCCGATGCAGAGGATCTGGTGCATGATGCGCTGGTGCGTGCCTATGAGCGACGCGGCAGCTTCCGCTCCGGCGGAAACCTTCGCGTATGGCTGCTGTCGATCGTCCACAACGCGTTCATCGACGGATTGCGATCCCGCAAATCGGAAGCAATGCGCATCGAACAGGCCGGCTATCTCGCCGAGGCGAATGTCCGGGCTCCGCAGGAACATTCGGTCCGTCTGGCGCAGGTGCGCGACGCTTTTTTCAGATTGCCGGAAGAGCAACGTTGCGCGCTGCATCTCGTCGCCATCGAGGGACTTAGCTACAGCGAGGCTGCCGAGGTCAGCGGCGTGCCGCTGGGGACGCTGATCTCGCGCATCGGCAGGGCGCGTGCGGCCCTGCGCGAGATGGAGGACGCGGTGCCGGCACGCGCGAAAGGCCATCTGAAGATCGTCGGAGGTCGATGATGAACCAACTGCGCGATCCCGTGACCGACACCGATCTCGACGCCTATGTCGACGATCAGCTGGACGTGGCTCGTCGCATCGAGGTCGAGGCGTTCCTTTCGGCCCGCCCGGAAGCGGCCGCGCGGGTGATGTCCGACTTACGGATGCGTGACGAATTGCGCGTGGCGCTTGCCGGATCGAAAGGCATGGCGCGGCCCGCGACGGCCGATGCCGCACGGCGGCTGGAACGGGGATTGGCGCGCGGCCGCGTCCTTGGTGCTTTGCAGAGAGCGGCGGCAGTCGCCGTCTTCGTCGCTGCCGGCTGGCTTGCGAACGGGCTCATCGGACCGATATCGGTGACGGAAGTCGTCGCTTCGACCCATCCGCCGGCCTATGTGGAGGACGCGGTCCGGGCGCACCGCACGACGCTCGTGCGCGAGGCGATGTCGTCGCAACCCGAAGCACCCGGCTACAACGCCGACGAAATCCGCGCCGCGACTGCGATCGTGATGCCATCGCTGCCAGCGGACTGGACGGTCCGTGACGTGCAGATCTATCCATCGCAATTCGGCCCGAGCGTCGAGATGGCCGTCGAGACAAAAGAGATGGGGCTGGTCTCGCTGTTCGCCATCCGACCCGGAACATTCGATGTCGTCAAACCGACTGTCGTTCTCTCGGGCGAAGTTTCCTCGGCCTATTTCCAGATCGGCGAGGTCGCCTACGCGGTCGTCGGACGCAGCGATGTCGGCGGTCTCGATCGCACGGCCGAAGCGCTCGCCAAAACGCTTTACTGATCGACCTTCAAGAAGGAGAACCACATGAACAATCTCGGATATATCGGGGCCCGAGCCGGAGCCGTCTACGACGAAGGCCTGCGCCGGCACATGCTGCGCGTCTATAACTACATGGGCCTTGGCCTCGTCGTCACGGGCGTGATCGCGTTCGTGGTGGCTTCCACGCCCGCCCTTTACGTGCCGATCTTCTCCACCCCACTGAAATGGGTGGTGATGCTTGCCCCGCTGGCCTTTGTGCTCTTGTTCTCGTTTCGGATGCAGACGATGTCGGCAGCCGGCGCCCAGGCGATGTTTTGGGCATTCTGCGCCGTCATGGGCCTGTCGCTGGCTTCCGTGTTCCTAGTCTTTACCGGCACCAGCATCGCACGCACCTTCTTTATCGCCGCCACCATGTTCGGCGCGACCAGCCTTTACGGCTACACGACCAAACGCGACCTGACGCAGTTCTCGTCGTTCCTGATCATGGGCCTGATCGGCGTGGTGATCGCCATCATCGTCAATATCTTCCTGGGCTCGACCGCGCTCCAGTTCGCGATCTCGGTGATCGGCATCGCCGTCTTCATCGGCCTCACCGCCTGGGATACCCAGACTATCAAGGAGCAGTATGCGGAAAACTTCGGTGCGGAATCACAGCAGAAGCTCGCTGTCTTCGGTGCATTCTCGCTCTATCTGAACTTCATCAACATCTTCCAACTGCTGTTGAACTTCTCCGGCGAGCGCGAATAGCCGACGTCGGACCACGACCGGAGTTGGATTCATGGACAGAAACGATCAACAGGCGATCGGACAGCTCTTCGAGAAGTTGGCAAGCGTCGAGCGCCAGGCGCCGCCGCGCGATGCCGAAGCAGAGCGCTTCATCCAGGACCAGATCACCCAGCAGCCTGGGGCGCCATATTACATGGCCCAGACGATTGTGATGCAGGAGCAGGCCCTGAACGCAGCTCAGGCGCGCATCGAAGAACTGGAAGAGGAGGCGCAGCAGCCGGCCGGCGGTGGACCGCTGAGCGGCTTCTTCGGCCGCAGCGGCGGCAGGCGCTCAGGCTCGGTTCCGCGGGTAGGGCGCACCGCCTCCGTCGCAACTGAAGGGCCGCAGGACACACCACAGCGGGCAGGCGGCGGGTTCCTTGCCGGCGCCGCGCAGACCGCGATGGGCGTGGCGGGCGGCGTGCTGCTCGGCAACGCGATCGCCGGCATGTTTGGTGGCAGCGAAGCCAAGGCAGCCGAACAGCCGACGCCGCAGCCGGACGAAGCCGATCAGGCAGGCGATGCCAGCTCCAACAATGGCGGTGACTTCGGTGATATGGAGTTCTGACGAGCGACCCAGCCTGTGCCGGTGCTGGCGCTAGTGACGATTGCCGGTCAGCATAGGCGAGGTGGCGAGGGCAACATCCGGGAAGCGAGCCCCCGCCGGCGGCTAATAGCCCAGGCGCTTCAGTTCAGTCTTGACCGCCGCGATGGTCTTGAAGCGGAAGCGCTTCGTTGTGCCATCGCGCCAATGGCAGTCGCATGTGGCATCGAACTTCCGGCTCGCTTTCAATTGAGTCAGCGCCTTCTGGCCCGGCTTGGGATCATCGAAGATGCGAACTTCGTAGAGCGTCCCTTCGACATCGTAGTGGATCTGAGCCCAGGAAAGTATCACGATCAGTTCCTTTGCCGGGTCGTGGTCGGCGTTGGCGAGGCCGAGCGCTATGTCCGGTGTGTCGCCCTCTTGTTCACCGAGCGTGACCTGGATTGCACGATACCTGTTGTCAGCTAGCCGTTGCAGCGCGACGAGCGGGCGTTCCGGATAGTCCTCAGCGGTCTGGTAATCGACAAAGAGTGTCTGGAGGCCGTTCCAGCTCACGGCTGTGGTGTGCGGATCAGCATTGTCGGCGAACCCAACAACACGTTTGGCGAAAGCCAGGTCGTTCTCGCCTAGCGCACGATCAAGGTCCTGCGCTCGCGCGCCCGTGAGCGCGCACGCGAGGGTGAGGGCAAGACTTGCAAGCAGCGGGAGTGTCTTCATGATTCGCAACCCTAGCATGCCCGTTGCCTCCTCAGCGCTATAGCGAATGTCTAAGAGTGACCGGTCTGATCTCGCCGCCAACGGATGCTATAGGCTTTAGTCGCATAAGATAGATTATGGAACTGGCGTGGCCGGTTGGATGTGGCGTGAAGATAGCACCTCGCGAGATCCAACCCGGGAACCCAGCCGTAAAAACTTGGTCCTTCACGCTGATTCGTAAGGGATTTCGATCGTCATGCCGTCATAAGCAGGCTCGACGTTGGCCGGCGTCTGGGCCATTACCGTGGCGTAGTCGAGCGGAACATGCATATGCGTCAGCACCGCGTTCTTCGGCGCTAGTCTTTCGATCCAGCCAAGCGCCTGGCCAAGCGACAGATGGCTCGGGTGGACGGTGTATTGCAGCGCGTCGATGACGAGCATGTCCAGCCCGCGCAAACGCTCGGCCGTCGCGTCCGGAAAGTCGCTGACGTCAGGGCAATAAGCCAGCCCGCCGATGCGGAAACCCAGCGAGGTGATGTCGCCATGGAGCTGCAGCAGCGGTTCGAGGGTGAGGGCGCCGCCCTCGCCTTCGATCACCACCGGCCTGTGGTGGTCGATGATATGGGCGTCGACGATCGGCGGATACGAACTGCCTTTCGGTGTTTCGAAACAGTAGCGGAACGCCTCGCGTAGGCGCAGCATGGTGGCCTGATCGGCATGGATGTCGATCCGGTGGCGCTGCTCGAGCACGAAGCCGCGCAAATCGTCTATACCGTGGATATGGTCGGCATGCGGATGTGTATAGACCACCGCATCGATGCGCTTGACCGATGCCAGCAGCATCTGCTCGCGGAAATCCGGGCCGGTGTCGATGACGACCGTGGTCCGGGCGCCATTCGCCGCGATCCGCTCGACAAGCGCTGCGGTGCGCGTGCGCCGGTTCCGGGGGTTCGCGGGATCGCAATTGCCCCAGTCGCCGGTGATGCGTGGCGTGCCCGGCGATGAGCCGCAGCCGAGGACGGTAAGACGCAACCGGTCGCTCATGCGTCAGGCGCCCGGCGCGCTCGGGCGCGGCATTTTCCTGAATAGCCGGAAGAAATTATCCGTGGTGATACCAGCGATCTCGGCCTCGCGGACGCCGATCGTCTCGGCCAGTATCTTGGCTGTATGCGCGACGTAGGCAGGCTCATTGCGCTTGCCGCGAAACGGTATCGGCGCAAGGTATGGCGCGTCGGTTTCGACCAGCAGACGGTCGCGCGGCACATCGGCGGCGACGGCGCGCAACTCGGCGGAGTTCTTGAAGGTCAGGATGCCGGAAAAGGAAACGTAGCCGCCGAGCGCCACACCGATCTCGGCCAGCCTGCGTCCGGACGAAAAACAGTGCAGGATGAAGGGGAAGGCGCCCTTCCCTGTTTCTTCTTCGAGGATATCAGCCATGTCATCGTCGGCGTCGCGCGAATGGATGACCAGCGGCAGACCGGTCACGCGCGCCGCGGCGATGTGTGTGCGAAATCCCTGTGCCTGTGCATCGCGCGGCGCATGATCGTAGAAATAATCGAGCCCGGCCTCGCCGATCGCCACCACTTTTCGATGAGCGGACAGCCGCACCAGGTCATCGACAGTCACATCAAGCTCTTCAGCCGCATTGTGCGGATGGGTGCCCACCGAGCAATAGACCTCATCGAAAGTCTCGGCAATCTCAAGCACTTGGCTAAATCGCTTCACTCTCGTCGAGATCGTCACCATTCGGCCGATGCCGGCCGTAAGGGCGCGGGCGACGATGGCCGCCCGCTCTTCGGCGAAATCCGGAAAGTCGAGATGGCAGTGACTGTCGACCAGCATCAGGCGCTTGTATCCGTTTGCTCGACATAACGTGGAAATACCGGTTCCGGCGCCGGCAGCGCCGTGCCGGATACCAGCGCATGGCCTTCCGCGACATGCTCGAAATTACGGCTGCTGGCCGGCACCGCCAAAAGGTCTAGCAGCTTTGCCGCCGACTGCGGAATGAAGGGCTGGCACAGCAACCCGACACGCCGGATCACCTCAGCGGTCGTCCACAGCACCGTTTCCATGCGCGCCGGATCGGTCTTCTTCAGCGCCCATGGCTCCTGCCCAGCGAAATAGCGGTTGGCTTCGGCCACCACGCCAAAGATCGCCGCCAGAGCAAGGTGGATGCCCTGGTCGGCCATCGTCCTGCGCGCCGTGACAAGGGCGGTATCTGCCTGATCGAGGATCGCTTTGTCGGCATTACTCAATTCGCCGCGCTTAGGCACCGCGCCGCCGCAGTTCTTGGCGATCATCGACAGCGAGCGCTGCGCCAGATTGCCGAGATCGTTGGCGAGGTCGGCATTGGTGCGGTTGACGATTGCCTCATGGCTGTAGCTGCCGTCCTGGCCGAACGGCACTTCGCGCATGAAGAAATAGCGCACCTGGTCGAGGCCGTAGTGCTCGATCATCGCGAACGGGTCGACGACATTGCCGACCGACTTCGACATTTTCTCGCCACGGTTGAACAGAAAACCATGCGCGAACACGCGCTTCGGCAATTCGATGCCGGCCGACATCAGGAATGCCGGCCAGTAGACCGCGTGGAAGCGGATGATGTCCTTGCCGATGACGTGGACGTTCGCCGGCCAGAAAGACCATCTCTCATTGGCCGGATCCGGATAACCGGCCGCGGTGATGTAGTTGGTTAGGGCATCGACCCAGACATACATCACATGCTTCTCATCGCCGGGCACCGGCACGCCCCATTTGAATGTGGTGCGCGAGATCGACAGATCCTTCAGGCCGGATTTGACAAAGCTGATGATTTCATTGCGCCGCTCCGCCGGTCCGACGAATTCGGGGCTGTTCTCGTAGAGCGCGAGCAGTCTGTCCTGATAGGCGGAAAGGCGGAAGAAATAGCTCTCTTCCTCGGTCCATTCGACAGGCGAGCCGAGCGGTTCGCGGCGCACGCCGTCGTCACCGACCTTGGTTTCGGCCTCGTCGAAATAGGCTTCCTGCCGCACCGAATACCAGCCGCTGTAGCGGTCGAGGTAGATGTCGCCATTCTCAGCCATGCGCGTCCAGATCGCCTGGCAGGCCTTGTAATGACGCTCTTCGGTGGTGCGGATGAAAACGTCGTTCGAGCAACCAGTCGCTTCGAGCATCGAGCGGAAGATCGCCGAGTTGCGATCGGCAAGCGCTTTCGGCGTTAGGCCTTCGGCGTCCGCCGTCTGCTGCATCTTCAAACCGTGCTCGTCGGTTCCCGAGACGAAGAAGACGTCCTTGCCATCGAGCCGCTGAAAGCGGGCCAGTGTGTCGCTGGCGATGACATTGTAGGCATGGCCGATATGCGGCTTGCCGTTCGGATAGAAAATCGGCGTCGTGACGTAGTATTTTTCGCGTGCCATGGATGAGCCGTCATGAATGTCTGAATGAAAGATGTCGCGGTGAGATATCGCATCGAAACGGCAATTGCCATCCGACGCCAATGTGGTGGCTTTCGAAGTTCCTGCGATTGATTGGGAATCAATACTCAGGGGCTTCAAAGCCACGCCAGCGGCCGTCACATTCGCATTGCAGAATTCAGGCGGTCGATCATGGTCAGGGCGTGCTGCTTTTTGTCGAGATTGTAGGTCTCGGTTTCAGATATAGCGTTCAAAGCCTCGTGCCAAGTATCCGATAGCGTTTTGGCCCGCGCGAGATCGCCGGCGAGCGCGGCCTGGCTGGCGCCGGCCGACAGCAGATCAAGCGCGCGGCGATTGAATATCTCGAACGGGATCGCCTGGTCGCGGCCGGCGACCGCCTCGGCAAGACGGTAGGCGCCTGCGACATCTATCTTCTTGGACATCACCAGAGCGTCGAGGGTGGCGGCGATTTCAAGCCCGCCATACTGCGTCAACAGGATCGCATTGCGCGCGCTGCCCCCTGCCCGCTGCGCCAGCGCCGCGCGCGCCGCAGGATCCTCCGGTGGCGGCGGCTCGATGCCCTCCAGAACCGTCATCAAGCTCTCGGCATCGAGCGGCGCCAACCGCACCATCTGGCAGCGCGACCGGATCGTCGGCAGCAGACTGCCCGGCGCATGGACGATGAGGATGAACAAGGTGCGCGCGGGTGGCTCTTCAAGATTCTTCAGCAAGGCATTGGCAGCATTGGTGTTCATGTCGTCGGCGGGATCGACGATAACCACCCGGTAGCTGCCGTCGTGCGAGGTCAGCGACAGAAAACGGCTGACCTTGCGGATTTCGTCGACCGTGACCACCGTCTTGAAGCTCTTGGTCTTGTCGTTCGCGGGGCGTGTAAGATGCAGCACCGAAGGATGTGCCCCGGTGGCGATCTGGCGAAACAGCGACGAAGCCGGATCTGGAACGGCAAGGCTTTCCGGCGCCTGCTCGAAGGCCGGGTGCTTCAACAGATGATGCGCCAGGTGAAAGGCCAGCGTCGCCTTGCCGATGCCAACCGGTCCGGCAAAGATCAGTGCGTGCGGTAGCTTTCCCGAGCGATAAGCAGTGGCGAGCATGTTGGCCGCCTGCAGGTGACCGACAAGACGCGGCGTCTCGGATGGCTCGGGCACCCCGTCCAGCGTGTCGTGCTGTTCGGGCGCGATGCGTTCGAAAATCATGCCGGCGCCGCCTGCCTTCTTTGCGCCGGCATCATCCTCTCGAGAGCCGTGAAGACCGTGGCGGTAACGACATGCTCCACCGCATCTAGGTCGGCTGACGCATCGACGACGACGCAGCGTTCGGGTTCAGCTGCGGCGATCGCGAGAAACGCCTCGCGCCGACGTTGGTGGATGGCCAATGTTTCCTTCTCGAAGCGGTCCGGTCCGTCAGTGCTGCCCCGCCGGGCGGTAGCGCGCCTCAGGCCCTCGGCGGGGTCGATGTCGAAGATCAGTGTCATGTCCGGCACCATGCCATTGATGGCGACCTTCTCCAATGCGTCCATGAATGCCGGGTCGAGGCCGCCGGTGACGCCCTGGTAGACGCGCGAAGAATCGATGAAGCGGTCGCAAAGCACGACCGAGCCGCGCTCGACTGCCGGCCGGATGACCTGTTCGACATGGTCGGAACGCGCGGCGGCGAAAAGCAGCGCTTCCATCTTGGGGCCGAACGGCTCGGCTGCGCCTGAAAGCAGGACATGTCTGACCGCCTCCGCGCCCGGCGAGCCACCCGGCTCACGCGTCACCAGCACATCGTATTTCTTGGCGCGCATCTTCCTTGCCAGCCGCTCGATCTGCGTCGACTTGCCTGCTCCTTCGCCGCCTTCAAAAGTGATGAAAAATCCGCGCGCCAAAGCCTTTGTCCATACTTCGGGGACCGTATAGTCCCCGCGGGAAAAAAGGTCCACCGCGACGGTGCTAACGCAGCCAGCCGACGGCCAGTTCCTTGGCGGCGTCGAGCGCGCGCTGCGGCAGCGAGCCGACACCGATCGACTCGGCGGCAAACAGCGGCGTTTCCTGGCTCAGCGTATCGCCGATCCAGACGCGCAGCGCACCCACCGGCTGCCCCTCCTCCACCGGCGCGGCAACCGGTCCGTCATAGACGATCCTGGCGGTGAGCTTGTCGCGGTTGGTGATCGGCAGGAAGATCTGCACCGGTCCTTTTGCCTTTAGCGCGACACCGGACTTGGCGCCGCCAAAGACCTGGGCTTCGCCAACCACTTCGTCCTTGGCGAATATTTCAGTCTTCTCGAAGGAGCGAACGCCCCAGTCGAGCAGCTTTCGCGCTTCCTCAGCACGCTCGCGGTCGTTTGCCAGGCCGCTCATCGCCGCGATCACCCTTGTGCCATTGTGGCTGACCGAGCCGACGATGCCGAAGCCGGATTGCTCGCTGGCGCCGACCGCGAGCCCGTCGGCGCCTATGTCCATGGCCAGCAGCGGATTGCGGTTCCTCTGGGAAATCTTGTTCCAGGCAAAATCCTTCTGGCCGTAATAGCGGTAGAAATCCGGGTAGTTGCGCCAGATATGCAGGGCCAGAAGCGCGAGTTCGCGAACGCTCGTTTGCTGCCCATCGGCCGGCAGACCGGTGGCATTGACGAAAGTCGATTTTTGCAAGCCGATCTGGCGGGCACGCTCGGTCATCTGCGCCGCGAAGTTTGCCTCGGACCCGGCCATTCCTTCAGCGATGACAATGCAGCCGTCATTGGCCGCCTGCACGGTCACGCCCTTGATCAGGTCTTCCAGCCGGATCGTCGACTTGAGTTTCGCGAACATCGTCGATGTCCCCGAAGGAGCGCCGCCTTTGCGCCAGGCGTTCTCGCTGACCACGAAGGTGTCGTCGAGCGTCATGCGCCCCGATTTGATGGCGTCGAAGACCACCTCCATCGTCATCAGTTTGGCCAGCGAGGCCGGCGGGATCAACCTGTCCGCGTCCTTGGAAATCAGCACCGTGCCGGTTTCGGCATCGATCATGAAGGCCTGCGCGGCCTTGGTCTCGAAAAGCTGTGCCGAGGCCGGCACAAGCGAGAGCAGCAGCAGGCCGAGCGTCATAAGCCCGGTGAAAGGGTGGAAAAATTTCATCAGGTTCGACCAGTGAGCCGGCGCTTTTGCAAGTTGGCAGAAGCTATCAGGCTTTTGCCTGGCGGATCAATCGCGCACGAAAAAACCAGGCAGCCCGAGGTCAGTTGCGTACAGCAAGCGCGTCCGGCGCACCATGCGACCACGCTGCCTGCAGCATCTCGTCCAGGCTGCCGCGGCCGTCGGCATAGAGGTTAACCGAGTACCAGCCCTTGCCGTCGAGTTCGGAGCGCTGGATCTCGATCTTGCCGAAGCTGGAAAGCTGCGCCGCCACCCGCTCGGCTTCGGCGGCATTCTCGAACGAACCCGCCGCGACATAGGCTGTGGGCGACCCAGCTGGAGGAGCTTGCCGCTTCCACGATTGAAGAAGCTCGGCGGGCGACATGCCTGTGCCATCCAGCCCGGCAAACGCGTTGGAGGCGCGCTGCCCGCGCTCGTCGGCGTAAGACAGCGACGCCACGGTGAATGGCGATTGCGCCGGCAAGTTGATCTCCGGACGCTCCGGCACGATCGGGCCGAAGTCGGGCAGTACGATGTCTCCCGACGCTGATGCTTGCACCGCCATGGCAGGCCCTGCATCGGATCCCTGCCCGGAATTCGTCAGCTGACCGGGGAATGGCACGGCAGCAGCGCTCACCGGCAGGCTTGGCGACGGCCCATTCATGGCGACCATGACACCGCTGGGCAGGCCGTCCGACGGATCCGGCGCCCTGTTGCCTGGACGATACGAAGCCATAAGATACTGCCCGTCATTGCCTTCGAGCGGCGCACGGCCGACATATTCGACCTTCACCTCGGCCGTACCGATATTGGCGTAATCGAGCATTTCAGCAGCGCGCTTCGACACATCGATGATGCGTCCATCATGGTAGGGTCCGCGATCGTTGACGCGCACGATCACCGAGCTGCCGGTCTTCACGTTGGTGACACGCGCATAACTCGGCAGCGGCATGG
The DNA here is from genome assembly GCF_040318915.1 of Mesorhizobium sp. M0991. Taxonomy (NCBI): domain Bacteria; kingdom Pseudomonadati; phylum Pseudomonadota; class Alphaproteobacteria; order Hyphomicrobiales; family Phyllobacteriaceae; genus Mesorhizobium; species Mesorhizobium sp. M0991. Next base: position 52,108 of record NZ_JAMYNE010000032.1, read on the forward strand.
TCGGATGCGCCGCCGTCAGATCTGCCATGTCGTAGACTTCGCCGTTGGCGGTCAACCGGCCGTGGAACGCCTCACCGTACCAGGACGCGAGACCAACCTTGGCGTAACGTTTGTCTTCCTTCGGATAATACCACTTGCCGCGCACCTGATAGGGCTTGCCGAGCTGGTCGCGTCCCCGAGACGTCTTGAACATCACGCGCGGGCTGGCTTTCACGCCATACTCGGCTTCGGAAAAATATTCCTTGGAGCGAGGTTTCTTGTTGACCATCGCCTTTTGCTGCGGCCCGGCACATGCCGCAAGAAAGGCTGCCGACAAGGCAAACAGCGCGAAAGCGGAAGCGCGACGAAGACGCGGGCGCGCCGTGGTCTGCATATTTTGATTGTCCCCTATAGCATCGACGAAGGCACCGCAGCATAAACATCAGCGATGCCAAAGCACCCACTCCAGAAACGCCGGCGACGCCCTACCCCAATCCTTTTTGTGCGCAGGAATTGTTTATCACCGTATTAACCGATTGTGGTCGGAACCGGGCGAGATTGTGGCACGGACCGTCTCGCCGATCGGCATCAAAATCATCGCTTGTCGATCAGCAGCGCCATTCATTGCTGCGCTTTGCCCTTGCCTTGGCCTGGCTGCCAGCGCAGATTCAGGGACCGAAGATCACAAGCTCGGTGAACGTCAGATCTCCAGGTGCGGGTGGTCTGGGACCCTTGAAGTATTTCAGCCCCTTGTTGGGCCGGTACCATCCCACCAAACCTGGAATCGGCTCCTTGGCGTCGACAAAGCAAACCAGGATTCCGCTTCGCAAGAGAAAGCGCCCCATCGCACCGGCGCAACGGCTCAAATCTGCGAGCGAGCGGCAATAGATGACCTGATGGCACCGGACAACACCGTGCAACATTCGGCGCGGCATCAACACCAGGGGGAACGCTGCTCCGTCGCAAATGCAGATCAACGACAGGCAGCCCAGCGCGACGTGTTCCGAGAGTATGTATCTCTCACTCTCGGGCAGCATCGCCAATTCCGGAAGACCGGGACGCACTTCGAGCACGCGACTTGACCGCTGCGCCGAACTTAAAGCCGGCAAGAAGGTAAATTGTCCACTGGAGAAGAGCCGAAAGCCAAGCGCCCGGTTGGCTTTCAACGTCGCTTGTGCCGGCGAAATGTTCGTGTAGGTCACGTCCTTCCGCTTGAGAACCGCCGCAACCAACATGGCACCATAGGGACGGAATTCTGCATCGACTGACCAGCTTGAAAGATTGCAGCGGATTTCCTCGCTCTCCGACCCTTGGTAGCGAGCATAAAGGGTGAGCACAACGCCGACGATCCGACCGGCATGCTCCAAAGCAAAGCCATATTGTGGGAACTCGGCAATCGCAGGCCGCTGCGACAAACGGGTCAAAGCCTGGATCCAGTAACTCCGGTTACGCGCCGGAAAGCCTCTGCACAGGCAATCGACCACCCCCTCCCAGTCGGTTTCGCGGATTGGTCTACAGCGGAGACCGGGCGGGAGAGCGCCAAGTACGGCCAAAATCAACTCCAGAATACGATTTTACTTACATGTGCCTAATGCGCCCAACATATCAGCGCGCAACGATTAATAGTCCGTGCGGGTTTTAAAAACGATTTTCCACACCCAGCACAAACACAGCTCGCCATGACGCTGCTCACCGTCCTGGATCGCGCCGAAAGCTGCGGCCGCCACGGTTGACTTGGTGTTGAATGCGGCTTTAGAGGAATGAAGCGCGAACCGGTCGGGGAACGTCCTGGTGCCAATCCGGTACCGATTGCTCGAACCCGCTCCTCTCGCGATATCCTAAGTGATTGAAAAATCACCTTGGAGGGATGGCCGAGCGGTTTAAGGCACCGGTCTTGAAAACCGGCGTGGGTGCAAGCCCACCGTGGGTTCGAATCCCACTCCCTCCGCCAATCGCGCCGCGCAACTATTCTCCGACCCAGCCGCAGCTGCTTAAAATGCCCATGTTCCGCGGGATTCCTGCGGGAAGCTGGTAAGCGCTATTTTCGCTGCACGTTGACGCGGGCGCTTTCGACGGATGGCCTTCGAATCGGGAACGGTATCTGGTCTGATCAGG
>NZ_JAMYNE010000033.1:0-52950 GCF_040318915.1 Mesorhizobium sp. M0991
GCTGGGTGAGGTGTATAAGCCACTTTGGGGCCCGTCGCCGCGGGTCCATTGGTGGCCCTGGGGGCGGCCTTGGTAGTGGTGGGGGCGGCCCCCCGCCGCGCAATGGCCGCGGTGGGGGTGTGCGAGGTCGGGTGCAGCGTGACGCGGAATCATGCAGCCTCCCGCTCGCTGACCCGCTCGATTGGGAAGCGGTCGAGCACGCGCTCCAGCACAGCGAGCCCGTTGGCGTCGATCGGCACGAACATCCTGAGCTTCCACGAAATGATCTCGTGGAAGAGACCGTAGGCAGTGAGGCGCTCCCGCATCGTGTCGGTGAAGCCCGACAGTTCGATGCGCCATGCGCCCATGACGCGGCTGCGGCGAAGCTGGAGACCCTCGGCGAGATCGAGGATCGTCCGCCCGTCGATCAGCGCCGCGAGCGCCTGCTCGGGCGATAGCGATGCGACGTCTGTCGCCGTGGCGTTGGCGGCCCAGGCCGGCGAGACACGGCGCCCAATGATGCGCTCGCCCTCGTCGGTCTGAAGTCGATAAACGCGGGTCGACTCGTTTGGCAGACGCTTCCAGATCGGCAACAACAGGCCCGTCACCATGTGCAGAACGCCATCGGTGAACTCGGCAACCTCGGCGACCTCCGCAGTCCATGCTGCGGCGAAAGCTTCACGGTGGGCCTCGACCCAGCGGGTTTCGCCCATAGCCTTGAGCGGCATGTTCTGGCCTTCGATCGGCCGGACCAGGCGCACCCGCCGCTCGACCTCGCCATCGTCGAGCATGATGCTGGTGGTCGGGATCTGCACGGCGGCGCGTCCAGATTGCTCGTTGATCAGTAGCATGGCGCGCGAATCGCGAAGGTGATCGAGCGCCGCATCGAGCGTTACTGGCCGGTTGCGCTTGCGTTCGGTGATCGTCAGCAGCCGCGTTTCGGCGCCGGTGCGCGGATGCGTGTAGATGACCTGCCGATCGGGGATGACGAAGCTCTCGGCCCGCAGGGTCTCCAGCCCTGTGTCATAGGTGCCCGAGGCGATGGCGCCATCGATCCGAGCGGCCAGAAGCTGCTCGAAGGCGCCGAACAGCACGCCCTGCAGTTCGATGGTCAGCGCCAGCAGGCGATTGAGGAAGGTGGTGATCGGCGGCAACTCGTCCTTGATGCCATTGGCATCCATCAGCTTGAGGCCCGTCGCCGCCTCGAAACGCTCAAGCGAGCAGCCCTCGACCTTGCCGCGTACGATCAGCAGATAGAGTTGCCGTAGCGCATCGCGGGCATAGTGGCTTTCCAGATTGTCCTCTGGCCGGAACAGCCCTTGGCCGCCGGTCTGGCGCTGGCCGCGCGTGATTGCCCCCAGCGTGTCGAGGCGGCGGGCGATCGTCGAGAGGAAGCGCTTTTCGGCCTTCACATTGGTCGAGATCGGCCGGAAGAGCGGCGGCTGCGCCTGATTGGTGCGATGCGTGCGGCCCAGGCCCTGGATCGCGGTATCCGCCTTCCAACCGGCCTCGAGCAGGTAGTGGACACGCAGGCGCCTGTTTCGGGCCGAGAGTTCGGCATGGTAGGAACGACCCGTCCCGCCGGCGTCGGAAAACACCAGAACGCGCTTCTGATCGTCCATGAAGGACTGCGCCTCGGCCAGATTTGCCGACCCTGGTCGATTCTCGACGACCAGGCGGTCGCCCTTGCGCACGATGCGCCGCGAGCGGCCAGTGACTTCGGCCACGAGGTCCGCGCCGAAATGCTGAACGATTTGGTCGAGCGCGCCGGGGACAGGCGTCAAGCTTGCGAGTTTGGCGATCAGTTCGTCGCGCCGGGCGACCGCCTCGCGGCTCTCGACCGGCTGGCCGTCGCGGTAGACCGGCCGAGACGACACATTGCCCTCGCTGTCGGTGAACGGTTCGTAGAGCTGCACCGGGAAGGAATGGGCGAGGTAGTCGAGGACATATTCGCGCGGCGTGATGTCGACGCGGACGTCGTTCCATTCCTCTGTCGGCAGTTCGGCCAGCCTCCGTTCCATGAGCGCCTCGCCGGTCGAGACGATCTGGACAACGGCCGCATGCCCCTCCTCCAGATCGCGGGTGATGGAGCGGATCAGGGTCGGCGTCTTCATGCTGGTCAACAAATGACCGAAGAAGCGCTGCTTGGCGCTTTCAAAGGCGCTACGGGCGGCCGACTTGGCCTGGGCATTGAGCGTGCCGGTGCTGCCGGTGATGTTGGCCGCCTGCATGGCCGCATCGAGATTGTTATGAATGATGCCGAAGGCGGCGGCATAGGCATCGTAGATGCGGACCTGTTCCGGCGTCAGCTCATGCTCGATCAGCTCGTATTCGACGCCGCTGAAGGAAAGCGAACGGGCGGTATAGAGGCCGAGCGCGCGGAGGTCGCGTGCCAGCACTTCCATAGCCGCGACGCCGCCGCCCTCGATCGCCTCGACGAAGTCCGCCCGCGTCGAGAACGGAAAATGCTCGCCGCCCCAGAGGCCGAGCCGCTGGGCATAGGCGAGATTGTGAACGGTGGTGGCGCCGGTGGCCGAGACATACACGATGCGGGCATTCGGCAGCGCGTGCTGCAGCCGCAGGCCGGCACGGCCCTGTTGCGAGGGAGCGGCATCGCCCCGTTCGCTCTTGCCGCCGGCGGCATTCTGCATGGCGTGGGCCTCGTCGAAGATGATGACTCCATCGAAATCCGGACCCAACCATTCGACGATCTGCTTGACCCGCGAAACCTTCTCGCCGCGGTCGTCGCTGCGCAGCGTGGCATAGGTGGTGAATAGGATGCTCTGCTCCAGCGCGATCGGCTTGCCCTGCGGGAAGCGGGAGAGCGGCGTGATCAGCAAGCGCTCCATGCCGAGCGCCGACCAGTCGCGCTGCGCATCCTCGATCAGCTTGTCGGACTTGGAGATCCAGACCGCCTTACGACGGCCCTGCATCCAATTGTCTAGGATTACGGCGGCGGACTCGCGGCCCTTGCCTACACCGGTACCGTCGCCGATCATGAAGCCTTGCCGGAAGCGCACGGCCCCCGCGGTGTCATCGGCCGCAGCGCTAACCATGTCAAAGGTATCGTCGAGCGTCCAGGCGCCGGCGAGATACTCGGCGTGAGCCTCGCCGGCATAGATGACGGTCTCGAGCTGCGCGTCCGAGAGCAGGTCAAGGACGTTCTTCGGCAGGCGCGGCCGGTAGCTTGGCTTGGGCGGCGCCACCGAGGCCATGGCCGCCGATTGAACGAGCTGGGTGGGGTGAGCCCGAGAGCCGGGGATGCGGATCGCCTGAAGCCCGTAGGCCTCATAGATGGCGTCGCTGATCTGGCCCCCCTCGGCCGCTTGCCAGTCGACAGCCTCATAGGCGAGCTCGATGGCTTCCGGTTCGGCGATCGACATGCGTGGCGTGGTTCTCGCCGAGCGTGTGAGATAGCCGTGCACGGTGCGGGGCGCGGCGACCGCCGATGCCGCGCTGGAAACGGCGGCCATCACGACCGGCGGCCGCGCGGGAAGGCGCTCCTCAATCCACGTGAGGAGCGTTGCCGCATCCGGAGCGATGCCGGGAGCATCGGGGAAGAGCGAGGGATCGTCCGCCGGCACCCTGTCGATGACGGTGAGGCGCGTCGGGAAGGTCGTGCCGTGCTTGGCATAGACCGAGCCATCGATGGCGGCGGAGAAGACGACGCGACCACGCTCCTGCAGGCGGGTGAAGGCCGGGGTCCAAGCCGGATTTTCGGGGCCGAAACTCGCACCGGTGATCGTCACGAGCCGCCCGCCGGGCGCCAGGCGCGCCAGCGCCGAGGCGATGTGCCGCCAGGCCGCGTCGGCCATGCGGCCCTCGACATTGGCCATGACCGAAAAGGGCGGGTTCATCAGCACCACACTCGGCACGGCGCCGGGATCGAGATGGTCGTCGATCTGGGCGGCGTCGAAGCGGGTGACAGGAACGGCCGGAAAGAGGCACGAGAGAAGTGCCGCGCGCGTCTCGGCAAGCTCGTTGAGGATGAGCGAGGCGCCGGCGATCTCGGCTAGGATGGCGAGCAGCCCGGTGCCGGCGGAAGGCTCCAGCACACGGTCGGCCGGCGTGATCGCGGCGGCCGTTGCGGCGACCAGGCCGAGCGGAATCGGCGTCGAGAACTGCTGGAAGGTCTGTGCTTCTTCGGATCTGCGGGTATGCGTCGGCATGAGCCCGGCGATCTTCGACAATGCTGAAAGGCGGAGAGCCGGAGACGCGGCTTTGCGGAACAACGCCTTTCCGTACTTGCGCAGGAAAAGGACCGTCGCAGCCTCGCAGGCGTCGTAGGCCTGTTTCAGTCCCAGGCGCCGGCGGCGTCGGAGGCGCCGAATGCGGCTTCCATCGCCGACCGCAGCTTTGGCGCGTCGATGCAGTCGCCGCGGTCGAGATAAGGAAGCAGCAGGCCTGCGGCGGCGAAGATAGCGACGGCTGCACCGGCTTGGGGGAGCGCGAGCGGCGCGGCTGCGGGAACCGCCACAGCGGGCGAGATCATGTACATGGGTGAACCTCTGGAGAGCGGGGACAGGATCGAGCCGCGCGGCGCTCTCTCTCTGGACCGCGCGGATTCAAACCCATCCCGGCTCGCCTCTCCCTCTCAGGCCCCTGCCGAAGCCAAAATGAAACAAGCGCCCCGCCATGAGGTGGAGCGCTTGCCGGTATCAACCGATCTCGATCATATTCCGCCGTCAGGCTCCGACTTCTGTAGGAAACCATTGGCGTTGTCGGATCGGGCGGGAGGTAGGCATCATAGGGATTGCCGTCGGCAAGATGAGCGAACGGCGTGAACACGTAGTCCGCGCCCTCCCGCTCGACCGCGCAGATTACATAACGCCGCTGCCCGGTCGCCGCGTCGGTGCATTCCATCAGCGCGAGGTTGCCCTCGCCGGCGGCACCAAAGCAGCGTCTGGAAGTTGCCCGGGTTCAACTGGATCGCGGGCACCCTCGATGATCGCTTCGCTGTGTGACACCGCGCGGGTCAGGCTGCCGCCCGTCCTTCGACGACGTCGGCGCCAACTTCGTCGGCGGTGATGTCTTCAAGACGCGCATTGCGGTATCCGGTCTTGGCCAACCAGAGTTCGGCCGCATCGCGGCTCTCGGCGAGGTGGAGCAATTCGTCGTCGCAGACCTGCTGCAGGACCCGGACCATGCCGATCGCGGGTCGCTCGACGATCTCGAAGCTGAGCGCGCTGTCGACTGAGTAGCTGCGCAAAACGGTCACGAGGATGATGCCGCCGGAGGAAAAGTTCCCTTCGTTGAGCGTGATCGAGGCCGGGGCGCTGTAAGTCGGACGGTCGCGCGGTGGTGCCTTGCGGACCAGACGGCTGAGACCGTTTCGACGCTCCCAGTCCGCGCGCTTTCGGGTGAAGCGCGCGGGCGGTTTTGGCGTGCGTCCGAGTAGCGGATCAGCGAGCCAAGCGGGGCGTTGTCATAGACGATGTGGGCAGACATGGATGTCTCCTGAAACGAAAATGGCCCGGCGATACACCGGGCCGTGAGGTGAAGAAGAAAGGGCCGAGCGACCCGGGCCGCTCCGCCAACGGTGCTATTCGGCGGCGACCGCGTGTGCGGCAGTCTCATCGGCGGCCGAGCCGTCGTCGTCGACACGGGCAAGGAATTCGGGAAGGTCGGCTTCCTCGCCCTCATCCGGCTGCGCGGCCGGCGCGTCATCGCCGCTAAGGCGGAGCGGTTCGGGCAGCCAGCCGCTATCGACCAGGAGGCGCTCGGCCTCCTTGGCCATGTCGGCCTTCTTGAGATGGTCGATAAGCTGGGCGGCCTGGTCGCCGGCGCCTTCGCGCACGGCTTCGAGAATGCGGGACTTGGTGACGCGGCCGAGATAGTTATCCACCGTCGGCCGCCAGCCGGCATCTACCATGTCAAGCCCGGTGGCACGGGACAACCGATCGGCTTCACGCAGGCGCTGATCGAGCCCATGCTGGGAAACGCCGCTGCCGTAGGGATTGGGTCGTTCGAACAGGGCGTTGATCCCATAGCTGACGCAATGCGCCAGCAGCGTCTGCCGGCTGGCTTCATCGAGTCCGCCGAGCCACGCCCATAGGGCCTCGTCGTCATCCAGTGGAATGACGCTCTTCCATGCCTCATGGCGCTCATCGACGGCCTTGGCCGCAGGGCTGTCCTTGAGACCGACGTCCTGCCACGGCAAGTGGACATGCCGGACGAAGGCCTCGACGCAGCCGGTCGCGGAACGCTGACCGAAGGTGTCGAGGACCAGTCTATGCAATAGCGCCGTGATGGCCACATGCTGGTTCTCGGCCACAGCATTGCGCAGCGCCAACGTGCGATGGGCAGTGAGTTCGATGAGCAGGCGCTCGGGCAGCGGCTTGATGGTGTCGCCGTCATCCTCCTCAGGCTCAGACGCCTGCGCGCCGATGGTGATAATGGCGCGGCGGGCGGAAGGATCGTGTCTGCTGTCGTTCTCGGTGGCGCAGCCTGGCTCGGCGGAGTCGCCGTCGACCGCCTGCATGGCTTCGTCGTCGGGTCGCACATGGCCCCGATCGACGACGAGACCACCATCACGATCGATGCTGATGAACACACCGGCGCGGGCGATCTCGGCCCGATCGTAGTTCATCGGCCGGCTCTCGAAGGCCTCAAGCGCGGTCGCGATCTGGCCGAGGCGCTGATCGACATCGTCGGGGAGTTCATCGGATTCGCCATACTCGGCTTCCAGCCGATCGTACTCCGCCCGCAGGGCTTCGCGTTCCGCCCGCTCCGCGTCGGTCAGATCGACGGGGGTGCCGGCCAGTGCGCGCAGACCGTGATTGTGGCCATAAGGCAGATCGACATCGACGACGATCCATTTCCAGCCCTCTTTCGCGATCTCGTCGGCAGCGGACTTGAGCTTGTCGCCGACCAGGCGGTCGAGCAACGCCGGGTCCTGCAGCCAGCCGCCGTTGTCGGCCTCGAATAGGTCGCGCAGCACCACGCCGCCGGCGGCGACATACGCGTCGACACCGACGAACAGCGCCCGGCGATCGCTTGCCCGCACAGTGGTCTCCGTCAGCAGGCGCCGGATCTGCTGCGGCTCCTTCGACCAGGAGTTTTCGAGCGCCTCCCAGACCTGCTCCTGACGCGTGTGATCGTCGGTCACGGTAAAGGCCATGAGTTGCTCGAGCTTCATGCCATCCTGCTCGTAAACCTCCTGCAGCTTGGCCGAAACCCTGGCCAGCCTCAGGCGCTGCTGGACGAACGTTGCGGAGACGAAGAAGCGTGCAGCAATCTCCTCATGGCTGGCGCCCTGGTCGTGAAGGGTCTGGAAGGCGCGAAACATGTCGAGCGGATGTAAATCTTCGCGCTGAAAATTCTCGGCCAGCGAATCCTCCTCGATCGGGACCGCGCTGTGGGCGTCGCTGACAACGCAGGGAACTGGCTCGGTCTTGATCATGCGCTTCTGCTTGACCAGCAGTTCCAGCGCGCGATAGCGGCGCCCGCCAGCCGGCACCTCAAACATGCCGGTCTCGTTACCCTCGCCATCCAGCACTGGCCGGACGTTGAGGCTCTGGAGCAGGCCACGCCGTGCGATCGACGCGGCGAGGTCCTCTATCGTTTCCCCGCGCTTGATGCGCCGGACATTGGACTGGCTCAGCATCAGCTTGTTGAAGGGGATGTCACGTGAAGCGTTGAGGGTGATCTTCTGCTTGGGCGTAGCCATGGGATTATCTCCGCGACGGGCCGACCGAGACTCTCTCGACCTCCAAACCCGTCAAAAAGACGGGCGCAGCCCTCTCACTCTGAGGACTGCGCCGCACACCGAAGATCCAGAGGGGGGACAGGGCCGCAGACACGACTTTGCTCATCTGCGGCTTTGCGGATTTCAAGGTGAGATCTCACTTGCCGTCCGGCCATGCTGGGCGGCGTGGTAGAGATGCGTTCGGCGTCGCGAAGGCTTCCCGCCCGGCGGGCGGCCTCTGCCCAGACCGAAATCGGCAGGTCGGTACCAAAGAGGATGTCGCGCTCGATGCCGATGCCGAAGGGCAGCCGGCCGACATCATCTCAAGGAGCGAGAAACTGCCCTGCCCCGGATAGCCGAGATCGGCGAGACCGAACATGGTGTCGCCATCGGCATCCAGCGCGGTCGCGAGTCAGGCTCCTTCGCCGAGTGGATTGAAGAACTTCACGGCCGGTACGTGTTCGGCGCCGCGCTCGCGGCCGTTGGAGAGCAGGCACGCGCAGTTCCTCGGTGAGAACGATCATGCCGCCCTTCTCTCGATTTCGGCCTCATCGACGTCGGCCGGGCCTGCCCTGGCTGCACGGTCAGGTTGCGGCAGGAAGGCGAGCAGCCAGTCGGCCGCCTTGCTGGCCTGGGAGGCGGCACGCACGATGGCGCGGTTGTCTTCGCGCAGGACCTCGAGCCAGGAGGCCAGGTAATCAGCGTGGCGCACGGTCGGCACGATGCCCAGCGAGGCGCAGCAGAAGGCAGCGTTCATCTCGGCGACCAGTTCCTCGAAAGCATATCTCTTGGTGCCGAAGGCGCCCCCGAGGTCGCGGCCGACGCGGGAGGGATGGCCGGTCGCATGGCCAAGCTCGTGCAGGGCGGTGCGGTGCCAGTCGATGGTCTCGAAATAGGCCTGCGGAGGCGGCACCTGTGCGTAGTCATGCGCCGGCACATAATAGGCGCTATTGCCGCCGATGCGGAAATCGATACCTGTCGCTTTAATCAGTGCGTCGACGGCCGGTTCGATCAGTCCTGGCTCTGGTGCGGGCGGAAACACCGCCAGATCGTCGGGCAGATTTTCGCATTGCGCCATGTTGAACACGGTGAAGCGCTTCAGGAACGGTATCGCCTGGGCTGCCTCGCCGGTTTCCCGCGCGCGATGCTTCTCGTCGTCAGGGATGAAGCGGTCAGCATAGACGACGGTGGTCCCGTGTTCGCCCTTGCGGACATGGCCGCCCAGCGATAGCGCCTGGCGGAAAGTCAGCCAGCCCTGGACGGGAAAGCCATGCTCGACGACCGCACCCCACAGGATTAGCACGTTGATCCCCGAATAGGGGCGGCCAGAGGCGGCATTGGCCGGCATGGCGAGGGGTGCTTGCGCCGCCGCCGTGCCCCAGGGCTGCACCCAGGGAAAGTGCCCAGCTTCCAGCTCGGCGATGATCTTGTTCGTGATATCGTCATAGAGGCTTGTCCGGTCGGCGCCGGCGCGAGCGTAATGTCTGGACATCGCGTTTCTCCGCGACGGGCGCCGGAGGCCTCTCCTCCAGCTCTCAACCCCGTCACGGCAAACCGGTCCGTACTCTCACTCTAGAGGGCGTTGCCGGGCCTCGAAGGGGGACGCTCCCGAACTTGGGGCAAAGGCGGTCCGCGCCAAATCAGCAAGTGTCGCTGACCATGTTGTTGCTACCGGACTGCGTGGCGGATGCGGTCGGTAAGCGTTTGTTCGACGTCGAAATAACCTTCCCAGGCTTCGGTCAACTGAGCCCGCGCGGCGGCGGCGAAAACATCGAAACCGTTGGCGCTTTCGCAGGTGGGCAACTCATCCCAGCTAACAGGCACCGCGCACGACGCCCCAACGCGTGCCCGAGTCGACCAGGGGCAGATTGCAGTTGAGCCCTGGCCGTTGCGCAGGTAATCGAGAAACATTCGGCCCTTGCGCTTCGCCTTGCTCATGTTGGCGACGAAGCGCGACGGATCTGTGCGGGCCAGCAGTTCGGCGAAATCTTGGCAGAAGCTCTTGACCTGGTCCCAGTCTGCCTCCGGGACGACTGGCACGACCACATGAACGCCCTTGCCGCCGGAGAGCAACGGCCACGACTGCAGTCCAAGCGCTTCCAGAATGCCCCATACGTCGACGGCTGCCTGCTTGACGGCAGTAAAGCCCAAGCTCTCGTCGGGGTCGATGTCGAAGACCATACGGTGCGGCAGATCCGGCTGCTGGCGACGGCTTCCCCAGATGTGGAATTCGAGCACGTTCATCTGGACGCCTGCGATCAGCCCAGCCAGGTCATCAACCCACAAGATGCGGCTTTCCTTACCGGACATCTTCTCCAACTGGCCGTCATGGATGGCCTTGGGCATGCCTGGCAGTCTGTGCTTCTGAAAGAAGGTCTGCTGCAGGTCGCCGTCGGTATCGCGCACCAGCGACAGCGGTCGATCCTGGATGTGCGGCAGCATCTTCTCGGCGACTATGGCGTAGTAAGCGGCGAGCGTGGCCTTGGTCACCTTGGTCCCCGGATACATGATCTTGTCTGGATGCGTCAGCTTGACGCCGACAGCAGCGGCGATCTCCTTGCCAATTCCCGCATCGAGATTGGCGGAGCCAAGAGTTGCCGGCGTCTTCGGCATTTCCATCACGACCTGGTCGGCTCGCTTGTCTTCGCGCATGCCCTCAAAGCTTGGATGCCGCAAGCTGCCGTCCGGTGTCACTTCGGCATAGGTAACCTCGGCAACAAGTTCGGGCTTCACCCATTTGGCACGTCGGGCAATGTCTCTCGGGACGGAGGCGAAAGCCGGTTTCTCAACACGCAGTTTCGAGAGCTTCGCGAGGATGTCCTTGCGCATCGCCGCAGTGAACCCCGTCCCGACGCGGCCGCGATAGATGAGCTTGCCATTGTCGTAAGTGCCCAGGATCAGCGAGGCCATGCCATGTCCTGTGTCACTTGGGCGATAGCCGCCGACAACGAATTCCTGTCGCTTCGTGCACTTGATCTTGAGCCAACTCCAGGTGCGTTCGCCGACGTAGGGGCTGTCGGCGCGCTTGGCGATGACGCCTTCGTGACCGCCCTCGCACATGGCGTCGAACACCTTTCTGCCGTGGTCGACGATGTGGCTGGAAAATTGCAGGCTGTCCTCTGGGGTGCGAGCGCCAAGCAGGGACTCAAGTTGTTCCTTGCGCTTTAGGAGCGGCTGGTTCGACAGATCTTCGCCATCGAACTCAAGCAGATCGAAGGCGTAGAACTTGAGGGGCATACCTGCGGCAATGCCGGTTTTCAGCATGGAGAAGTTCGTGCGGCCCTGGCTGTCGATGGCGACGATCTCACCATCGATCAGCACCGCGCCCTTGGTCAGTCTCTGAAGCGGCGGCAGGATGACCTTGAACTGTCGGGTCCAGTCGTGGCCATTGCGTGTATACACGACGACGTTCGAGCCGGAGATGGCGACTTGGGCACGATAGCCGTCGAACTTCATCTCGAAGAGCCAATCCCCGCCCACCGGTATGTCGTCTGTTAGTGTGCAGAGCTGGAAGGACCGAAACTCCGGGAGCCGATATGTAGGGATAGATTCTGAGTCTCTGCGCCGCGTGCGCCTTTTGCTAAGGGTGCCATCTACAGCCGACATGCGGAACTCGGATACATGGTCCGATTCAATACCCTGCCTAGGATTCGGTTCCATGCCGAAGCATCTCCACGCCGGCGACCGTCGGCGCTCAAAGGAAGAACGGCGTATAAGCCGCAGTCCTGCGCGCGTCCGCAACAGCGGACGATTGCCGCGCGCAGGACGGAGGAAATTCGCCCCCGCCGCGGGCGGTGAACGGGACAGCCGTAGGAGCGTCAGCATAGCGCCGGCCGCAGGACGGGACGCGGGACCGACTGTCCCCGTCCGCGGTGGTCCGCGTGTGTTTGCTCAGGATGGTAGCCGACCCGGCAGTGATCGCGCGCAGTTCCGGTTCTCGACAGTCCGACCACTGATCGGCGACGATGCGATAGGATTGAACAACCAGGGCCGAGTTGGCCTGGAAGAAATCGATCTGGTCTTGCACCCTTTCGGCTCCCTCAATTGCGTGGCAGCTTGTGAATTTCCAGCCTGACAGGCCCTCCCCTGTCACAACTCGTGCAGAAAAGCGCTCGCTCGACCGAACTGAACAGAGCGCCTTTTCCATAGCGTTCGATGAGCCCGGCAGGCTTTACCGTTGCATGGTGCGAACAAGATCTGCACCAAGCCCGCAACACATGCCATTCGCGAAGATCGCCGAGCGCGACGTCGAGGCCCGCGTGAACGCTGCCATCAATGATGGTCTGCGGCGGGATATTCACCTCGCCGGGTGTCAGGATTTTCTCCATCACATGTCGGCTGTTGTAGTGGATCAGCAACATGCCCGGCCGGCGCCGGATGGCAGCTTGCCAGGCCGCCTGACTCACCGTTGAATCGGGGGAACGCGAAATGGTTTCTGACAAAGCCTGCTCGTCGCGATCCCAAACCTCGATCCGGAAATTGTCTTCCGCGGTTTTTGCCATAGCTTCGCCGGCCAGCGCGTTTCACGCCGAACCATGGTCCCTTTGCTGCTCCAGATCACGCCGAAATAAGGAACATATTCCTCTCCCGTCAAGGGCGATCTTGACTTTTTGTTCTTATTTTGTTCACATTGGCAGAATCAGGTAATAGGAGGCGAACCATGGAACTTCGCTTGAACATCGAGGACGCAACACCCCAAGAGCTCGCGCGTGGTATCGCGGCAGCCGAAGCAGTGTTTGCACGCGCCGGCATTACGGCCTTGCAGGGCGCTGAAGGCCTGTTCGCATTGGAAGGGTGGGATATCAAAGGCTTTCCAGAAGACGGCAAGCCTACCGAAGAGGAGGACCGGGCTGCCACAGTTTGGTTGGAAGCCGACGAGGCTGCTGCAGCGGCATGTTGTGCGGGCTGGCCCGCGGAAAAAGTTCCGCACCATCAGGTCATGGAGCTGATTAACGTCCCCCGCACGAAGTTGCAAGCCGAGGCGATTCCGGACACTTGGCCGGATCGTAAGCAGCTCTATCCTGACGTCGTCAAGCGGCTGGAAATCTCGACCGGCCCGGACCGCCAGATCGATTTCGATATCGCCTTTGTTCTCGGCTGGGTCCCCGAGCGGCCAACGCTCGATCGGGTTGAGCCGCTTTCGGAGGATGGAGACCGTATCCCCTTCTTCACCAGCGACCTTTCCCATGTCGAAGAGATGGCTCGCAAGGCGCTCAAGGACTGGACAATCGAGATCGATCGAGATCCCTGTGATGCCCACGTCTTCGACCCGGCGGCTGGCGATGGCGATGATGAGTTGCGCATGGCGGCATGGCGTGATTTCGACGGCTCCTTGCATATGGAAAAGCCGCCGGCAAACCCTGCAATCGCGCTGACGCTGGCAATGATACGCGGCCAGTCAATGCATTTCGAATAGTGGTCAAGCGCAGTCGGGGGCTCACCTACGTCATCGGTGATCGACCGCGACTGGCCACACCGGCGACGATCCAGCCATTGTGTGCCGCTTCTTCTCCTACACGCTTACAATTTAGGCGACAGCTGCCAGAAGTGGCGGCTTCATTTGCGAATGATCCATTGGATCATGCCGGTATCAACGTGGGCGTCGTTCGTGAGTTCGCGCACCATCGCCGTGGCGTGCTCAGTCCATTGCGCTTCTGGATCAGCAGTTCGGCGACTGATGCCTTGAAAGCGCTTCGCAGCCCATGGAAATCGAGTGCTGACACGGGATCGAAGGGGGTAGCGTCTTTCATCTCGCAACTCCCGGCAAGGGCGGGAGTACGCTGACACTCTCAAGCGCCAGCGCCCGTACAGTGGCCAGCCACGGCTCAATGATGCGCTCTAAACCGTCGCTTAGCGAGTCATTCCGTAGCCAAGCCACGTCACGAGTGCCGTCACCTCTTATTGGCAAGGAGACGCTTTCACTAATCCCTTGCCAGAACGTATATTAGAATTCGGTGAACAACAGTCCACGTTCTCGATCAGTCCTTGCAGATGTATCCGCCTACCTGATAGCGTGCGCCGGGGCTTTCTGTAGGCGAAATGCTAAACCGGACCATAGCTTCAACCACAACCAACTTGCGGCACTTTAACTTTCCTGTTCCGGACAACGTCATAGACGCTGTGCAGGCGTATCTCGACCGCTGCGCTCCCGGACGCATCATTTCAACTTATTCAGCAGCTCAGTCGGTGCGGGACAAAGCTCCGGATTGCGAGCTATCAGACGATCAGATCGAACGGTACATCGTATTGTGCGCAGTCGACCACGGGCTTGCGGTGCATTTCGATCGCAGAGGACGCCCCCTGGAGCCTTACTCAAGTCTGAGTAGAAGCCACTGGCACCTCGTACCCATCTGGAATGTGAAAGCGCAAATGCGATTGGTAGACGCCTCATTCCGCGGCCATGCAGGCAACCTATCAGCGACTCCGCCTTCTCTATGTGGCGTTGTACCTCTTGGTTCAAACATGCAATAG
This sequence comes from Mesorhizobium sp. M0991, assembly GCF_040318915.1. NCBI lineage: Bacteria > Pseudomonadati > Pseudomonadota > Alphaproteobacteria > Hyphomicrobiales > Phyllobacteriaceae > Mesorhizobium > Mesorhizobium sp. M0991. The sequence continues at coordinate 14,138 of NZ_JAMYNE010000033.1, forward strand.
TTGTGGCCGACGGCGGGCTGCCGGGTTTGGCAGGTGGCTGTAGTCTGCCGTCGCTGCGGCCCCCGCACGTCATTTTTCGTCGCAGGGCGCACGGGTGCAAAATACAATCTGAGTAGACACTTCTGCATGCGAGCCATGTCCGATTGTGCGTTGCAGCATATGCGGAACCAGATAGTTTGAGCTGGTCGGCCGTCTACTCCTCCCAGATGAGACCCGACAACCCGAAAGCGGTGCACCTCCTCCCGCGCCGTAATCGAAATCGAGCCCGCTGCCACCTCCTCCCGGCAGCGGGCTTTTTCATTCGCAACCAAGCACGCGAATGCAGCGAATTTTGCTCTTGAAAAGCTGATTCTGGTGGTCTTACAAATCCGCCATTGCCCATGTAGCGTGTGAGGCAATTGCGATGGACGGCTCAGTTCAGCTCAACCAGAATTAAACCCTTATGGAAGTGATCGAAGCCTGCGGCGAAGGGTTTGTTCGCGTGGTCGAAGACGGCAACGAAGACAGCCGGTCATTTGAGTTGGAATCCTACGCCCCAGCGTTCGCAGAAGGCCAGCGGCTTCGCCTGAAACTACGCGAGTTCGTAAGATTGTAGACGATCGCAGCCATAGGGCGCATAGTTCGCCCCATGGAACAGCCGCCCGAACCCGGTGCCGTAAACGACAATGGGAAATCAGAGGATCACCTCGCCGCGGTGACCACGACACTATACTCCATCCTAAGCGAACTCGATGCACCCGGAGAGCTGCTGGCCGTTTTGGCCCGCTATCCGTCAGCTAGAGGAGCGCCGTGGGGGTGGCTTACACGGTGATCTGGTACGGGAAACACGGCATCGTTGAACAGACGCCTTTCGATGCCGAGAAAGAGGCGCGGGACTTTGCGCTGGCCAGCTTCGACGAGCGGCAGCACAATGACGGTATCGTGGCGGTCGAAGTTCGCAAAGCGGACGGCAAGGTTGTGTTTAGCAAGGCCGGCAGCAAATAGAATTACGCTTGGCCATTCTCTGGTCCGTCCTGGTGCTGCTCCCCGTCTGAGGAGCTTTTCTCGGATCCACTGTCGCCGAAAGAGCCCATCTGGATCATCATCGCTCGTGCCGTCTCGATGAGCCGTCGAGCGGATTGAGCGCGCCTGGTGCGCGGAAGGCCGCAATATAGCCGACGAACTGCAGCACCAGGATGAACGGCCCCGGCGTGATCTCCGCGAAGTCGAGCACGTTGACCATCTCGCCGGGCGAGAGCCAGCCAAAGGCCGGCACGGCCGCTTGCCGTGGAAGTGCAATTGGAAGACCGTTCGGTGTTCGAAAATCCTTTGCAGATAATGATATTGTTGGTCCTTGCTGAAGAAACCCACTACGGCTAGCCATCCCGCACAATACGAAGCCGGAAGACTGAGCCAATGATAGCCCGAACGCTCATCCCATGTTCGATTGTGGCCCTGGTGCTGCTTCCGGCGATATCGGCGCCGGCCGCTTCCGCTGGTTGCGCAGTCGGAAGGTCGGACAAGCTAATCTTGCTCGACTGGTCCGCCCAACCTACAAAAAAGGGGCCGACCATAACGTTCCGGCTGAAAAGCAATCTTCAAAAGGCTGTCCGATCAATCAGTGCGACGCTGGTTTTCGACGACGCTCGTGGCAATAGGTTGGCTGAGTTACCGCTCAGCCCTGGCCTGAAGATTGCCGCAGATGTCGAAGGCGCCGCGGACGATGTGATACTCGATCCTCGCATGAATACCGAGCTCCAGGCTGCGGGCGTGAAGGCAACGATCTGCACACGCTACGTGGAGTATACTGACGGGGGCTTCGAGGAGTACTAGATCCCGGCATCGGACTTCGGCGAGCCAGCCTTATGTGTGGGAGCCACGATAGACCGTGGAGTGCTTCACCGAAAAAATAGGCATGATGCAGGCTTCCGGCTTCTAGGTATACACTGGCCTCCCGTATGATCGCGCGTCTGGTGGTGCATATGCTGGCGCCATAACAGGAAGGCCCACTGTACACCCACATCCAGCAGGTGCCGGCCTGCGCCATCGCTGCCCGCAACACCTCCAATCGCTGCCCCCTTTCTGAACGAACAATCTCCTTTCTGGTTTCATTTGCCCGATTTCGGTGCGGGTGCTCGCTTTCAGCTTAACCTCTGGACTGGCTAGACCAGCGGCGTCACCCGGTCAGCGTTCTAGCCATAAATATCGGCTCGAGTTGGCGGCAAACCGCTTGGACCCCGCGCACGCTTGGTAACGACGGTCTGGAAAATTTGCGCCGAGGCGCGTTCGAAAGTGATCGAACAGCCGGTGAGATAAAGCAGCCACAGCCGCGCCTTGGCTTCACCGACCTCGGCGATGGCTTCGTCAAACCGGGCGTGCAGGCGCTCTGCCCACAGCCGGCAGGTGCGCGCATAGTGCTCGCGCAGATTCTCGACATCGTAGACGAGGAAGCCATGCGCCTCGAGATTGCCGAGCGTCATGCCGATCGTGTCGAGTTCGCCGCCGGGGAAGATGTATTTGATCAGCGCCTTGAATTCCGGACCCTTGCGCAAGGTCTTTTTCATATCGCCCTTGCTGCGACGGGTGATGGCATGATGCAGATAGATGCCGCCCGGCTTGAGCAGACGATGGATGGTCGAGAAATAGGTGGCGTGATTGGCAAGCCCAAGATGCTCGAACATGCCGATCGACGATATCTTGTCGAAGGTGCCGGAAAGCTCGGTATAGGACTTGATCTCGATGGTGATGCGGTCCTCCAGACCCTCGGCGCGGATGCGTTCTCGGGCAAGATCGGTCTGCGCCTGCGACAGCGAGACGCCATGGCCGACGACGCCGTAGTGTTTCGCGGCATGGATCAGCATGGCGCCCCAGCCGCAGCCTATGTCGAGCAGCCTTTCGCCCGGCTTCAGCCGGAGCTTGCGGCAGATGTGGTCGAGCTTGTCGATTTGCGCCTGATCGAGGCTGTTGCCGAAATCCTTGAAGTAGCCGCAGCTATAGACCATCTGCTCATCGAGGAAGAGCCGGTAGAAGGCGTTCGAAATGTCGTAGTGATGCTGGATCGCTTCCTGGCTCGAACCGCTGACAAACGGATTGCGCCCAGACAGATCGGTCCGCGCCGTCATTTGTTTTCGTGAAAGCAGCACAGCCGGCAGGTCGCGCAGGATCGCCAGCTTCGGCAATGACTTCAGCTTCGTCCTCAGCTTGCCCTGTGAAGGCAGGGCGTAGAAATCGAAAATCGTCCCGTCTTCGACGTCGACGGTCTTGGAAATCCACATCTCGATCAGCGTCGAGAAAGAGGGCCGGCGGACCATCTGCCAGACGATATCCTGATCATTGATGGAGAGCACGGGGCCGGTGGCGGGGCCAATCCGCTCGCCGGTCCACAGCCTGACCGCGAAACCCGGCTTCAGCGTTTCGAAAACAGTTCGAACGATACGTGCGGCTCTTTCAGTTGCTTCCTTTGTCAATTTTGTGTCCTGTCGGGTTATACGCCAAGCTAAGATGCTAACATGATGCTCGGAATATCTGATGTCATGACTCCAGTCAGGGCGTTCAGAAGGCATCTCGACCAAAGCAACCTGGACCAGTACGCATTCATAACGAATTGCACCGACCCGCAGCGAATTGCCCAGCGGTGTCACATCGCCCATGAAATTAGCGCAGACCGAAGCGGAATTCCAAGTGCCTAGATGTTGGGATTTCCGACAAGAAGGCCTGCTTTCTGGCGGCCGCCCTTTCTAAGATCAGTTGGTGCTCGCGCCGGCAGCCCCGTCGCGCGATCAGCTAGCATCGTCATGCGGGGTCTCCCGCACCCAGGCATCATCCATTTCAGGGTATGCAGACGATTGTTCTTCCTGTAGCTAGACTCATAACGGGACAGGCTACATCACAAGTGCATATTTCCAGGGCCGCTATGACCAAAGATATTGCCGAGACCAAAGCCGAGCTTATCGGCCTGACTACGGATATCGTTGCAGCCTATGTCAGCAACAACCCAGTGCCTGCTTCAGATTTGCCGCGCCTCATCATAGATACGCATACGGCAATTTCCGGTCTTGGATACGCGACCGGGCCGTTCGCCGACGAGAAGCGGGTGCCGGCAGTGCCGATCAAGAAGTCTCTAACGTCGGATTTCCTGATCTGCCTTGAGGATGGCAAGAAGTTCAAATCGCTCAAGCGTCATCTGGCGACGCACTACAATCTGACGCCCCAGCAGTATCGCGAGAAATGGAGCCTGCCGAAGGACTATCCGATGGTGGCGCCGAGCTATTCCTTGTCTCGTTCGCAACTTGCAAAGGCGTCCGGCCTGGGCCGCAAGGCGGAACCTGCGTATGAGCCGGAAAACCCAGGAGCGCGTCCGAAGCGGAAGAAACTTGGGCTGAAGATCAGCTGAGGCGGAGCTATCTGTACTGATTCGGATGGGGTGAAGGTCAGACCGCCGTCAAATTCAGATGTGAAATGGAGCGCTCAGAAGACATTTGGAATGAGGCCGGCGAACCGTGCGCGGGAACGTCCGCTAGGACGTGTCTTTTCGTCGGCGCCGAGCCTCAGTCGGTGACGACGATCCGCGTGTTGCCGAAGCCAACTTCCCGCACCATTGAATAGAAGGTCGCGGCATTGGCGGTGTGCAAGCGGACACAGCCATGCGACGCCGGGCGTCCAAGGTATCTCACCGGGCCCGTGCCATGAATGGCATAGCCGCCACGGAAGAACACCGAATAAGGCATCGGCGACATGTCGTATTTGCGCGAATACCACATCCGCGCTGTCCGTTGCGGCCGATAGCTGCCGCGCGGGGTGATGTAACCCTTGCGGGCGGTGGATACGCTCCATCGATAAAGCACTTGACCATAGCGGCTGACAGTCATGGTCTGCGAAGATACATTAATGGTGGCGATCAGGCCCGCGGCCTTGCCTTCGATAGACGCGCCGAACAGCATCGCAGCAAGTGCTGCCGCCATGAGAACAACTCTGTTCATGAGATCAAACCCCTTTGATGCCCTTGCTCGCCTGCCGTCGCGGTTTTCATTTTTTTAAAGGCAGGTGAGTGAAGTAACACACAGTCCTTGACGAAATCGCCAATCTAAAGCAGCGGATTTGAACGATTTTCCCGTCATAGCTGCCGCGACGACACGCACAATCGATGTGGGCGGCAGGCTTGCAAAACCACCCCGTCCACTGCTCAAATCGTCGGATGAACGAACAACACCTGAAGCTGGTTACCTCGCGCGTGATATTCTCATCGAGGCTGATTTCGTGCGGATCGTTCACGGTGTCGATGACACAGCGGATCGGTTCGGTCATCTTGATCTGCTTGCGTTTTTACGCGACGCAACTGCTCGAGCCTGCGGCCTTCGCCCGATGCTGACGAAATGGAAGCCGGTTTCCGCACTTTCGCCGTCAAGCTCCGGCTTCACCACAAGGTTTTGCAGGGGCTTGCGCCATCGGCTTCAGCGTAGCGTCCGCTCGCGGCGAGCAGGGTTGCGAATATCCTCACCAGACATGCGCCTGATATTCGGGTTGACGGGCGGTCCACATGGCCCGAAATATGAACGGCAAATCGCGCGGCCGCATGGTGGAATGGCCCACGCGAGCGGTATGATGGCCGGCTTGGCGGTGTCGATCGAGGCGTTCAACCGGATCGGTCGCAAAACCGCGGAGAGATTGTCGCTACCGGCGATGTGCGCGAGAGGACGAACCGATGTTCGGATTTGGCATCACCCACCTGGTGGTCATCTTTGTGGTGGCGCTGGTTGTTTTCGGGCCAGAGGAGCTTCCAAAAGTCATGCGATCGCCAGGGGCGATGATGAAGACATTCAATCGGATCGCTGGTCATTTCGGAAGTTTACGGTGACGATGCGGATGCCCTCAGCTTGGTCCGAGCGCTCCATCCTGCAATCATCCTCGCGCCTACGCCGCGGTGGCATAATTCCTTGTCGCCGTAGGCGATGTACCCGACCAAGTCCTTTCGGCCGCCCAGCAATACCTAATTTTGTTCCACAACCCATTTGTTGTAGGGGCTTGGGCCTGATGATTATCTGGTCCTGCTGTTTTGCCGGTCGCGGTAATTATCGAATGACCAGAGAAAATATTGGTCAACCGCTATGGCGACGAACAGGAAAATAGCCAGCGCGGCAATGCCTGAGAGCCAGTATCCGGCACCCAATCTGTAGGCAGATAGGCCGGTCGCCGCTGCAGCCAGCCCCGCGAAATAGGCATCATACTGGTAGAGCAATTTCAGCGTAAAATTTCTCATCGATCGTTTCTACACCAATCCCTTGTTCCCAGGAAGGTTCAGGCATGACGACATCGCATCGCGCCGACGGCCAGATCGCTAGACCTTCCGGCTCGACACCGACTTGGTTCTGGTCGCGTGCTTAGCAATGAAAGTCTCGATCGGACCGGTGAGAATAGCTGCCTCGCTCTTGATCTTATCGTCGTCCCATAGCCACCACTGTATTTCCAGCAACTGTGCAATGACATCAGTAGGGAACCGACTGCGGATGACTCGTGCACGATTGCCGGCGACTATTGCATAGGGCTCGACAGACTTGGTGACCACGGAGCCGGCACCCACAACGGCGCCGTCGCCCACTGTCACGCCTGGCAATATGATGGCGCCGTGGCCAATCCAAACATCGTTGCCAATCGTAATGCCTCCAGGCTTTCCGGCGTTGGGTATCGGCTCAGGCTGCTTCAGGAGGCGGCTATAAATCGGGAATGAAGTGGCACTCTTTGTCTGGTGTTGACCAGTACACATGAAGAGGACTTGGCCAGCAACTGAGCAGAAGCTCCCGACGTCTAGGGGAGATTCACTAGTTGGGAAAAGCACTTTCCGCCAAGTGACGCCATAGGTGTGGCGGCCGACAGAAACATGCTCGGGCAATTTCGCACGTGCGTCCCGAATCCACTTCGAAATAGCCGACATTCTTCGATCCGCCTCTGCCGAATGGCATAGCCGGAAAACACGCATCAACACAACCCAAGAGGAATTGTAATGGCAGTTTCCCGTGAGAAGGAATCGCTTGCCAAGGTGCTCGCGCACGAAGGCGGCTATTCAAACAATAAGAATGATCCTGGTGGCCCAACATTGAAGGGCGTCACCCAGCGCGTCTATGACGCTTGCTGGGTCGTCAAGGGCCAGACAAAGCGCTCGGTCAAAAGCGTCACGACCGACGAGCTGAACGAGATTTACGACCGGCTCGTTGCCGCGAACGGCTTCTTCTTCCCGGCGGAATTTTTGTGGTCGCCGTTCGCGGTACCGGGTGGTCGAACTTCAATGCCCGCATCAAATTACTTGGTCGTGCCCAGCGTTCGGCTCCCGCATTCCGCCGCGAAAACCATCAGGTCCTCGACGGGGAACTCAACGTAGTACTGGCCGGACGGAAGGGCATCGCGGGAATAAGTCCGGACCGTCAGGTCATTGCCTTCGAAAATCACCTCGTGCCGGTCGCCAAGGAAAAGGCTCTCGACGCAGGTCATGGCAATACGCCCCGGGCCGTCCTTCCCGGACCACGTCACCCGCTCAAGCCGGACGAGTGCGGTGACTTTGGTGCCGACGGTCAGCTCCTGCTGAGCACTGCCCACGAGATGGATCCCGTTTGCGACAATTTCCGCACGGTTGCCCTTGATGGCGGCGACCACGCCGTCAAGGCGATTGCTGGCGCCCATAAACTCTGCTGCAAACAGGCTCTTCGGCTTGTTGTAGATTTGTTTGGGCGTTCCGTCCTGTTCGATCTGGCCGCCATTGAGCAGCAGGATGCGGTCGGCGAGCGCCATCGCTTCGACCTGGTCATGGGTGACGCAAAGTGCCGATAGGCCGAGATTGGTGATGAGGCGACGCAACCAGATCCGCGCTTCCTCGCGCAGCTTGGCGTCCAGATTGGACAGCGGCTCGTCGAGCAGGATCACGTTCGGCTCGTAGACCAGCGCGCGGGCCAACGCGACGCGCTGTTGCTGGCCGCCGGAGAGCTGGTGCGGATAGCGCTCACCTAGTTTGCCGAGGCCTATGCTGTCCAAAGCCTTCTGGACGCGGCTGGCAAGATCCGCCCGAGACACTTTGCGCAGCTTCAGCGGATAACCCACATTCTCCGACACCGTGCGGTGCGGCCACAGCGCATAGGACTGGAATACCAGCCCGAGACCGCGCGTTTCCGGCGCCAGATTGATGTTCTGCTCGGCATTGAAGAGCGGCCTGTCGCCGAGCAGTATCTTGCCACGGTTGGGTGTTTCCAGACCGGCGACCGCTCGCAAGAGCGTCGTCTTGCCGGACCCGGAGGCGCCGAGCAAGGCGACGATCTGGCCCGGTTCGACCGAGAAGGACACACCTTTCAGGATCTCGAGGGTGCCGTAACTGAGGCGCAGGCCATCTATGATGATGTCAGTCATTGAGGCGGACTCCAAAGCGCATCGCGACGGCAAGACCGGTTACGATGATGGCGGTGTTGATGACGGCGAGAGCGGAGACCAGATCGATCGCGCCGGTGCCCCACAGGGAAACCATGAGCGAGCCGATCACTTCGGTTCCCGGTCCGAGCAGATAGACGCCGGTTGAATACTCACGCGCGAAGATCAGGAAGATCAGCAGCCAGGCCGAGAACATCCCGCCACGGATGAGCGGCAGCGTGATGTCCCTTGCGACCCGGCCTTCGCTGGCGCCAACTGATCGTCCGGCTTCCTCGAGTTCCTTGCCGATCTGCAGGAGCGTTCCGGAAATCAGTCGCATGCCATAGGCGAACCAGACAATGGTATAGGCGAGCCACACCGAGATCATCGTGGCACGCAGGGGCGCGATCGGCTTGAAGAACAGAAAGATCCATAGCATCGCCAGGCCAGCCACAATGCCTGGCATCGCCCGCGGTATCATGGCCACGTAGTCGACGACTTTGGTCAGGGGTGCGTTTGAGCGGTGACCGGCGAGTGCCACGGCAGTATAGGCCGCGATCGAAGCCGCACCGCCGATGACCGCAACACCGACCGTGTTGACAATGGCGCTGACGACATTCGGATAGTCAGCGAGATCGCGATAGTGATCCAACGTCAGCACCTCGAAGATGTTCACCCCGACGCCCCAGCTTGTCACCAGCGAGCGAATTGCGACGCCGCCCACCGGTATGATCACCGTGGCCGCGAACCAGGCCACCACGAGCGCGAAGGCCGGCCAGCGAAGTGCGCCCAGCCGGATGGGGTTGTGCCGGCTGCCCTTGCCCTTGACAGACACATAGCGGCTGGCGTTGCGCAGCATGTAGCGCTGCAGCACCACCAGCGGAAGCGCGATCATGATGATCGCCACCACCACCACGGCCATCAGCTGGTACGAAGGAACGCCGAGCTTGTTGGTGAGCTTGTAGAGATAGGTGGCGAGAACCAACACCCCTTCCGGATCGCCAAGCACCAGTGGCAGTCCAAAAAGTTCGAAACCGAGGAAGAACACCAGAACCGCCGCATAAAGCACCACCGGCATCACCATGGGCAGCGACACGCTGGCGGCGACGCGCCAGGGGCCGGCGCCGGCGATGCGTGCCGCCTCTTCGAGGTCAGCGCCGACGTTGCGCAGCGCCGCCGATGCATAGAGATAGACATGCGGGACATGCGTGAGCCCGGCGATGATCGCGATCGATGTCACCGAATAGACATTCCAGGGCACGTAGCCAATCACCGACTTGACCGCCAGAGAGACGAAGCCGACCGGTCCCAACGTCATCACATAGCCGAAGGCCAGCACTACCGCCGACATGAACACCGGGATGAGGATGATCGGCTCCAGCCAGCGCTTGCCCGGCACGTCGGTACGCACGATGATGAATGCCAGCAGTATTCCCACCGGAACGGCGATCACCGTCATCCCCACCGCGAGCTTGAGCGAAGTCGTCAGCGCGAGCCAGAAATCCGCATCCGCAAGGATGAAGCTATAGGCCTTCAGCGACAGATGCGCAGTCTTCTGGAAGAACGGGCCGGACAGAAAACTCTGGTAGATGATCAGCGTGACCGGCGCCAACACCACCAGGATGGCGAGGAGATTGGTGCTGACACGAAAGACGCGGAAGGGCATGATCGCCTCGAACAAAGCCGGGGGCCGTCCGCTAGCAAGAGCGCAAGCGCGCCGTTCCGATGGTTCTTAACAGCAAGAAGGCGGAAGAGCCGATTGTGGCGGCACTCCCGATCAGGCGATTACTCGCCCTTCATGGCTTTCTGCCACTCGTTGAGGAACGCCAGCCGTGTCGTCTCGTCCAGGCCTTCGAGCAGTTTGTCGTCGAGCGCGATCGGATGAATATTTTCGCCGGCAGCGGCCTTTATGGACGCCAGCGTGGTTGCCCCCTCAATGTCATCGCGAACGGCATAGAGCTTGATGTCGTCGGCGATCAGCTTCTGCGCGCGCGCCGACAGCAGATAGTCGATGAATAGCTTCGCCGCATTGGGATCCTTGGCTTCCGCCGGAATGACCGTGGCGCGGGTGGTCACCAGGACATAGTCCTTGGGGATTATCACACCAAGGTTCTCGTCCTTGGCCTGTTTGGCGAGGCCATACGAGCCGAAGATGCCGTAGGCGATAGAATGTTCGCCAGACGTGACCTTCTCGATCATCGAGCCGGCGGAGCTGTAGAGCTTGATATGGGCCTTGCCAAAGGCCTTGTTGAGCGCCCAGGAATCGGTCCAGGTCTTGGCGTCCTGGTTGTAGAAATAGAAGCCGACACCGGACTTTTCCGGATCGTAGGACGCGATCTTCCCGTCGTAATCGGCGGTCTTGCCGGTCATCAGCTTGAGCAGATCGGCGTGGCTTGCGGGAACATCGCCTTCAGGCACGAGACGCTTGTTGTAGACGAAAGTCACCGGGTCGGCTGTGGCACCATAGATCATGTTCTTGTAGGAGGCCCAGGCGGGGACGTGAGCCGCCTCCACGGATTTGTACTCCTGCGCATAACCATCCGCCGCAAGTTTGATCTGCAGATCCGGCGCGGAAGACCATGCGACATCCGCCGTGCCTTGGCCCGAAGCGGTTTCGGCGATGACGCGATTGTAGAGCTCGGTGGAATTGAGGTCGGAATATTCTACGGCAATCCCGGGGAACGCTGCTTCGAAATCCTTGAGCAAGGGCTGGACCAGCGCCGCATCGGTCGTTGAATAGATGCTGAGGTGTCCTTCCGCGGTGGCGGCGGCCACCAAATCCTTGTAGTTGTCCGGATACCCGGCGGGAATTTCGGCAGCGGCGGCAAGCGTCGCGAAAGCGGCTGACAGCGAAAGCACGGCCGTCATCGTCGCAAGACGATTTTTCATTGAGGGTCTCCTCCAAGTTCGCCTAAATCGTACCTCCTCCAGGCACAAAAGGCGAGTATCATCCTGACCTGTCACCAACCTGTCACGGCGATGTCGAGGTTTGCTCAGCCGACTTGGGCCCGATGGGTCGTGCTCAGTTCCTAGACGACAGCGGGATCTGCCACATCGACGTATCGCTGAGATTGTTGAAATTTTGGGGCGGCATCCTGCGTTTTCACTGTCGCTGGCCCTGGCCACCTATCATCGACTTGCTCCAATCTTCAATGAAGCGGCGGCGCAGCGCCTCGTCCTGTACGGCAAGTAACGCAGGGCCGATGCGAATGGCGCGCGCGATACCAGACTCACCAAGTGTTTCCGGGCCGTCCGCTCCGTCAGGCAATTGCCCATTCTCGGCGAAGAAAAAGGAACTTTCCCTCGCGACTTTCTGTCCCCGGGCTGACAGAAGGTAGTCGAGAAATCGTTTGGCAAGGGCCATACTCGGTGCCGTCTTCGGAATGAGCGCGCCACGACTGAGTATCAGCGCATAGTCCCGCGGGACAACGACCCTTAGGTCGGAATTCCCCTTGGCCGCTGCATAGGCGTAGGATCCGATCATATTGTAGCCAATATACAGGGTCCCGTTTGCAACGTCCTGAAGGGTCTCCGCGGTGCAACAACGAACCACGGTTTCCGCTCGGCTCATGCTTTCCAGAAGCCGACCGTAGACCGCGGTCGTCTGCCGCGCATCACTGAACGCCAATAGGTAGCCGATGCCCGAAAGCCGGATGTCGAACGTTCCGACCCGTCCACGATAAAAATCGATCCGCTGCCTAAGTAGATCGGCGAGTTCGATGTGGGTGCGCGGTACGTCGCCGGATGGCACGAGGCGGGCGTTGTAGACGAAGACGGCCGGCTCGTAGGTAAAGCCGAATACTTCGTCGCGCCAGTTTGCCCAGTCGGCGACATGCGCGGTTTCCGCCGATACGTGCGGCGCCGCGCAGCCGTCATTGGCGAGCTTCACGAGTTGGTCGACCGACGGGGACAACAAGATGTCGCCCAGCACCGCGCCCGTCCGACAGGCTTCGCTGGCACTCTTTTGCAAGTCGTTGGTGACATATTCAACGTAGTCGATTGCCACATCGGGGAAAATGGACTGAAAATCTCGAATCAGGGGTTCCATCGCCGCCAGATCGGTCGCGGCGTGGATCGATAGTCGATCCTTCTCCGGCTGCGGCGAAGGGAAAAATGCGCTGCTTCCTTCAGCAGCTCTTGCCGCCTGATCGACGCACAAAAGGATTGCAGCCAGTAAAGTGAATGCCCGCAATGCTCTCGCTATCATCCTGCCTTCTCTCTGGCGATGGGCAACGTCAAGGTGACGGTGAACCCTTGCGTGCGCTTCCCGCCATCCTCGCTTTTCTCGCGGAAGGTCAGCGCGCCCCCGTGAGCCGCCGCCACCTCCGATGCGATGGCGAAACCCAGACCTGCGCTGCCGTCGTGAGATTTGGACGTTTCGAAGCGCTGCGTGACCCGCTCCCACTCGCTCGGCGGAATGCCCGGTCCGTCATCTTCGACCTCGACATGGGCAAGCGTACCGTCGCTGCGTACCCTGACCTCAAGGCGCGACACCACTCCATGGCGCAGAGCATTGTCGATGATATTGACGATCGCTTCACGCAGGCTGACGGCGTCCGCAAGCACGACAGGTTCGTCGTCAGGCGCCTCGAAGGAGACGATGATATCCGGATCGACAGTTATCGGAACCGCCGCGCGGAAAGCGCGCCGTGCGACGTCTGCCAGGTGGTGCGGCTGAAGCTGCACGGAATCGGCACGATGGATGACCATGGCGTGGCTGAGCAACTGGTTTGTCAGGCGCGCAAGTTCGCCGGCGCGCTGCTGCACGCGATCGAGATGCTGGCGGCTCGACCTGTCGAGTTTGGCCTGGCTCAACAAATCGAGCTGCGCCGTCAGCGCCGTCAGCGGCGTCCTGATCTGATGCGCCGCGTCGGCGATGAAACGCTGCAGGAGTTTCACACGCTCGTCGAGCCGACTCATGAAATAATTGATGGAAGTAACGAAAGGCCGCAATTCTCGCGGGACGACGACTGTCACGGGCGTCAGGTCTTGTGGATCACGACGGCGAAGCGTCGCTCCCAGATGCTTGACCGGTTGCAGAGAATAGCGAATGGCCACCATCGCCCCAGCCAATGCCAATATGCTCATGATCCCCAGGAGGACGGTCGCTCTGAGCGTCAACTCCCCCGCGAGCGCACTGCGCGCTTCCGTGGTCTGCCCAACGATGACATGCGCCCAACCGGATACGGCGGGATCGGATAGAGCGCGAGCCACCACCGCTATGCGGACCGGTTCGCCGCGATAATGCGCCGATTCCAATACCGGGACATCGTGTATTGCTGCCAGATCAACTTCTGTTTGCAGATCGGCATAACCTGTCAGCGTCGCGCCGGAAGGATCGATCACGCGATAGAAGATGCGGTCGCGGCTGGCGAGGCCCAGGAGCTCAAAAGCCGATACCGGCAAGTTGACGATGAGTGAACCGGATTCAACCGTAAGGCTGTCCGCCATCTGGATGGCCGCACCTAGCAGAAGCCGGTCATAGGCGTCATCGGCGGCGGTTCGCGCGTAGTACCACGCCGCACTCACCAGAAGAGCCGCGCCCAGGCCCAGCACCAGCGAGATGCGGACCGCCAGGCGCGTGAAAAGGGAAGGCTCAGCCGGTATCATCGGAAGCCAGCTGATATCCCACGCCCCGCACGGTGACGATCTGCGCCTTGGCGCCTTCCAGTTTCTTGCGCAGCCGGCCGACATAAAGTTCGATCGCGTTCTGATTGACCGGCTCGTCAAACCCAAAAAGCTGATCGATAAGTTCATCCTTGCTGAAGACGCGACCTGGCCGCGACGCCAGTATCTCAAGCAACGTCATTTCGCGTCGTTTCAATTGCACCTCGCGCCTGCCTACCCGGACCGAGCGGCTGGCGCGGTCGAGCACGACATCGCCGCACTGAACGATGTTGGTCGCCTCCCCGCTTTTCCGCCGCAGCAGAACACGGGCGCGCGCTTCCAATTCGCGGAAATCGAACGGTTTGACCAGATAGTCGTCGGCGCCGATATCGAGCGCGCCAACGCGGTCCTCTATCTCGGAACGGGCCGTCAACATCAGAACCGGGGTCGTCTTTCTTGCCTGCCGGAGCCTTCGAACGATTTCGAACCCGTCGAGGCCGGGCAACATGACATCGAGTATGACGAGATCGTAGCTGGTGAAACCGAGGATATCTGCAGCAGCACGACCGTCCGTCTCCCAATCGACCGCATGGCCGATCGTTTCGAAGCGGCGGCTGATTGCCTCGCCAACGTCGTGCGTGTCTTCGACGAGGAGAATTCGCATGACGGAGCATTTGCACGGAAGCAGTAGCCTATCAAGCGTCGCGCTTGACAGCATCTGCGGATATCAGCTGTTCAGCTTCCAATCATCCGAACGACTGGCTGCGCCATGCCGTCTGCCTTCATTTTGATCTGCGCATACACTTCGGCCGACGAGGCGCATCAGGCGAGACAGGATGCCCGGATTGTCGTGACGACAAAAGCAAGCTACGATGTCGACTGTCGTTCTCGCAAAGACACGTTGAACTTTTCGCCTGCATCTTGTTGTCGTTGGCGTCGTCATTTTCATTTTTTGCCTAGTTGCTTGGCAGCGCCCTCCGTTTATCCTCGCAAACGCGGCAGTCTTGGTGGCGATTGTGCCGTTGGTCATGTGTGACGCGGCGGGTTGTTGCCTGCGTTGCGCCCTTCCGGATAGCCTTTGGAACAGCTTGGCCTAGCAAATGCTGGGTCTCGCCTGAATTGAAGAAAAACTCGCCAATTTGTCCAAGGTATTAGTGCAGCATTGCCCTACCTTATCGCCGCTTGGAGTGTGATCGGCAATCGTGGTACCGCAATGCCGGGAGGCGACGATGCGTGTCATTTTCCGATGTGATCCGATGTTGATCGAGCATTTGCCACGCCCGATCCTCGCGCGCGGTGCTCTACCGGATTGGCTGCGCGCAATGCCCGCCACTGCCTATTCGGCGATCCACGGCCGCGACATTCGCACGCTGAAGCAGTGCCCGCCCGTTATCGATGCGATGACCTATGGCTTCATGATCCTCCTGCCGTGCGATGTCGTCGTCGACAAAGGGACCTTTTCCTGGGACTGGCAGATTCCAGACCCGGTCACTGAGAACCACCCCCGAGCGCCTTTGAGCTTCCACACGCCGGGGCAGCTCGCCGGCAGCCCGTTTGCCACTCCCGGTCAAGCCGTTTGCCACTCCCGGTCAAGCCGCTATCAAATTCAACAGCTTCTGGACCATACAGATCGAGGACGGCTGGTCGCTCTTCGCGACGCATCCGGTCAATCGCGAGGATCTTCCCTTCAGGCTGGTGACTGGCCTCGTGGATTCCGACCGGTTCAGCGATGGGGGCATCAATTTCCCGGCGATCTGGACGGAGCCCGGATTCTCTGGGGTGCTCAGGAAAGGAACTCCGGTCGCGCAGTGCTTTGTGGTTCCGCGGGCTGCGCCGCAGCTCGAATACGAAGTGTTCGACGAAAAGCGACAGGCATCCTATGCGCAGACGGTCGCCGATGTCCTGTCAACGCCCGGCGTCTACCGCAAGCGGTTTCGCGCCAGGCGGGGACTGCTCCGCCAGCGAGTGAGCGACGCAGCGCTTTCTCATCAAGCCACAGCCGGCCCCTTGGCGCCGACGTCAGCGCCATGGCGATGACGCCGAAGGTGGATGAGCTGAGACCATAGGCTAATGAATACGCTGCCATGGCCTCGTCGAGGTCGCCGGTTTCCTGCAGGACGACACCCAGATTGACAGCCGCTTCCGGGGCGTCCGGGCTCATCTCAAGCACGCGTCGATAGACCTGTGCAGCGCTGCCGAACTTGCGCATGTCCTGACGCACCAGCCCGAGGTCGAACCTGGCCGACGGATGCCCGCCGCCGGCGACTGCGCGTTCGAGCAGACCTTCCGCCTCGACAGCCGCTCGGCGCTGCCATGCAAGGCGCCCGAGGCGCGCCGCTGCCTCCCCGGATTTCGGATCCCGTTGCAAGACAAGTGTCCAGGACGCGCTCGCCGCAGGGGCATCGCCTGCTTGATCGAAGGTGCGTGCCCGTTCGACGAGCATTTCCGCCTAAGATGACAGTCTTGGCGCGCGATCCAGGAGCTGAAACGCCGCTTCAAACCTGCCTTCGGCCCGGGCAATCCGGCATGCCAGTATCAAGGCGGGCACATTGTCGGGTCGAGTGGCAAGGCTTGCTTCGATGCGCGCACGAGCCTCCGGCAGATCTGCCTTGGCGAACAATACAGCCGCCAGAAGATGGCAAAGCGCCGGGTCGCCTGGGTGCTGCTTCAGGCCCAATTCGCACACATCGATCGCTTGGCCATGATTGCCGGAATTGAAAGCGGCCACAGAGCGGCGGATCAGATCGTCACTATCGTTTTGATTGGTGCGCATTGTGCTTGGACGCTCACTGGCAGTCATGTCCGCAAGGGGCCGATGTCGATTCCAGTCATGGTTGGCGGGACCACTTGCCACAGAGCAGAGAGTAACCGACTTGGAGCCTCGCTTGCCACCAATCCGCCCCAACTGCTACTCCCCTTCCCTTAAGCAGACACGTGCTGGTCACGACCATTCTATGAGCGCGCTTGTGCATATTGTTTGCTCGCAAGGGATATCGATAGACGTTCGCCAAAACCCAGCAAAAGCGGTCTGATGCTGACCAACTTTTCCGGCGTAAATCTGGTCAGCGGCCCAGAAACAGCCAGCGCTCCGATCAAGCCCTCGCTGCCTGAAAAAACCGGTACGGCCATCGCAGCTGTTTCGGAATCTCCCTTCCCGAGCGATATAAACGGAATCTTCGCCATAAGAGCTGTTCGCGTCCTAGGCTTAGCGGTACTGAACCGTGCAAGCACTTGGCCAGCTGCGTGCTCGTCAAGCGAAAGCACATCACCCTCTCGGATTTGATCGCGGATCAAATGACGACAGTCTGCGCGAAATAGGCAAATTCCGTCATTTCCCTCCTTTCGAAAAAACGATGCGCTTTCACCAGCCTGTTCAACAAGGCTCAAAAGGAGAGGCCGAACGAATGCCTCTATCTTAAAACGACGACGGTAGAATGAGCCCAATATCATCGGCGTAGGGCCGACAGCAAAGCGCTTGTCCGCCATGCGAACAATGTAGCCACTGCGGACAAGGGATTCCGTTAACCGAAGGATCGTGCTTTTGTAGAGGCCTGTTCTAGAAGATATCTCAGCCAGGCTTAAACCCTCGTCATGCTCTGTGAAGCACCCGAGGATCGAAAGCGCGCGATCGACAGCTTCAACCCCTCCCGCTCTTGTGTCAGCTTGCTCCACCGCCTGATGGTTCACGCGTTTGGTTCCTTCGAACGCCAAAGCTCAGTTGCGAAGTCGGGTCCTGATCACGTCCACACGTGCTCAACTTTGGAGTACCTCGCTCGCGAAAAGCAAAGTGCCATTTCATCATTCAGCATATTATCCTGTCGGTAAGTGAAAATCCTACACGATCGTGGAAAAAGAGGACTTACTGCATCTTCAAACGTCGCGTCCTGTCGGACATGATGTGGGGACCCACCGGCAACTCAGTCACGCTATTTCGATTTTGCTTTGATTGGGTTGGAGCCAAATAACCAGACTGCGCGCATGACCGTTGATGCGGTCCTGTTTGGTTCGGGTCACCCAACCATAATTCTGCCGGAAGACGCAAACGTTGGTGCGATCGATCATGTCATCATCGCTTGGGATGATAGCCGCGTTGCGGCCCGGGCCGTTGCCGATGCGCACGCGTTTCTGCAATGTGCCTCAAAGATAACGGTACTGACAGTGACAGACGAAAGGTCGCTGCGCGATATTGGCGAACGCCTCGCCCTGAGCCTGAAAGCGTGGCTTTCCCGCTGAGGGGATCTCAATCGACCTCGAAGATCGCCCCATTGGCGTTACGCTTCAGGCGCGCGCTGTCAGCATGGGCGCCGATCTGCTTGTCATGGGTGCCTACGGCCATTCCCGGATGAGAGATTTTGTCGTGGGTGGAGCAACCAAAAGCGTTCTTGGCGATCTACGCCTGCCTGTCCTTTTGTCGCACTAGAAATCTGCCCGAGAGCTGTCGACGGCGAGTTGGCTACTACGATTGTGCCAGCGGCGCACTGTATCAGGTACTAAACTAGCCCAAGACGAAACTGCCGGATTGCTCGTGAGTTGCCGATTGTTTTGCCTTCGATATCGAACTCGAACTGAACCGGGAGCATAGCCGTCCGCGGCACCTACGATTGATTCCTGCCCCTGCCAGAGGCCGACAATGACGGTCCGCCTTTGGTGCCCTTCACGTCCGCGCCTCCAACCACTTGAGGCCGAACTCGCACAGAGCCAGAAGTCTGCGGCTGAGCGAGCACTAGGTGATGGTGATGTTGGCAGTCTCAAACGTCAAGACGGGCATCTCGCAGAGGCACACTGCTTGCATTTGGCGAACGTCTATCGATATCAGAACGAAGTAAACTGGCACGCGGGCGCGCTCATAAAAAGCGCCGAAATTGCCTGTCGTGTGCGAATGGCTAGGCGAGGTATGGTGTGTGCCGATAACCATGCGGTTTGAAAACCGGGACGGATGGTCTATGCAGCGCGTCGTTCTGCAAACCATTTATTTGAAAGACAGGTGGCGTTTCGCACGCGCCTTTACGGTTTGACTGACTAAGGGGTGACGTGAGCCATGCTTGATCCGATCGTGAATTTCTTCACCCGGATTTTCCAATGGATTGGTCGCGGCATCGGCCTCGTCATCGGCGCGATCCTGTGGCCGTTCATGTGGGCCGGCCGCTGGTACACGCAGCGCGGCTGGATTCTGAAGGCGGTGGTCGGCCTGGCGCTTCTGGTGCTGATCGGCCTCTACGCCAACTTCTTCTACGCCACCCAATGGTGGAACAAGTTCGACCCCAACTACGTCGACAAATATACCTTCGAGAACCGTAACATCTCGGCCGGTGAACAGGTCTCACCGGGCGCCGGCACCGATACCGCCAAGACCTGCGGAAACTCGGGCATCGCCCAGGTGGCGGCTGACCTCACCGATCTCAACGTCAACCAGAATGCCTGGATCTCGTCGATGATCCTCTACAAGCTCGGTCTGTTCGGCATCGACTGGGATCACACGCCGTTCATGGACAACAAGGCTTCGTTCCAGCGCGGCATCAACCAGGCGGTGCGCCGCACCTCCACCGAGCTTGCCGACAATCTCGGCCGCGTGCGTACGACGTCGCAGATCGACGGCGACCTGCAGGATGCGCGCGGCAATCTGCAGTTCGATGAGGAGACCTGGTATTTCGGCGTAAGCCCGTTCGGCCCGAAGACTCCGACGCCGAGCTATTATCGTGACGCCGTGCGCAAGCTGCGTTCCTTCAACGCCCGGCTCGCCACCTGCCAGGCGACATTCGATGCCCGCGCCGACAATCTGAAACAGTATATCGACCGCATCTCCTCCGACATCGGCTCGACCTCGGCGATCCTCAAGGAGCGCGCTGAAACCCACAACAATGGCTGGTTCGACTTCCGCGCCGACGACCGCTTCTGGTTCGCCTATGGCCAACTCTATGCCTATTACGGGCTGATGAAGGGCGCCCAGGCCGATTTCGAGGACGTGATCAAGGAAAAGCATCTCGGCAATCTGTGGGACACGATGGATGCGCAATTCGTCTCGGCGCTGCGCATCCAGCCCTTCATCATCGCCAACGGCCGCGAGGACGGCTGGCTGTTGCCGAATCACCTAACGACTATTGGCTTCTATATGTTGCGCGTGCGCTCAAACATGGTCGAGATCAGCAACGTCCTTGCACAATAACTCGGTGGATGGAGCGTTGCCGCGCGGCTACGACATCAATTCGTCCCGGCAAGAACTGGTCGGCTGGGCTTCTAACCATGCGCTCCACCGGTCAAAAGCGGAAACAAGCCGATCGACTACGACAACACCCTATGCCGCCAACGTCACAAGATCGAGAACATGTTCGCCAAGCTGAAGGACTAGCGGCGCATCGCGCCCAATTTGACCGCTACGCACACACCTTCTTCGGCAATCTGCATCGCAGCCGCCGTCGCCTTCCGTCTTAATCAATGAGCCTGACGCTAGCTGGCCTGTTAACCAGAGCACGAGGATATCATCGACGCGACCGGTTTCGTTCGATCGGCATTGCTCCAATCCTAGATCAGCCCGCGCATCGTTAGTTCAGCCTTCAGATAGGCATAATAGATCGGCGCGGCGACAAGACCCGGCATACCGAACCAGGCCTCCATGAAAACCATCGCCAGAAGAAGCTCCCAGGCACGCGCATTGATCCGCGAGCCGATAATCTTGGCATTTACGAAGTATTCGAGCTTGTGAATGACGATGAGAAAGGCAAGCGAGCCTAGCGCTGCAAGGAAGGAGATGCTGAGGCTGACAACCACGATCACCGTGTTGGAGATCAGATTGCCGATGACCGGCAGAAGGCCGGCGACGAAAGTCAGCGCTATCATCGTCCTGATGAATGGCAGATCGATTCCGAAGGACGGCAGAACAGCGACGAGATAGATCGCCGTTAGAAACGTATTCAAGGCCGAAATCCGGATTTGCGAGAACACGATGTTGCGAAAGGCCTTGCTCAGAATTTTGACACGATCCGCCAGCGCGATCGCCAATGGGCCGGGCTCGCCCGATTGCGCCGCCGAGCTCACCGCGATCAAGCCGCCGATCACCATGCCGACGATAATGTGGACCACCAGGACGCCGACATCTCGCCCGACGAGTTGAAGCTGGCCGGCATGTTCGCGGAGCCACCGGGCCGCGAAGACTTCCAGTTCCTCGATATTCGACGGAAAATAGGCCATCGCCCAAGTCGGGAGATGGACACGCGCGGTATCGATGATCTCGGCCATCTTCTTGAGGAGCGTCACGACGTTCTCCGAACCGCCAGTCAATTGCGACACGCCGCTAAAGATAGCGGCGGCTATCAGGAGCGTTAAAATCAATGCCACCAAGGTCAGCGCAAGGCTTTTCGTAAGACTGTTGGAGACGCCGATTCGATGGAGCATCGGTGCGGTGAAATGAACGAGGTTGAACACGAGAAGGCCTGAAAGCAGTGCCGGAAGCAGGCCGAGCTCAAGAATGGCGACCAGCGCTATAAGCGCGAGCAGGCACGACGCGAGATAGAACCGTGAGAAAGGCAGCACTTTTCACCTGCTGAAGCAGCCAAGTCCTCTCCGGGTTTCCATTAGCTTTGATACCCGCTGAAGCGCAAGCGAACACGCGCCCAATACGAGTGTGAAGCTAACCGCCTACATTTCTTCCCGGTTTGCAGCTTGATGGTTGTCGGTCATACTTTGATCCATGCGACACGGTCCATCAGGTCGAATTGGCATGTGCGCCTTCGAACCGCTCGTCTTCTGCCGACAAGGCGTGAATCAATCGTCGCGAACGGCAGTAAGAGAAATGCGGCCATCCTGCGCGATCATTGATTTAATGCTGAGCGAGCCGGCGTCCGCTGGGTAATTTGCTGGCCATGACCTTGTCGATGCGTCTGCCGTCAAGATCGACGACTTCAAACCGCCAGCCGTCCGCTTCGACCGTTTCGCCTGTCGCCGGCAAATGGTGCATGTGCGACAGGATGAAACCGGCAACTGTTTCATAATCGCGATTTTCTGGAAGCTCGATGGCAAGGTGATCACACATCTCGTCAACGGGCATATACCCGGCAAGCAGCCATGACCCATCCTCGCGCTGCACGGCGGCCGTTTCTTCCTCGGCTTCCAGATCGGCACGGAACACGCCGGTGATCGCCTCGAGGATGTCTGCCGGCGTCACAATGCCCTCGAAATGACCGTACTCGTCGTGGACCAGGGCAACAGGCACCTGTGCTCCTTTCAGTGTTGTCAGCACATCAAGCGCGTCCGCCTGGTCGTGCACGATCGGCGCATTCTGCAAGTGACGCCTGAGATCGACCTTCTGCGTGAGCATGCCCGCCAGTACCTTGCGGGTCTGCACGACGCCGATCATTGCATCGACCGTACCTTCGGCAATCGGCAGCAGAGAATGCTCCGTCTCGATGATCGCCTTGCGCACTCTCGTTTCTTCCCAGGTAATGTCGATCCAGTCCACATCGGTCCGTGGTGTCATAACGGCGCGCACCGCCCGGTCTCCCAGACGCATGACGCCCGCGATCATCCGGCGTTCGTCTGCCTCGATGGTCCCGTGATGCTCGGCTTCGGCAACCAACATTTTGATTTCCTCATCGGTGACTTTTTCCTTGGACTCGCCTTTTTGGCCTAAAAGCCACAGCAAACCACGACCGGAGAAATCCAGTAAAAACACCAACGGTGCGCCAATTTTCGCAACGACGGTCATCGCCGGAGCTACACGCATTGCTATGCCCTCCGGATTGCGAAGTGCAATCTGCTTGGGAACAAGTTCTCCCACGATCAGAGAGGCATAGGTGATGGCTGCCACTACGATACCGACACCCAAGGCGTCTGCAACGTTGCCGGGCACGCCGCTAGCGGCCAAGAGAGATGACAGGCGCTCGCCCAGCGTGGCGCCTGAGAACGCGCCGGAAAGCACACCCACCAATGTAATCCCTATTTGGACAGACGATAGGAATTTTCCGGGATCGGCACCAAGCGCCAGCGCGCGATTGGCACCCTTCAGGCCTCGTTCGGCCATACCTTTGAGCCGAGCCGGCCGCGCCGAGACAACGGCTAGTTCCGACATTGCAAGCAGGCCGTTGATGCAGATCAGGACGACGACGGTCGCGAGTTCAATGTAAAGCATAGCGAACGTTTAGCATCTGCGAAGCGGGAACGAAAAGGCGCATTCGACCACTAAGTTGCAGCGACCCGTAGCAAGGACCGACGGCAGATACACCAATGCGACTGCTTGAGCGGAAGGTCGGACGAGCTCGTGCTACTGGACTGGTCCGCTGAGCCTGGACGGACGGGACCGATCATAACGTTTAGGGTGAAAAGCAACCTTCCAAGGGCGGTACGCTCGATCAACGCGAGAGTCGTGTTCGAAGATTCGCAAGGCAACAGGTTGGCCGAGATGCCGGTCCCGCGAACGACTTGCTGGCGTCAGCACCAGCACAGTGACCGATACGTCACACCCAGGGCGCGATTATGCCCGGCGATCGCGGTCATGCGTTGACAACCGGCGTGCCACGCTGATTGAGCTTGAATGGTTCATACAGGAACGGGCGGCGAGCATGGGTCTATACCCTGCTCCTCGGGATGACAGAAAAAAACCAAGCACGCGCTCACAGAGCTGACCGCCCTTGTCCTGGTTTTTGCCAACGGATTGGGCCTTGAAGCTCTCGCGAAGGCCTCACGGTCGTTCCTCCCGGAAACCGGTTCGAGCAGCAGCCGCCGATCCCCGCAGCGGCAGCGAATAGGACCCGCGCCTTCAAGACGACTTACGACGCCAAGTACCACAAGATTCTGGCGTTGCTGAGTAACGATAAAAAGCTCGTGCAACAGATCAAAGATGCAGCCACGGCTTATAGCATCGATCCGATCCACATAGTCGGGGCCCTTGTCGGCGAACATACCTACAACGTAAGCAGCGTCGATGCGGCGCAGACCTAGGACGTTCGCCCGTCGCAGAAGTCCTCGAACGATGAGCCCTTCGAGTAACTTTTCCGACTGCTTGACCTTCACGATTCGATCTTAGGCCTATGGACCGAGCGTTTTGAGGCGGCGCGCATCATCGGCGGTCTCAGCCAACAGCCAGTCAGGGAATGTCGTAATTTTAGGGAGCATCGACGTCGCCTTGGGGCAGACGATCCAGTAGGTCTTGGACAATCGCAGCGTCGTGGCGAACGGCCTTACGAGCCGCCCGCTGATGGGGTCCCAGGCCGCAAGCGTGGTGCGGGCGAGTGCGACGCCCTTGCCGTCAATAGCGGCGTCTATGACCATGCTGGCGCGGTTCAAGACTGGCCCATGGGAGAGTTCGGCATTGACCACGCCAGCGGCCTCGAGCCATTCCGACCAGTCCTTTCGTTCATCAAGATGCAGCAACGGAAAGTTCAGCACATCGGACGGCTCGCGCATCCGCTGGTGAAGTTTGGGACTGCAGACCACGAACAGTTGCTCGGAGCACAGGCGGACAACATCATGCCCCGCCCAATTGCCATCGCCATGCCGCACGGCAAGATCGACGTCCTCTCTAGCGAAGTCGACGTGATGCATGACCTCGACGGGGCGGGTGATCTGCTCGGCGAGCGCCAGATAGGTGGGGCGTTGAAATTCCACAAGCATTCGGAGCACGGGCGATCCATTTCGCTTGTCGTTGCCAGGTCAGGCAACGCATTTTGCACCTGCTACTGCCCTTCCCGTCGTTCCTCCGGCGGGCGAACCTTGCGGAACATCGCAAGCAGAAGGATGTCGTAGACAATCTTCAAGGCGCCAGCGATGAGCAGCGGCCAACCGAAACCGGACATCGCGAGCAACGAGCCGGCAAGCATCGGACTGGCGGCCGCCGCGAGGCTGCGAGGCACGGCAGTGACACTCGCCGCTGCCGCTCGCTCACCCGGCGTCACCACCGCCATGACGTAGGAGGTGCGGGTCGGTACATCCATCTGCGACAAGGCGCTCCTGATAAGCAGAAGTACGATGACCGGACCAAGGCTCGGCATGAAGGGAATGAGCAAAAGGCAAAGACTGGACGGCAGGTGGGTAAACACCATGGTGTTTACGAGCCCGATCCGTTTGGAGATTTGCACGGCAACCAGATACGACCCGGCCGACAGGATGCCCGTCAAGAAGAAGATCGCACCTGTAGCAGCGAGCGATAGGCCGTACTGTTGGAAGAGCCAAAGAGCTAACAATGACTGGACCACGAAGCCTCCCGCAAAGGCATCGAGGCTGAAGAGCGCAGCGAGCGTGAGGACAATGGTTCGAGACTTGCGCAATGGCTCTGCCGGTGCCGCACTCGCATCGAGCGGCTCGTCCGGCAGTTTCCGATAAAGGAGCAGCGCTCCAACTCCCAGAAAGGCATAAAGCAGGAAGGCGATCTGGAGAGCTTGCTTGATGTCCAGGTCGACAATCTGGCGGAGTAGGTCGGGGGCGCCGGCCGCCAGAGCGCCGACTGCCCCTATGAGGGAACCGACGAGGCTGTAGCGTGCAAAGAGCGCGGTGCGGTCGCGATCAGTGACACTGTGGGCGAGCTGCGCGTGCTCCAGCGGCAGAAAGACGCTGACGTCGCCAGAGGATGGATTCAGCGTTCCGATGAATGCGACAAGGAGCAGCGGCCAGAAATCCTGAACCAATGCGAAGGCGATCCCCGTGACGGCCATCAGGACGGCAGCTGCGATCAGCAGCGAGCGGCGGGAGAAATGGTGTGCGATAAACCCGACTGTCAAGGTGAGCGCCGCCGAACCCGCGAGCGTCGCGGTCGTGAGAACCCCGATCTTGAAAGCGTTGAAACCAAGTGTGGCCAAATAGGCGGGAAGCAGAAGACTGACGAGGCCGTCGCCGAATGCCCTCAATCCCCTGGATGTCAACAGGAGGGCAGCTGCCGGCCTGGCACCGGCAGGCAGCAGCGAAAACCTCTGTTTGGCCCCCGGTTCGCGCGAAGCATTCGTCGGCGTCTGGGCTGTCAGGGATGCCTCCTGCCGCAGAGTGGTTGCGCCCGCGACACAGCTTAGATCGACCCCGTTGCAACGCCGTAGAGCACGCCGAGGATCGAGCATGCCGCGAGTACGGGGATCATGCCGATCTTGAAACGGAATACCGCGAGCAGCGCCCCGAGCGTCAGCACCAGAGACGGCAGGTTGATGGAGCCGAACACCGGCACGTCCAGCGTCATGCCCAGCCAGCTGACGTCATGCAGCTCGCGGAACAGCACGTGAAGCGCGAACCACACCGCCAGGTTCAAGATCACGCCGACCACCGCCGCCGTGATGGCCGACAGCGCCGCCGACAGAGCCTTGTTGCTGCGCATTGTCTCCATGAACGGCGCGCCAAGGAAAATCCATAGGAAGCACGGGACGAAGGTGACCCACGTCGTCAGCAAGCCGCCGAGCGTTCCGGCGACAAGGGAGTTGAGTACGCCCGGCGCCCGATAGGCTCCCATGAAGCCGACGAACTGCGTGACCATGATCAGCGGGCCAGGCGTGGTCTCGGCCATACCGAGGCCGTCCAGCATTTCTCCCGGCTTGAGCCAGCCATAGTGATCCACACCCTGTTGCGCGACATAGGCGAGTACCGCATAGGCACCACCGAAGGTAACCATCGCCATCTTGGAGAAGAAGATCGCAATGTCAGTGAAGACATTGCCTTGCCCTAACAGCGCTAGCAGCCCGACGACAGGTATCAACCACAGCGCCAGAAAAACTGCCGCGATCTTCAGCGACCAACTGACGGACGGCCGGGCGTGCGCCGGCACCCCTTCGCCGAGCGCTGTATCGGCATCGGCGACCTGCTTGCCGCCGACCTTGCCATGTCCATTGCCCGACTGGAATGCAGCCCACTCAGCTCTTCCCCCCACGTAACCAATCACGCCCGCAATCAAGATAACCAGTGGAAACGGCGCATCGAAGAAAAAGAGAGCGATGAAGGCTGCCGCCGCGAGCCCGACCATGACGTTGTTCTTGAGGGCCCGCTTGCCGATCCGCAAGACCGCCTCAAGCACGATCGCGAGGACCGCCGCCTTCAAACCGAAGAAGAGGGCCTGAACGGCGCCGACGTTGCCGAAGATGGCGTAGATCCAGCTGAGCGCCATGATGGCGATCGCGCCTGGCAGCACGAACAAGATGCCAGCGACGAGACCACCTTTGGTCTTGTGCATAAGCCAGCCGATATAGATGGCCAATTGCTGCGCCTCCGGACCGGGCAGCAGCGTGCAGTAATTGAGCGCATGCAGGAATCTGGTCTCGCCGATCCACCGTTTTTCCTCGACGATGATGCGGTGCATCATGGCGATCTGGCCCGCCGGCCCGCCGAAGCTGAGCGCGGCCACTCGGGCCCACACCCGCGTGGCCTCAGCGAACGAAACGCCATGACCCGGCATGTCGCTTTGTCGGTTTGACGCTGTCACCATACTCTCCGCATTGGCCATGGCTGAGATCACCCGCGCTTGGAGCGGAAATATCGATAGAGATTGTCGAACACCGAAGCGCCCTCGGCGATCCGTTGCTCGTCGCCCGCATTCGCCATGGCGATACCGGCGATCAGGCTGGCGATGCCGGTGGTTTCCTCGCGGCCGAACTTGCCGTCCTTGAGATCGATATCGTGGACAACCTCGGCGATGGCCTGCAGAGCCGTATCGGTAATGCCGGCGCGGGCCAGCAGTACCTCGAAGCTGCAGCGGTCGCCTTCATGGGTGATTTCGCCCTCAAACATGTCGAAGCGCAATTCCCCCTCGTTCGGCACGTATCCCTTGCCCGCCACGAAGCGAATGATGGCATCGGCATCGATGAAGCGACGGATCAGCCAGCTGCAGGCGATCCGGTCGACATACACGTCCCGGCGCGTGACCCAGATCCGGCCCTTGAGCTCGCTCGGCTCCGTCGCCTTCTTCGGTTCCGTGGTCATGGCCTTGTCCTTTATAAGCTGTGCCTCGAGCTCGGCGATCAGTCCCTCGCTGGCGAGGCGACCATTGGCGCCGAAGAAGTCGATCGTCACGACGTCCGCGAGCCGCTTGCGCAAGCGGCCGAGTTGCGGTCGCGCTTCCGCATGTTTTTCCGCTGTCGCGTCGGTCTTGATTGCTGCGGCCAGAGCGCGCGCTTCCTCGACGATCTCTGCATAGTCGGCGTCACGGGCGGCGTCGAAGAGCGCCCGGACCTGGGTGTCCGATAAACCATCGACGAGGCGCGCCTCGCACATCATCGCTTCGCCGCCGCCAGCGACGATCTCCTTGAGAAGCCATTCGAAATCCTCCTGCATCTCGGCATTGGCCGGCAGGGCGTAAACGGTGCTTTTGACTGCGACCGCGCCGATGCCTTGCAACCGTCGCCAGATTTTCACCCGGAAGTAGGCGGGTTTGCTTGGCAGTTGATGGATCAGGAGCAGCCAGCGCTGCTCCTGCGATTGCCCCTCACTCATAAGTGAACCGTATCACGAACAAAGCCAAATGCAACACTTGTATCATTTTCCATTCAGGCATAGCGTTCGTCTCCTCACGGATAGGCCGTGCCGCAGAGGGGGAAACCGATGCCACACCAGATCATGCCGCTGCCGTTCAAGCCGCCTCGCCTCGTCGGCCTCTCCGAGCGGCTGTTGGCAAGCCACTACGAAAACAATTACGGCGGTGCCGTTCGTCGCCTCAACGCCATCGAACAGCGGCTCGACGGACTCGACTGGGGCGCGGCGCCAGTCTTCGACATCAACGGTCTGAAGCGCGAGGAACTGGTTGCCGCCAATTCGGCGATCCTGCACGAAATCTATTTCGATGGACTCGGTGGCTCAGGCGATGCCGCAGGCGATCTCGCTACAGCGCTGGAGCGCGACTTCGGCAGCGTGGCCTCCTGGCGCGCCAAGTTCATGGCGTGTGCGAAGGCGCAGGCCGGCGGCTCGGGATGGACCTTGCTGACCTGGTCGGTGCGCCGCGATCGGCTGACGATCCAATGGGCCGCGGACCATACCAACTGTCTCGCCGGCGGCGTCCCGATCCTCGCGCTCGACATGTACGAGCATGCTTACCACATGGATTTCGGCGCGAAGGCCGGCGCCTATGTCGATGCGTTCATGAAGAACATCCATTGGGAGCGGGTTGCTGCCCGCCACCGCCGAGCCGTCGCGCAGCGTGATCCTTCAACAGTATCTGCATCGGACGACACGGTTCCAGCGATCGCGCCAGAGGAACTGCGGGCGCGTCTCGATCGAGGAGACGATCTCGTCGTGCTCGACGTATGCCTCGCCGAGGATCTGGCTAAACGCAGCGATATGCTGCCAGGGGCCAAGCTCCGAGCTCCCGAGACGATCGCCGATTGGGCTGGTGAACTGCCTAGAGACAGGCCGGTCATCGTCTATTGCGTCTACGGCTTCCAGGTCAGCGGCGACGCCGTCGCCGAACTGCGTCGCCGCGGCATCGATGCAAGCGCGCTTTCAGGCGGCATCGCCGCCTGGCATGCGATCGGCGCGCCGACCGTCCCGCTGATACTCAAGGAAGGAGATGAATCATGAAATGGGTTACCCGCGAACGTCCGGTCATCGACCGCATTGCCTGCCCCTGGCTGATTGCGCGCTTCATCGACAAGGAACCGGAGTTCCTCTTCGTGCCGCCCGATCAAGTGATCCCTATTGCCCAGGAGACGGGTGCGACGCCATACGACGTGCCCGGCGTCGAATTCACCCATGTCGGCGACGGCTGCAGTTTCGATACCTTCGTCTCGAAATACGGCCTCGAGCGCGACCCGGCGATCGTGACCATTGCCGCGATTGTGCGCGGTGCCGACACCGACCGGCATGACCTGACGCCGCAATCGGCCGGCCTGCTGGCGATCTCCATGGGTCTGCGGGATGTGACTCCCGACGACCACGAAGTGCTGAGGCACGGCTTCGTCATATACGACGCACTCTATGCCTGGGCTTCGCGCCGCAAGGGGGAGACGCACAACTGGCCGCCAGCCTCGAAGCCAGCAGCAGCATGACGAATTGGGCAATGGGGGCAGATCACAAGGAGAAAATCCCATGCATGCAAAACTCATGGCCGGAGCAGTGCTCCTGACAATATCGTCGCTGCTCCAGCCCGCGTCGGCTGCTCCCGATTGGCAAATGGTTGCGAAGGCATTCGGCAAGTCCGGAACCGAGATGCCTGATGGCGTCTACCGGGTCGGGCTACCACGAACGGACCTGAAGGTTTCGCTCGATGGCGTGGCCCTGAAGCCCGGCTTTGCGCTTGGAGGCTGGATCGCCTTCGAACCGATGGGGAACCAGGCCATGGTGATGGGCGACGTCGTCCTGACGCAAGATGAAGTGAACCCGGTGATGAAGAAGCTCGAAGAAGGTGGGATCGAAATCACCGCGTTGCACAACCATTTGCTGCGCGCCGAGCCGATGACACTCTACATGCACGTCTTCGGCCAAGGCGACCCGGTCCCGCTCGCTATAGCGCTTCATGCCGGATTGGCGCTGAGCAAAACACCGATGGGAGGCGGCGCCCAGCCGCAAGCCGCTCCGCAGATCGAGTTCGACGCCGCCGGTGTCGACCAAACCATGGGTTATAAGGGTAAGGCCAATGGCGCGGTCTACCAGTTCACGATTCCGCGCGCTGAGCCGGTTGAGGAAAATGGAATGGAAGTGCCGGCGGCCATGGGCTCGGCAATTGCGATCAATTTCCAGTCGACGGGTGGCGGCAAGGCGGCGATCACCGGTGATTTCGTGCTGACCGCAAAGGAGGTCAATCCGGTTATCAAAGCCATGCAGGACGACGGCATCGAGATTACGGCGCTGCATAGCCACATGCTCGATGAGCAACCGCGGCTCTTTTTCATGCATTTCTGGGCGAACGACGATGCGCAGAAGCTGGCGAACGGGCTGCGCGCAGCCCTCGACAAAGTTGCGGTCAAGAAGAGCTAGGTCGGCCCTCTGGTGAGCGTGCAACGTGGCTCGGGCAAACAGTCACGCTGAGTTCGCACAGATAGCGCTATTGCGCCGTCCAGCCCGCCATCCATCGGCAAGGTCCACGCTTTGCGTCCGGCTGTCTGCTTGAACGTCTTTCAACGCGCAGAGATTTGCCAGACGGCTACACCGGCAAGAATAAGGCCGGCAATGCCTTCGATGGACCGCGAAATGACATCGAACAAGCGTGGCCGGCTGTCGAAAAAATGGACCAGACGCTCCCGAAACAGGATCGACAACACGGCCACGCAAGACAGGGTCAGTGCCACGCCGACCATCATGGTGATCGCGAAGAGAATGCCGGCGAACGGAACGCCTCTGGATATCGCGAAGGTCATCGCAAAGAGCGTGAGCGGGCATGGAATCAAGCCAGCCATGACCCCCACCGCCTCGCCTTCGTGCTTGTGGTGATGATGGCCATGGCGGAAGGCACGCCAGATCATCCAGACACCGATCAGGCCAAGCAGGCCGCGACTGACGTCTTCCAGTAGCGGCGCACGGCCAACACTGCCCAGGGCAATGGACACCAACGGCAACGAAAGCGCCGCGATCAGCACGGCAATCGTCACATGCGTGAAGGAAAGTGTCAGCGACACCAGAAGCCCACGCCGGACACTGACATCCGATCCTGCGAGATAGGTGGCAAGCACGGCTTTGCTATGGCCTGGCGTCAGGGCATGCGCCGCGCCGAACAGAACGCCCATCGGCAGAAACGCCGTGAAGGCCAGCCAGCCGCCGCCGGCCGAGAGCAGCTTGATCTGCTCGCCTAGCGCCAGATAGATCGTACGCTGGAATTCGACGAGGGTTTGGAACATCAGGCTGGAACCGGCCTCATCCGCAGGTCAATTCAAAGCGCATGGCGAAGACTCACTTCGGGTTTGCTGTTGAGGCAGGACAGCTGGCATTGCAAGCAGGCCGAATTGCGACACGTGGCTGTTTCTTCAGACAGGTCGCCATTCAGCCAGCACGTGAGCATGATCACAGCGATCCCGGCGACGCTTGGCCTGGCTGGTCCTTGTTCGCCGTCGCGCGAACATAGTTCAGGTTCTTGGTTCCGACGGTGCCGATATCGCTGATCTGGAATCCGCTCTCGGCCAACAGCGAGGCGACCGAATGCATGTCGACATGACCATGCTTGTGGAGCCTGGGCAATCTGGACTTGCGCACCGGCCTGCCGAAATCGATGAGCAACAGCCGGCCTGCTGGCTTCAAGACGCGCGCCGCCTCGCGGATGAAGGCCGATCGAACGGGCTTCGACAGGTGATGCAGCATCAGCGTGCCGACGACGATGTCGAATTGCGCGTCCTTGAAGGGAAGCTCCTGCGCCATCCCCTTGACGAAAGTCAGATCGAGACCAGACCGCTCGGCCTTGGCGCGCGCCCGCTCGATCATTTCGGCCGACGCATCGACGCCGGTGACGCTTCCGTCCGAACCGACCAGCCGCTTCGCGGCAATGGCAAGGGTTCCCGTTCCACAGGCCACATCGAGCATCGCTTCGCCGGGCTGGAGCTTTGCCGGGCGAAGCATGAACTCGCGAAACCGGCCCTCGCGCCCAAAGGTCAGAACGCGCGCAAGCAAATCATAGGCCGCCGCCCGGTGCAGGACGATGCCGATGCCCCTGTCGCTCGCGCCGTGCGCACCGTTGCCGACCGGCGCCCTGTGACGCAGGCTGCCCCATAGCGCCAATCCCGCGATCACCGCAAGGACGAGGCCGTGGAATGCCGCCGTCCAGGCGCCAGCCTGAACATAGCCCATGCCCAATTTGGCGAGGACGAGGAAGCCGGCGACCAGCGACAGCTTGGCAAGCAGGGCCAACGCAATCACGGTCTTGCGCGAATGCGGTCCGTTGCCGGCGTGATGATCAGATGAGTGCATGTCTGGCGACCTTCTGCTTCATTGCGGTGTGCTCAAACCCGATTTGAGCTCCTGGACTTGGCGTATCATAATGGACACACTGTCTGGAAATGCTGTTGTCGGACACCGGACCGCCGAATGTCCGAAACCGGGCACTGCAGAAGGCCATGGCCATGAAAATCGAACGTGCGGGTGAGCGGAACACGATCGATCGACGCGTCGCACGGACGCGCGGACTGCTGCAGGACGCGCTCATCGCCCTGATCCCGGAGCAGGGATATGCTGCCATCACTGTCGACGACATTTGCCAGAGGGCCAATGTCGGCAGGTCGACCTTCTATACCCACTATCCCGACAAGGATGCTCTGCGCAGCGCGACCATCGAGGCGCATCTGCGGTCGATCGGCCGCAGGCGCGAGGCGGCAAGTCAAGCAACAGGTAGCCGCCTGTTCGAGTTCAGCCTGCCCATGTTCGAGCACGCCCATGCATTCCGACCGCTTCACCACGCGTTGCTTGCAAGCAGCGGCGATACGATCCACGACGAATTGCGTGAGCGTATCCGGCGAGCCGTCCGGGAAGAACTCGTCGAGAAACGGATCAGCGATCGTGGCGTGCCTGCCGAATTCGCCATTCAGTTCATCGCCGGCGCATTTCTTGCGATCCTCGCCTGGTGGGTCGCCACTGACGTGAGCCTTTCACCGGCACAGGCTGACGACCTGTTCCAGAGGATGGCGGGAAAAGGTATCGGCGCCTAATGTGTGCAGAGTTCCGATTCCTGAACAGTGACTGATTTTGCGGCAGCGAGCCTGATCGGCTAGAGTGCCGGCGTGGCAGCCGCCAGCGCGACGAACCGGCTCCCGTCAGCCGCATGTCAGTTCAAGGCGTGTCGCGAAAATCTTGCCTAGATTGGTCCCCGTCGGGTCACTGAAGAATGCGTCTGTCAGGCTCTTCTGGTTCTGCGCGATGGCCGTGTCCGGATCCGGACGCACGACCGCGCGCGAGCAGCCTTCAGGCAGGCCAGCCACAGCAATCTTGTCGTCGTCGGTAAAATCGATCGCCGTATAGAAGGTCGGGTCGTAGACGCCGATGCTGACTTTTCCAGCAAGAGCCAACGGGTCCTTCGGCTGCGTTTCGAACTGGACGACGAGTTGATCGTTTTCATAGCTGACGCTGAATTTCGGCGGCGGCGCCATCGTCACGTCCTTGCCGTTCAAGGTCACCATCTGAAAATAGTTGTACTCGGCCAGCGACGCATGGATGGTGAGGGCGACTTCATCGAGTTCCTTGGCATCAAGGACAAGGTCGGAATTCTTGTCGAATTCCATCAGCACAGTGCTGGAAAAGAGGTCGTCGAAACGCCAGAGATGCCGAAGTGACTTGACCATCCTGTCTGGACCGACGGTCAGATCCAGCTTCGCTTCGGCAAACACATGCGGATGGGCGTTCGCCGCCCCGGCGGAAGCGAGCAACAGCGCGACGCCTGATACCATGCCTGTCAGTCGCATTTTCACTCGCATTTCATCGCTTCCGGATCAGGCAGGACACCTGCCATTGCAAGCAGGCCGAAATGGGACGGGCCAAAGCCCATACCAACCTTGATCGATCAGGGCTGTGTTGCTTCATCTAAAGAGGCAGCTACCCAAGGTCGCCCTTCAGCCAATGTTTGAGCATGATCACCGCGATACCAGCAAGGATTGCCAGCACTATCATCCAGATGATCTTTTGCTTATCGCTCAACTTTCTGCTCCGGATCGATGCCGAGGAATGGTTCCTACCGCGAGTTCCTTGCAAACGCAAAAAAATCCGCGTCTCTTCCGAGAGACGGGCCATCGAGGATCGAGGGCTAGAATTTTACACACCCTTGCTGCATATCGTCCACATGGCCGAAAGACGCGGCATACTGGCATTTGTGGTTGGCGCGGTCGTCGGTTCGCTTGGCGGACTAATTGGCCTTGGCGGGGCAGAGTTCCGACTTCCCTTCCTCATC
This sequence comes from Mesorhizobium sp. M0991, assembly GCF_040318915.1. Taxonomy (NCBI): domain Bacteria; kingdom Pseudomonadati; phylum Pseudomonadota; class Alphaproteobacteria; order Hyphomicrobiales; family Phyllobacteriaceae; genus Mesorhizobium; species Mesorhizobium sp. M0991. The sequence goes on from NZ_JAMYNE010000033.1 coordinate 48,855, forward strand.
GGGCTGTTCCGGTTTGCCGCTCTTGAAGCGGTAATTCTGAACAAGGCCACCAGTCTGGTGGTGGTTGCGTCTGCCCTGCCCTTCCGGGCCGCTACCGTCCCTTTAGCCGCCGTCGCAGCTCATTGGCCGGTCATTCTCAATCTGCTGGCGGGTAGCCTAGCCGGTGCCTGGTTCGGTGCGGGTTGGGCAACAAGGCTCAAATCCGAAACTCTCTATAAGGTGATTTCCGCACTGCTGCTGCTAATCGCCATTGTCTTAGTCTTCGGCCACGATCCGAGCGCAACAAACCTGCGGCCTTTCAGCGGGCCGGCGTTGATCATTGCCGGGATCATCGCCGGCTTCGCCATCGGCGTCGTGGCGTCGCTGCTTGGTGTAGCCGGTGGGGAACTGCTTGTCCCCACGCTCGTCCTGCTTTTCGGGATCGACATCAAGCTTGCCGGGAGCATGTCGCTTGCGGTGAGCCTTCCGACGATGATGGCCGGTTTCACCCGCTATTCGCAGGACCAAAGCTTTGGCGTAATTGCGAGGAACAAATGGTTCGTGGTCCTGATTGCTGCGGGGTCGATTGTCGGGACATGGATCGGCGGCATGTTGTTGGGCATCGTGCCAGAGAAAGTGCTGCTGCCTCTGTTGGCTGCTATCCTCGTCATCTCGGCCTACAAGGTGTGGCGCCACGAGTAGCACCATCGGAATCACTACCCTTGGTCGCCATCGGCCGCCTGTTCACCCCGATTAATCATCGGCTATCGAGCTTGCAATGATCATGCTCGACTTGATCCGGGACCTTGGCGACGTCAAATGGACGAGCTGCTTTCGATTGCCGGCAATCAATATGTAGAGTTTGGAGACGTGAGCCCCGTTTCTGTCCTCGCCGATTTTTTCGGCGTCCGTCCGGGCGAAAAAACGCTCCTCGAATGCCGTGCGGTCGACATCGAACAGCCTGATTGAGCAGGTTTGCACGGCGCTGCCGTTCAAGGTGGCTTTTGTCACCGCGATCATGGTTTTGGCCGGTAGTTCGTCGCCGGCCGCCACCCAACCCTGGAAGGCTTTTACGTCATCGACCGGAGCAAGCGCTGCGTCGCCGGACAGCGGTGTCCATCCACGCTTCTTTGCAACAGCGGCGGTTCGCTCGAAATCTGGCCCGTGCGCAAGACAAATCCCGTGAAAAGCTTCCAACGCCAGATCGACATTATCGGCATGCGCCAGCGGCGATGTCAGCCACATAGCTGCAAATGCCAGGACAAAACATGCCTTCGACATTCAGCGCGCCTCAGTCAGGAGAACGGGACAATCCACACGATCAAGATGGACCCTCTGGCAGCGTGGTCAAGAGGGGCTGCAACGACCATCCTTCAGATCACCGGGCGGTGGGCGCTATCTGCGAGGTGACAGGCGGCAACGCCGCCGTGGGGCACCATCCGCAAAATTGGTTCCTCGACCCGACAGATATCGATCGCCACGGGACAACGCGTGTTGAACCGGCACCCGGGAGGCGGCGCGCTTGGGCTCGGCGGATCGCCGGCGAGAATGATCCGGCGGCGCCCGGCTTCGATGCGGGGATCAGGAGAAGGAACAGCCGACAGCAACGCTTGGCTGTAGGGATGGGCCGGCTCGCGAAACAGCGGCCGGGTCACGCCGGCTTCCGAGATACGGCCGAGATACATCACCGTCACGTCGGAGCAGACCTCGCGCACGATCGCCAGGTCATGCGCGACAATGAGGATGGTCAGACCAAGCTGCTTTTGCAACGACGTAAACAGGTTGACGATCTGCGCCCGGATGGAAACATCGAGCGCGCTGAGTGGTTCGTCGCAGACCAATATGGATGGTTTGAGGGCGAGCGCGCGCGCAATCGAAACGCGCTGGCGCTGGCCGCCGGAAAGCGACCTTGGCAAACGGTCGAGCACGGTCCCAGGCAGCGCAACCAGATCCAGAAGCTCGGCGATACGGCGGCGGCGCTCTGCCGACGAGCCGAGGCGATGGATCTGCAGCGGCTCCTCCAGCGTCTGATAGACGGTCTGGCGGCGGCTCATCGACCCCAACGGGTCCTGGAAGACGAACTGGACTTCACGGCTGAACGACTTCCTGTCCGATTTCAGCCATTCGGCGCGATCTCTTCCCCCAATCAGGACAGTGCCCTCGCTCTCCTTCTGCAAACCGACAATGGTGCGCGCCAGCGTGGTCTTGCCGCAACCGGACTCGCCGACAATGCCGTGGAACGCTCCGCGCGCGACCGACAGGTCTATGCCATCGACCGCCCGCACCGCGCCCGCGCCCGAGCGGTTGGCGAAATGGACTTTCAGCCCCTTGACTTCGATCGCCGCGAAATCAGACATGAACGGCAATCCCTTCTCGCCGAAGCACGACCGGGCAGGCCACGCGATGCGGATTTGCCGAGATCGATATCGTCTGAAGCGGAGGTCGGTGTTTTCGGCAACCGGCTTCGACCAATTCGCAGCGGTCAGCGAAACGGCAACCCGGCTCCAGCCTGATCTGGCTTGGCGGCAGGCCCGGTATCTCGCGCGTAGCCACATTGTCGTCAGCACGAAAATCCGGCACCGACGCGAGCAGCCCGCGCGTATAGGGATGGACCGGCTGCGTCAGCACATCCATCGCCGTCCCCTCCTCCGCCACCTGTCCGGCGTATAGCACGATGACGCGGTCGGCGACGGAAGCGACAACGCCGATGTCGTGCGTGATCAGCACGACGGCGATGCCGTCCTCGCGCTGGATCTGGCGGATGAGCTCCAGGATTTGCGCCTGGACGGTGGCGTCCAGCGCCGTTGTCGGCTCGTCGGCAATCAGTACGCGCGGCCGGGCCGCGAGCGCCAGCGCGATCATCGCACGTTGCAGCATGCCGCCCGACATTTCGTGCGGATAGCGGTTGTAGCGATCCTCAGGGTCCGGAATGCCGGAGCGTGCCAGAAGCGAAACCGCTTGCTTGCGCGCAGCCTCGCGCGACAGGCCGGCGAAGCGGCGCGCCTGGCGCGCCAACTGCGGGCCGATTTTCAGCATCGGGTTGAGCGCGCTCATCGGGTCCTGGAAAATCACGCCGAAATAGCGCCCGCGCAGGTCCGACAATTGCCGGGAACCGATGCTGAGCAGTTCGCTTCCGTCGGCTCGCGCTGACCCTTTCATGTCCACCGTCACACCTTCGGGCAGCAGGCCGAGGGGGCCGAGCGTCATGACGGTCTTTCCCGAACCGCTTTCGCCGACGACCGCGACCGTTTCTCCAGGACGGACATTGAACGACACCCCGTCCACCGCCCGCACAGAAACGGTGGTGGCGTAGAGATCGATGACCAGGTTCTCGATCGAGTAGATCGGCTGATCGTCGCTCATGAGGTCGTTCCCGTTTCGACGGCATTGCGCTCGGCTTCTTCGCGAGCGCGCGCCCTTCGACGTTTGCGCAACGTCGCGCCGCGAACCGGCCGCGGCACCTTTTGCAATGCGAAGGCCTCGCCCAGAAGGTTGAAGCTGACCACGACCAGTGTCAGTGCGAGGCCGGGCAGCACGACAAGGCGTGGAACCTCCTCGATGTAGCTCATGCCGTCGACGAGCATCTGGCCCCATTCCGGTGTCGGCGGTGCGACGCCAAGTCCGAGAAAGCTGAGCGTTGCGATGGCCAGCACAAGGGCACCGGCGTCGGCGCTTGCATAGACGACGACGAGAGCCAGCACGTGCGGCAGGATATGGCGGACAAAGATCCACAGATGGCCGGCGCCCATGACCCTCGCCGCTTCGATGTAGGGCTGCTGCAGCTCGGCCGTGACGACGGCGCGGCTCATACGGGCATAGTTCGCCCACCACGCCAAGGTGAGCGCCGTGATCATCGACCAATAGCCGGTGCCCAGAATGCCGATCAGCGCCAGCGCGATCACCAGGCTCGGAAGCGCCAGCGCAATGTCGATGATGCTGATCAGCACGAGTTCGACACGACCGCCGACATAGCCGGCGAAGGAGCCGATCGTCACGCCGATCGCCAGGGCGGCGACGAGCACGATGACCATGGCCACCAGGGAAATGCGGGCGCCACCAACGATGCGGCTGAAGACGTCTCGGCCGAGATAGTCGGTGCCGAGCCAGTGGCTCCAGC
>NZ_JAMYNE010000034.1:0-52504 GCF_040318915.1 Mesorhizobium sp. M0991
GCTCAGGCACCGTTGACATCGTCTTTGCCAACAGCCACGAGATCAAGTCGCTCTACCAGACCGCGTGCTTCGACGAGGCGCTGGCCCAGATCCGCAAGGATTGCAAGATCGCCGCCGTCACCCGCTCGGAAAAGGGCTCGGTGATCGTGCGCGGCGACGAGACCGTGACCATCAATGCGACCAGGATCCGCGAGCTGGTCGACACCACAGGCGCCGGCGACCTCTACGCCGCCGGCTTCCTCTACGGCTACACGCAAGGCCGCAGCCTGAAGCAGTGCGGCGATCTCGGCTCGCTGGCGGCCGGGCTGGTCATCCAGCAGATAGGCCCAAGGCCACGGCAGAATCTGCGCAGAGAGGCGGAGCAGGCGGGATTGCTGTAGGTGGCGAGCCAAGAACCAGCTGCCCACCCTCCTTAATCCAGCCCGAGCCTTTTCTTCAGTTCCGCATTCTCCTTGCGGAGACGATCGGCAAGCAGGCTCTTTAGCCGCTTGTTTTCTTCCTCGAGCGCGACGAGATCCTTCAGCCCGTCACTGTCCGCCGCCGGCGCCGCCGCCTTCTTCCAAAGATAATATGTCTGTTCCGAGATGCCGGCTTGCTTCACCGCGCTCTTGAGAGTAGCGCCGCCGCCGATCGAGGTCTCGATCTGCGCCAGCTTCTGGGCACGATCCTTCGCGGAGTAGCTCTTTCGGCCTGTTCGCGCTGACGGCGGTGCTTCAGTGGTCGCGGATATCGGCTTGGCGCCCTCCTTGCGGGCAGGCGCGCTCGCCTCAGCTTCTGGCTTCCTCGACCGCCGCGCTCTCGTCTTCGGTTTTGGCGTTTCCGCTTTGTCTGCCGGTTCGCTATGAACTACTGCTGACTCGGTTTCCAGGGGATTGGCCATGAAATGCTCCACTCGAGGTTTGTGCAAAGGTTCAGCATCAAGGGCCACTACAGTAGAGTCAACAAGCTGACGATTTAACGGCTCGACTTCGTTTGTTGTTTCGGCCATCGCCGCGGCGATGTCGAAATTGCCCCAGATGGAACGTGCGGATTTTTCATAATTGCGCTTTTGTTTGACTTCCACGGTGAATGGTCGCGTCTGCCGCCTCATAGTTCCTTCCTGAATAGGAGAATGAAGTCGCCGCTCGAATTTTTGGCGCTTCCTGCTTAGCGCGGAGCATTATCGTATAGCCGCTCAACGGGCAAGTGATGCCGGTCTTCGATGGCTGACCCATCTGGGGAGATTTGAGCGGCTTCGCGCGTCCTGCGCATGCCTGTAAGGCCGCCAAGTTTTCTGGGTTAGCAGGCGCGCACTGTGGCAGCTTGGCTTGTACGGCGAGGCCATGGTTGAGTGAGGCGAAACAAATCCAGCCCCGCGGTCAATCCCGAGGCTTCCCACAATGGCGAAGAGAACATCTTCACTCGTTCCTTTTGAGCACAAGACCTTCCGTTCGCTATGGTCGGCTGCACTCATTTCGAACCTTGGCACCCTAATGGAAGGTGCGGCGGCAGCTTGGCTGATGACGAGCATCGCAGCAGTAATTTTTGATCGCCCATTCGTGCTGTGTACCAGCCCTGTGTCTTGCGCAAGTGGTCACGAACGGCTGCCGGAGCCTCGAAGAACCCCCTAAAAACACATGCTGCGATTTTTGAACACGCTTGACGTGTTAGATTAATTCATCCACAATGCGTGTGTTGAACACGCGAGGTGAGTTATGAACATGAAAGAGCTTAGGGTTCGACTGGGCATGACTCAAAAAGATTTGGCAGAGCAGATGGCAACGACGCAACAGACTGTGGCCCGTTGGGAAACAGGCAAAACGCAGTTGAACGTCGAGCAGATCAAGGACCTTTGTCTCACGTTGAAATGCACGGTCGAGGAGCTGCTGGGCTGGAAGATTGATGTCGAGGAGTGGCGCACGAGCCCGTTTGCAATTGCCGATGCCGAAACGCGATACGGCACGCTCAGAATCAAGACGACTCTTGGCAGCCGCCAATATCCTATCGATGAAAAGGCGCGTGAATCGATTTTACGTCAGTTGAAGGAACTTCATAATCTGCGTAGAAATAACACAAGCAGGCCATGGCTGTATTGTTGGAGCCTTGACAACAAAATACTCTTGATAAATCCGCAATATGTCCGCACCATTGAGCTTATCGGTGACGATGTAGAGGAGATGCCAGAGTATTATCATCCAGAAATCTATCGGGCTTTGGATGACTGGGATAAGGGTGAGGTTTCAGGAAAGCTGAAGAAAGAATGCGATGCCATCATCGCAGAGATGGGTGATCAGGAAGCCGTGCGCATGGCCTCCTATGTTCGCGTCACATATGACGACGGAGAAGATGAGTGGAACTTCTTGGATGAAGAAACCGCTACGACTTTCTTCGGATTGGAAGCTGCGACCTTTGACGTTCCCCAGTGTAGTTTCGCCGAAGTGGAGGAAGAAGGTTACTACCGAGCGCGATACGCCAACCTTGATCGCGTCGCGGTGATGGAGGTTCCAAGCGACCGTTATCACAGATTGACCGCGCCCGAGGAAGCTTAGAACCATCCACGAAGGGCGCATGTTACATCTCGACCTTGCGTGGTGCGTTTTCAGTACGAGATGACGTTAAGCGTAGGTAGTGGCAGGTAAGAGTGCTCGACCAGAAGCTCAACTGCCTCCTCAATATCGCTGCCGATGTGCCGCAGGACACGTCCACGGGAGCGTGGATAGGCGTGAAGTTCCTGCACTCCACGGTCCGCTCTCCCATCGCCGGTGTGTGCCCGACGCCATCTTGTGGACGAGGTTGGCCGCCTGCACCCGGTTGTATTCCGGCTTGCGGTCCGCCTGGGCGGTCCGCCGCGATGGCTATCTCCATGTCAATCGGCGCCGAATTTTGACTGCCCGCTGCTTTTGATGAATTTGGCGAGGTCCCGCGCATAATCACTCTTGGTCTTCTCCTTGAGGCCCTGTGTCGCGAACTTGTGGTCCAGCAGGGCAAACAGGTCCAAGTCCCCTTCCGCCTGTGGCGCTGGCTTGCCCTCACCGCCCTCGGTTTCCCAATTGGGGACCGCTTCTGCGCGCTGCACCGTGGCGATTGTCCGCCCAAGACGCATCACAAGATCGAACGCCAAACCGTGCGCGTGCACGACGATTTGCCGCTCAGGCCTCATTTGGACAGGACTTGAGCTGGCCCGGTGGTTTGAGCCGGGTTACCTTGAGCCGGTGGGCTGCGAACAAGCAGTTCGAGACATTGGCCTCGATCACTTCGCAACACGCCGCTGCGCCTGGCCTCGGTGTGCTCCCCCCGAAATCGTTGTGTCATATCACCGAGGGCATCACGGCCAACAGCTTCCACATGGGCAACAGCCTCGCCATTGAGCCGAATATGGTCGCGAGCAGATCACCAACGAAGCGGTCGGAACCTCGGAGCCGAAGTTCGACGCCGAGGTGGTTCGCATGATGCGCTAAGCAGCACCACGGCGCTTGCCGGTATGTTTGCTGCCGGCAGCCGACGAACTCCTATCCTCCTGGACAAGGGCGCCGTGCGTCATTGCTTTGATTTACCGGCCGCTCAAGGCTTCCACAGTTTTCGCTTTCGAGGCGACCTTTGGAACATGCCAACGGAAATTTAACATAACGACATAAACATTTCTTTATGCGGCGTTGACAAAGAAGCGAACTGCTGTAATTGTCTCCCGCGTCGTGGTTCTCCGTACGGCGCTGCCGCAGCGGAGCTAAGAGGGAAGCCGGTGCGATGCCGGCGCTGCCCCCGCAACTGTTAGCGGCGAGCCAACCCCACTCATGTCACTGAGGCGAATAGCCTTGGGAAGACGGGTAGAGGCTATGACCCCGCGAGCCAGGAGACCTGCCACGGCGAATTACGTCCACGGGCGGGGTGTCTCGGTGGCCGCTGCAGCCTGGCGTTCGTGCCGGCCTGCTAGCGCCTTCCTTGTCACCGACGCCCCAACCATCGGGGTCTGGCATGACTGTCTCTCAGCAAATTCCTGTAGCAACGCTCGGCGTGCCCCGTTTCGGTCGTCGGCGAGAACTGAAATTCGCGCTTGAAAGCTACTGGTCCGGAAAATCGTCCGCTGCCGACCTTCTCACGACCGCGAAGGCGCTCCGTGCCGCTAGCTGGGAGGAGCAGCACGATCGCGGCGTGTCGAAAATCCCGTCGAACGACTTCTCGCTCTACGACCATGTGCTCGACACCGCAGCCATGGTCGGCGCCGTTCCATCCCGTTACGGCTGGAATAGCGGCGAGGTTCCACTTGACATCTACTTCGCAATGGCGCGGGGCAACCAAGGTCAGACGGAGGATTGTCGACACGCTGGTCACCAGCAGGCGGCTCATCGGTCTGATGTAACCGCGATGGAAATGACCAAGTGGTTTGACACCAACTATCACTACATTGTGCCGGAACTCAACGATGATCAGACGTTCGCCCTCTCGTCGACGAAACCGGTCGATTACTTCATCGAGGCTAAAGCTCTCGGCGTTCACACACGCCCAGTCATCCTTGGACCGATCACCTTCCTCAAGCTGGCGAAATCGCCTGCCGAAGGATTCGATCCCATCGCGCTCCTGCCGCGGCTGCTGCCCGTCTACGAGCAACTCCTGCAGAGGCTGAAGCTGTCTGGAGCCGACTGGGTGCAGATCGATGAGCCAGCGCTTGTCCTCGATCTGAACCCGAACGAACGAGCTGCGTTCGAATTCGCCTATGGCCAGCTGTCGAAAGCCGCGCCCGAGCTGAAGATCATGCTGGCTACCTATTTCGGGCCGCTGGGAGACAATCTCGAAACCGCGGTTTCTCTGCCCCTGGCCGGGCTGCATATTGATCTCGTGCGCGCTCCCGAGCAGCTGGAAACGGTGGGTCGGCTCGCACCGAAGGATCTGGTGCTCTCGCTTGGCTTGATCGATGGCCGCAACGTCTGGCGTGCGAACCTGCCCGCCATTCTCGACCGCATCAAACCGATCGTCGCCGGCTGGCCCTTGGACCGCGTCGAGATCGCGCCTTCTTGCTCGATGCTGCATGTGCCGATCGACCTGCGCATGGAGACGGAACTCGACGCGGACATCAGGTCGTGGCTCGCCTTCGCGGCCCAGAAGACCGACGAGTTGGTGTTGCTTGCCCGGGCCCTGTCCCAAGGCAGGGATGCGGTGGCAGGCGCGTTGAAAGCGTCTGCCGAGGCTGCCGCCACTCGCGTGACATCCACGAAGATCCATGACCCGCTGGTTGAGGGGCGGATCGCCAGCATTGACGACAGCATGAAGCGACGAGAGAGCGCTTTTGCCGAGCGCTCCAGAGTCCAGGCCGGCACGCTCGGGCTGCCGCCGTTCCCGACGACGACCATCGGGTCCTTCCCGCAGACGCCGCAGGTACGCAGGGCGCGGGCCGCTCATGCGAAGGACCAGCTGAGCTATGTCGACTACGAGACCTTCCTGAAGAAGGAGATCGAGGCTGCAATTCGCTGGCAGGAAGAGATCGGGCTGGACGTGCTGGTGCACGGTGAGTTCGAACGAAACGACATGGTACAGCATTTCGGCGAGCAGCTGTCCGGCTTCGCCTTCACCCAGCATGCCTGGGTGCAGAGCTATGGGTCGCGTTACGTGCGCCCCCCCATCATCTTCGGCGACGTATCGAGGCCCAATCCGATGACGCTGCGCTGGTGGCAGTTCGCCCAGTCGCTTACGGAAAACCCTGTGAAGGGAATGCTCACAGGCCCAGTGACCATTCTCAACTGGTCATTTGTTCGCGACGACGTACCCCGCTCCGAAGCATGCCGCCAGATCGCGCTCGCCATCCGCGACGAAGTGACGGATCTCGAATGGTCCGGCGCAAGGATGATCCAGATCGATGAGGCCGCGTTTCGCGAAGGATTGCCACTGCGCCAGTCTGATTGGAACGACTATCTCGACTGGGCTGTCGAATGCTTCCGGATCGCTTCAACGGGTGTAAAGGACGCGACTCAAATCCATACCCACATGTGCTATTCGGAGTTCAACGAGATCATCGACGCGATCGCTGAAATGGATGCGGATGTCATTTCGATTGAGACGTCGCGCTCGAAAATGGAACTGCTGGACGCCTTCACGAGCTCCAAATATCCGAATGAAATCGGGCCCGGAGTCTACGACATTCACTCACCACGGGTCCCGGAAGTCGGCGAGATTTCGGATCTCGTCATGCTTGCCCGCGAGCGACTGTCCGATGCCCAACTGTGGGTAAACCCGGACTGTGGCCTCAAAACCCGCAAGTGGGAGGAGGTCCGCCCTGCCCTCATGAACATGGTTGCTGCAGCACGCGCGCTCCGGGAGAAAGTGTAGGCCGGAAGGTTTCCTGGTTGCTCACCATGTGGTGAGTTAGCGGCTGCCGCATGTGGGCCGTGAATGTGCCAAAACGCGATCACATCCTTTGAAATAAGTCACTCGAGCGAGAAAGTGCACTTTCCTTCGGCACGTGTACTAATCGCGCAGGAATAAAGGGAACCGTTTTCTCCCTGTGACGTGTCGAGTTCGAAGGGGATGTGATTGGCGTCGAGACCGCTCCGGCCATGGGTTATCAGCATGCCAAGTGCGCTGTTCTCGATCAGTTCGTAAAGGACTTCTCGGCTCGGTTCATCGAAATGCGCGGGTACATACATGACAGGTTCCTTCACTGGCCGCCGGGTTCGCTGTTCACCGGTTGACATCCGATGGCAAGCCTTCCAACGCGGCGGCGATCTGGCGCTTCGCTGCTGAGGGCAGAGGCAGGATGGGACGCGGGGGGTCGGCACGGCAAATGTCGAGCAATTCGGCAAGTGCATAGACGACGCGAAGGCTCGAGAACTCCTTGAAGAGGCTCCAGAGCGGCGCAAGCGCGGCATCGATCCGTCGCGCTTCGGCCGCATCGCCCTGCTGCGCCGCTGTGACGATCTTTGTGCAGACCTCGGGCAGGATGCCCGCGAGGACGCTGTACCATGTGTCAGCGCCAGCGATCATGGCCTCTGCAGCGTTCCAGTCGCCGCTGTAGCCGATCGAGAACCCTTCCGGCACAGTGCGCCTCTGGTCGGCCAGATGGCTCTTGATCGCATCGCCCTTGTCTGTCGGATTCTTGATAGCGACGATCCCCCGCACGTTTGCCAGGCGGCTGACGAGTGCTGGGGTGAAACGGAAATGCGTCGTTCCTGGATTGTCGTAGATGACGATCGGAAGGCCACTTTCGCGCGCCACCGTGGAGAAATGTTCGAACACCTCGTCATCAGTGAGCGGGGTGTAAGAGGCGGCGGCAAGCAACCCCGCGGCAGCCCCAAGGGCCTTAGCGTCCTGCGCGAGCCTCACTGCTTCGTCGGTGCGCAGCGCGCCCACACCCACCACGACCGGCATTTGTCCCCCGGTTTCGTCCAAGGTCTCGGCGAGCGCCCGTCGCCGTTCCTCGCGCGTCAGATACATGTATGTGCCGGTGCTGCCGAGAAGACCGATGGAATCGACCTGAGCGGCGCAAAGCCTGGCAATCAGCTTGCGCAGAGCAACGGTATCGACGCGGCCGTCCCGATCGGTCGGCGTGATGGGAAACGCGGAAAGGCCGCTCAGGAATGCCATGGCAAGGCTCCGGGTTTGTACGCGAGCGCAGGACTGGCCGGACCACAGGTCATCACAGGGCGTCCAGAGCCCGCCGCAGGTCGGCGATTAGGTCATCGGCGTCTTCAAGACCCACCGAGAGACGCATGAGGTCCTCGCCGACTCCATCGGCCAGATGCGCATCCTTGCGGATCGGCTGACGAGCACGGGTCAGGCTTGCCGGATGATAGATGAGGCTGTCGGCATCACCGAGGCTGACAGCCCGGGTGATCAGGTTGAGCCGGTCCATCATCCGCCGCGCGCCCTCGAACCCAGCGTGGAGGCCAAAGGCCAACATGCCCGACCCTTGGGACATCTGCTTTCGCGCCGTCACCTGATCAGGGTGCGAGTCGAGGAAGGGATAACTCACCCATGCCACCGCCGGGTGCGCCTCGAGCGCCTGAGCCACCGCAAGGGCCGTGGCGCTGTGGCGTTCCATGCGCAGCGTGAGCGTCTTCAGACCGCGCAGGATCAGGAAGGCTGACATGGGCGAGAGCGCTGCGCCGGTGATGTAGCGCAGGCCCGTTTCGTGCAGCGTGCGGAGCGTTTGCGCGTCGCCGAGAATCGCCCCGCCAAGGGCATCGCCGTGCCCATTGATGTATTTGGTCAGGGAGTGGAGCACGAGGTCGGCCCCATGTTCGAGCGGCCGCTGGAGCGCGGGCGAGGCGAAGGTGCTGTCGACTGCAACCTTTACACCGCGCGCGTGGGCGCGCTCGGCAATGGCAGCGATGTCGAGGATGCGGCTCAGCGGATTCACCGGCGTCTCGAAGAAAACAAGCCGGGTCCGCTCGGTGATCGCGGCATCGAGATTGTGAGGATCGGACAGGTCGACCGCGACGACCTTGATGCCGAAGCGGGGGACCGCCTGTTCGACCATGGCAAGCGTGTTCGCATAAAGCGTCTTGTGGACGATGAGTTCATCGCCTTGGGACAGGAGCGACAAGATCAGTGTGCCGAAAGCCGCCATCCCCGAGGCAACGATCAAACCTGCCTCGGCTCCTTCCAGATTGGCGAGCCGTTGCTCGAGGATCTCCGTCGTCGGATTGTATTCGCGCGCATAGAGCCTTCCGCCAAGGGTGGCGGCGGCCTCGTTCGCTGCCACGCTTTCGAATCCATAGGTCGAGGTCAAGAAGACTGGCGGCTGAACGGCATTGGAAAAGCGGGCCGGATCGTAGCCATGATGGATCGCCCGAGTGGCGAATCCGGGACCGGTGTCGTTGGGCGACCGCGTGAGAGCATCGGTTTCGGATTGATAGGAACGGGTCATTCGGCCTCTAGATCTTTCTTGGGTTTCCGAAAGATTGACGGCAAACTGGCCAATGTGAAATATCCAGTTAGCAATGAATGAAATGGTCCAGTCTTCAAGTGCCGGTTCTGCAGGTCGCTCGCACGCGATGGGTGCACGCCAGATCTACGAGGCTCTTCGCGAGCAAATCCTCGGCGGCGTCTATGAAACCGGCAGTCAGCTGCCGTCCTCCCGCGGCCTGGCAAATGACCTTGGGGTTTCGCGAACGACGGTGACGGTCGCCTATGACCAACTGACCGCGGAAGGTTTCATCGAAGTCCGTCAAGGCGCACGACCTCGCGTTGCATCTTCGCTGATCGGTCCTGAGACGAGCCGCACTGTCGCGAAACGAGTCGGCCCGGTTCAAATGTCCGCCTATGGCGAACGACTGCGCGTTACGCCGCCCTGGCCGGATTATCTGCCGACTGGACTGAAGGTCGATTTCCGCTATGGCGACCTGGCGCCGTCAGACTTCCCCGCATTGGTCTGGAAACGTGCGATGAACGAGGCGATGGGGCAGCGCCCGTTGCGTCTTGCCTATGACGATCCTCGCGGCTGGCGTGGGCTGCGCCAGGCGCTCCAGGGCTATCTCTGGCGCGCCCGAACGCTGAGCTGCGAGCTCGAGCAGATCATCATCGTCAACGGTTCGCAGCAGGGCCTAGATCTGTGCGCTCGCCTGCTTCTCGATCCCGCCGACCGCTTCGTCATCGAGGACCCGTGCTATAGGATGGCGCGTCAGGTCTTTGCCAGTACGGGTGCCTCGCCCGTCCCGGTCACCGTCGACGAGGACGGGATGAAGACGGAGTTGCTGGCGGGGATCGGGGCACGACTGGCCTATGTCACGCCATCGCATCAGTTTCCGCTGGGCGGCGTCATGCCGATCGCGCGCCGCCATCAGCTTCTGGAATGGGCGCGGCACAACAACGCCTATGTGATCGAGGACGACTACGACAGCGAATATCGCTACGACATCAATCCGGTCCCTCCGCTGCACAGTCTTGAGGACCACGGGGCTGTCATCTACCTCGGCACGATCTCCAAAACGCTCTCGCCGATGCTGCGTATCGGCTACCTCGTCGTCCCGACGGAATTGCAGGAGGTCTTCGCTACCGCCAAACAATTCGCGGACCGACATTCGCCGGTCGCTGAACAGGAGGCTCTGGCCTCTTTGATCGAGAGTGGCGGCTACGAAAGCCATGTGCGGCGTGTGCGCAGGCTGAACGGCGAGCGTCGGGAGGCGTTGTTGGGCGCCTTGCGGCGCAGCTTCGGAGATCGCATCGCTGTCCAGGGAGCAGAGGCCGGTCTGCACGTCGTCGTTTGGTTCGACGAACTGCCGCGATCGCGGGAAACGACCTTGGTCGAAGCCGCCCGAGGCGCGGGCCTGGGGCTGCACCTGATCTCGCCCCTCTACGAGCGGCAATTGGACGAAGGCCACATCGATCGCGTGGGGCTTGTCATGGGCTATGCCGCCTTGAGCATTCGGCAAATCAAGAAGGGCGTTGAGATCCTGCGAGCGGTTGTCAAGCAGGTGCAAGACGCGTTGCCGGGACACGGTGGCTAAAACGGCGGGGACGTGGCGTGCTGGCGAGGAAACCGACCTTGGGCTGAACCGCATTTCGTTGCAAAGTCAACTGGACTGGGAAAACGCTATGCAACTGGTGCTGTTGATCAGGCCAGTTTGGCGGCAGATTTTCGTGCGAGACGAATTTCCGAGAGCGATGCATAACCGGCAAGGAAAGCTGCTTCACATCCATATCGCGCCCGCTGCCTTTTATGAAATGGAGGATCTGGCGGAGGCGTAGCTTGTTGCCGGCCGAGGCGGGCTCGAGCACCCGCAAGAGATAATCGACGATCTCTACCAGGCCTTGTCCACGGCCGAATGATGGAATTATCCAGCGCATGGTGCGGCATGCACCATGCCGATGCCAGAAGATCTGGACGCTCGACAAGCACCTTTCTTCAAACATTTCCCGAACGACCCGCAGCGCAAAGCCTCCCCATGAGAAAAGAGCATCCCATGTCTTTCACGCCATAGATTGCCCCCGAGATCAAGGCCCGCTACCCGGATTTTCATCTGATCAGCATTGTGGTGCGGAACGCTGAAATCGACGTGCCGGATGCACAGGCGTTGAACGACACGATTGCGGCGGCGGAACAGGCCGCGCTTCGCGATGACGCCCAAAGGGACGCGCATCTTGCGGCGTGGGCCGTTGCCTACGAGGCTTTCGGCACAAAGGCCAATCGAACGCCGTGCTCGGCCGCCGCGCTTCTCAAGCGGGTGCGGAAAGATGGCTCTCTCCCGCGGATATCCCCACTGGTTGATGCCTACAATGCCGTCAGCGTGTTGTATGGCGTTCCGATTGGCGGGGAGGATCTCGATCTTTACCAGGGGGTCCCGAGACTTTTAATTGCGAAGGGAGCGGAGCCATTCGACACGATCCAGCAAGGTGAAATGGTAACCGAGCATCCCGAACCGGGCGAAGTCATCTGGTGCGATGATGCCGGTGTCACGTGCCGCCGCTGGAACTGGCGGCAGGGGCGGCGCACCATGGTCACGGTCCATACCCGCGCCATGTGGCTCGTGCTGGAAGCCCTCGGCCCAATGTCAGCTAAACAGATGACGGCCACCGGAGAGCATCTGATGGGACTTATCCAAGCGCTGTGCCCGGGTGCGCGAATCGAAACCGCGCGAATCGACGAGTCCACTACATCTCGTGTTCCTTAGGGTATGGCCCCACCTTTCGGAGAAACACCCCACTCAGCCCTGTCCGGATCTGGCGCTCCTTGCTCGCTCCGCTGGCCTACACAGTTGATTGCGAACGACCCAGAACGGCTCTCGAAAACGAGCGTCGAACGAAATCAGATCACCGCTTGTTCTCCCTTAGGGTTGTTTGGCGTACTTTTATCGCGATGCCCTCCAGTGTTGGATGGTCCAAATTACGCAAGCTCGGTCGAGTGATCGCGGAGAAGCTTAATGTCGACTAAATCGAAATTCATGGAGCGGTACGGACAACGGGTGCGAACCCGGGACGTCGTCCCGGTGTCGTCAGGCTCTCCCGTCCGACTGAGCCTCAGTTTTCTTCACGGCGCGAATACTCCTGAGGCCGCCCGCATTCTCGTTAAGAGACAGCTGCCGCTCAGGACGGCCCACGCGATACTCACGGAGATGGTCGATCACGGCAAGGCGTTCGTGACGGTTCCTTGCGTCGACGACCTATTGGCACTGAAGAATGAACTGTCGTCCGCAGGCGTGATCGCGAAGGTTCATGCGCCGCGGCCGATAAGTGTTCGCGAAGTCCGGGATCGCACGAAGCTCTCTCAGGAGGCATTCTCCGTGAGGTATGGCCTCGATCTGGCAACGCTTCGAAACTGGGAGCAAGATCGCTCGAAACCGGATGCAGCGGCGAATACTCTCCTTTGGACCATCGCCCGGAAGCCGGAAGCAGTCGAAGAATCGCTGGACATGGAGGACGGAGTGGCTGCCCCTTCGCCCTAAGGGGGCCGATCACTTCGGCGCGCGGCAATTCGGCCGCCAGCGCGATGGCCGGCCGCCGCGCGGTATCGCCAGCGCGCGAGCCTCATGCGTCAGACGCCTTCCTTGGCATGTCGCACGCCAGATCCCAAACATGATTCCATCGCAACGAGCTGGTGACGGAAGCAGTGTCTGCACTATGGAAACGAGCCATTTGCGTTCTCATGGACGTCGCGACTCGTCTCGTCCAGTAAAAGTCGCAATCATTGTCAATTGCGATGTTCCGCAGTCAGCTGGCCGTTTATTTTCCTAAGATCTGCGTTACAGGCCGGGGCGTTGTCGCCGTTTCGGCGGGTAAAATGGGATAGGCGAGCTCGGGTGCCTTTCCGGTCAGCGAGTTGAGGAAGGCAACAAGCAGGTCGACTTCTTCGTCCGCCAGTACCACGCCAAGCTGGGTGGTTCCCATGATGGCAACGGCCTGTTTCAGATCCCAAACCTTGCCCGAATGAAAGTATGGCGCGGTGAGTGCAACGTTGCGCAGCGGCGCCACGCGGAAAACATAGGAATCGTCGGCAGTATTGGTGACCGCAAATCGGCCCTTGTCTTTTTCCGGCAGGACCTCGGCGCTGGGCTGTTCCACGAGGCCGAATGGGTAATAGGCTTCCCCACCAACGTTGATACCGCCATGGCAGGACGAGCAGCCTTTGTCCATGAAAAGCGCCAGGCCCTGTTTCTGTTCGGAAGTCATGGCGGCGTCATCGCCATTCAGGAAACTGTCGAAGGGGGCCGGCGTGACCAGTGTCGCCTCGAAGGCTTCGATTGCCTTGGCGAGGTTGTCGAAGGTGACCCGATCGGCTTCAGCCGGAAAAGCTGCATCGAACCACTCGACATATTGCGGCATGGACTTGAGCGTGGTGATGACTTGGCCCGGTGTATTGGCCATTTCGATCCCGGCTTGGACCGGTCCCTTCGCCTGAGCCTTCAGGTCTTCGGCACGACCATCCCAGAACTGGGCGATGTTGAAGACAGCGTTCAGTACAGTCGGCGCGTTGCGCGGTCCCTTCTGCCAACCATGGCCGATCGAGGTTTCGTGGTTGTCGTCGCCGCCGGTGGCCAGGTTGTGGCACGAGTTGCACGACAAGACGCCTGACGCAGAGACGCGTGGATCGAAGAACAGTGCCTTGCCGAGAGCGATCTTTTCCGGGGTGATCGGGTTGTTGGCGACTGCCGGCGTGGTGGGTGGCAAAGCCTTGAAAGTGGCCATTGCCGTTTCTCTGAGGTCTGCGGGGATCGAATCCGCAGCAAAGGCGGTGGCTGTCAGCAAGGGGACAGCCATCGTACTGAATAGGATTTTCATAAATGATCTCGCTGCGTCGTGCACGCAGCCACTCTGGGATATGCGGCTCATGAACGCCCTGCGCTAGATCAGTTGCGGGAGAGGACCGGGTGGTCTGACACCTGTTTTTGCGGCAGAGCTTGGACCGTCCCGGAATTGAACGCTCTTCTCGATTGGATTTTGGGAGGCGGAGGATCGCTGCTCGGCAAGCGGCGGCGCCGGAGCCGTGCTCCGGTTCTCTCTGCGCCTTCTACCATGAAGAGATCGGGTCCGCCGCTGTCTCAGATTTCGGTTCGGGGCCGGTGATCTGTTCCGCTGCAGGTCCTGCTTGACTTCCGCCTGCCTTCGCCAGATCGACGTGGGCCCAAATCGATCCGCGATAGTGTCTTGTAGCACCTTTGCGGGACAATCTTATTTCGACTGTAGAGGGCCGTTTGGGGTGAGCAGAATTACACGAATTTCAGAGGCGCCCGAGTAGCTGTTTTAATTGGCTTGTAGGCCTCCATAGAGCGAATATTGGCAGACGACGGAGCACAATTTTGGCTTCGTTTATCATCTTGCTTCGATGGGATAACTGCTTTGCAATCATTACACGGTAATTTACCATCATGAATTTGAGAACCAAGTCCCACGCAGTGATTTTCACACCGGAGGCGTTGCAATCCTATCGCGAGAAGCTGATTTACAAATACAACAAGATGATTAACATCGCCATAGCGCCGCAAAATATTGTTTGTTCGCTACACTACGCTCCAGATGCCGGCGAAATCTCGACACAATAACCTCGTCGGCGTACCCGCTCCAGCCTCACACACGACTGGGCGCCTATACTTGCGCTTTTCCACTGCCCGACATGCAGGCAGCGAGCCATTGCATCGCCGAGGTTGCATCTTCCAATATGGCGACCTGTTTCGCAAAGCGGAAAACAGCCTTGCGCGCTGCGCTCGCAGGTTTTCGTCCGTTGTATGCATCAAAGCACGCCCTGAGGGCGGCTTCGTAGATCCGGTCTCTGCGATCTTCTGGCCCTTCGTTGAGAAAATCGATAGCATCCGCAGGACTGGCAATCTCTTGCACGATGTGCGCTGCACGCCTTACGAAAAGTGGGCTGCTGAAGTCCCTGAGCTCATTCGTTCTTCCCGACCTGCTGAACCGCTCGTTTGCGTGAACAGGCGCCTTCTCCCGCCCACCATTGCGGAATGTGTTGTCACAGCGATAGCGGTTCAATGGCAAAGCAGCGGCGTGATGTCCTCGGTTTACCAGCGGGCCAATCCCTAACATCCTGCTGCGAGGGCGGCTCACCGGATGATGAATCTACATCGTTTCGACCATTGCGAATCAACGTTTGATACTTCCTTCACGCGCCACCAGGAAGCGGCCACTGCTCGGCCACCGATTTCACAGCCAAAGAGAGGATGGCGAAACAGAAATAGCCCGCTTCGTTTCGAGAATACTGGTCATTTCGGCGCAAAGCTTACGGCCGAGACGCGCCTGAAAATGCGCAGGGACCGCGGCAGGTCGCCAACAACGGGCGGATCAACGGTCACGACGGCGGATACCGCGCCATAGATCTCGCTGGACGAGCATCGTAATAATCGTGTCGAGACCTTTGTTGCTTTCAGCGGCGACCGCCACTATGAAGCGACGCTTCGCCGACTGTGTTTCACGCCGCCTGGAGAGTTTCATGACAGAAGAAGCCGAAAAAAACATCAACACCCTCATCGAGCTCACGGCCGATGTCGTCTCAGCCTATGTCTCCAACAATCCGATCCCGGTGGGGGATCTCCCTGCCCTCATCGGCCTAGTGCACGCGGCTCTGAAAGGGACGGCGGAAGGTGTCTCTGCAAAAGAGCCGGTTGCCCTTACGCCTGCAGTCCCGATCAGGAAGTCGGTGACACCGGACTACATCATCTCCCTTGAGGACGGGAAGAAATTCAAATCGCTAAAGCGCCATCTGTCGACCCACTATGGGCTGACGCCGGATGGATATCGGGCCAAATGGGGCCTGTCGGCGGATTATCCCATGGTCGCGCCGAACTACGCCGCGGCGCGCTCGTCATTGGCCAAGACAATGGGGCTCGGCCGCAAACCGAAAGCGCCGGAAGCGCCGGAGCCGGCGCCGACGAAGCGAACCCGCAAGAAGGTCGCGGCTTGATTTCGGCAATGGAGATTCGTTCTGGAGCGTTGCAGCCATCGGCTTAATCTGCGCGTCATATAAAAAGGCGGGGCCAACCCCGCCTCCTTTTTTATTTCATGAGGAATTCGCGACGCCTGCAGCAATCTGCTGCCCTCAGTTTTTGCTCGCTCCTATCGAGCGGCCGTGAGGACCTCCGGACCTACGCGCCCACTCTTGCCAGGACGCAGGAGAAAATTTCAACCAGCTTTGCTGAGACTGCCAGCGGAGGATTTGCCAGTGCGGCGGTCCTGTTCAATCTCATACTTGATCTTCTGGCCGTCAGCGAGGGTCGAGAGGCCCGCGCGTTCGACAGCGGAAATGTGGACGAAAACATCCTGACCGCCATCGTCGGGTTGGATAAATCCAAACCCCTTGGTGCTGTTGAACCACTTCACTGTTCCGGTCGCCATATGCGTATTCCTTTTGTAACAATTGCAACGTGGGCAGGCCTTTGTGGCCAGTCCGATTCATAGCCGAGACTTAGGGGCAGCAAAACGAAAAATTTCAAGGCCGCTTGATTGGTCGGCGGCAACTGGCGCACTCCATTTTGGCCGTAGTCGCCAGCAAGCACTGTCCTACACTACCGCTGGAGCATGGCCGGAAGCGCCCGATCCTTCCAACGCTCCTCAGCGCCACGTCTAGGGCTGGTGCTTGGAGGCACGGGACGTAAGGCCGACCGCTGCTCGTGCCGCCAGGTCAAAGGCCGGGTAGTTCACGGAGCTACCTTCGTGCATAACGGCTTGGCAAGCGCTTGAAGGAGTTTCGAATTGGATTGTTTCAAGAGGGTCGAGGGGTTGATCGATGCCACCAGCGTGGAAGCGATCGATAACGCGCGCGTTTTGCTGGACCAGTTCAAGGGCAAGTCAGAAACAATCGCCCAAGCGATCGACGACTTCCTACTTGATTTCATGACCTTGCTGTTTGTGGTAGAAGCTACCCGCGAGCGGTTCCACAATCCGGCGAGGCGGTTGGCGCGCATCAGATTGAGCAGGATCAGGCTGTTACTCACCCGATGCTCTTGACTTTAGGGACCACGCCGCCAGGGATGCGTTTGCAGCCGCAAGGAAGGCAAAATCTGTTCGCCGGCAAACCGAGCACAGCCAGGCGGTATTTACGCAGATGAATTCGATCGCGACCGCCAAATTCTCCTGTTTGGTACCCAGCGACGACGGCAAGCGCGGACAGCTTCCGTGCTGCTGTCCTCCAGCGACAAACGTGCCTGCATGCCCCCCATCCACGGCGAGCTCGACGGTTGTTTCTCACGTTTGACCAAGGTCCCGCGCAAACACTCCCCTTTCCCGCAGCAACTCATCAGGCTCAACGGCCTCGCGGCAGGCGCATTACGCCAGAAGCGCGCAACCGCATCGTTTTTTCCCGCCCGAGTCCTACGATCTTCGTTTTCCAGCGCCTCGCGGATATCGCCCAACTCGCCGATTTTTGGATCAGATCCGTCCTGGCGCGCGCCAGGCTCCGCGCTCGAGTTGGCTGGGCTGCTCACGCCTCTGCCCTTCAGCATCGACCCGGTCTGGCTGTCGAGGACAGGGTTCCGCTGGGGCGACCAACATGTCCATTCTCACCGTCAGTGCAGCGGCCATTCGAAGCGCATCCTATACCCCCTCCCCGGCAGCGCGCCCAATCGTCTTCCGAACGAAGAAGATATTCTCAGCCGCGCGCGCGTCGCGTTCGGCCCTGTCCGATGTCAGACAATGTCGGATGCGCAACATGGCAGAGCCCGATTTGTCCACTGCCTTGAACGGTTTTCTGATCTGGCACGGTGCATGCTTGGTCATCGGCAAGGCGTCGCGGACCAAGGAGAATCCGTCCCATGATCACCTCACCAAGAAATACCGCCGCAGGTCTCCTGGCTCCATCCAAAGATGAGGCTCGAGTAAGGCCTGGCACCATGAAGAGCTTATTCATCTGCCTCGGCGCTGCCCGCCGATCCTCCCACGGGGAGGGACGGGGACGCAGCGCCTTCATCAAAATGAGGAACAAATCACTTTGCCTTGAACCTTGCCTTTCGACCAGCCACCACAACCGGAGCCATCGATCGTCCGCCTGGCTGCGCAACACGTTCATTGCCACCGCGCTGGCCCTGGTGACGACCGCTCCGGCTCTGGCCGCCACCGCCGGCGGCAAGGTGACGGATTTCCTGCTCGACAACGGCATGGAAGTGGTCGTCATCCCCGATCACCGCGCGCCGATCGTCACTCATATGGTCTGGTACAAGATCGGCAGCGCCGACGAGCCACCCGGCAAATCAGGCCTTGCCCATTTCCTCAAGCATCTGATGTTCAAGGCGACGACCAACCACGCCGCCGGCGAGTTCGACCGAGCCGTCTCAGCCATCGGCGGCTACAATAACGCCTTCACCGCCTATGACTACACCACCTTCCTCGAGACGGTGGCGCCCTCGGCGTTGGGTGAGATGATGGGCTTCGAGGCCGATCGCATGTTCAACCTC
This sequence comes from Mesorhizobium sp. M0991, assembly GCF_040318915.1. Lineage (NCBI taxonomy): Bacteria > Pseudomonadati > Pseudomonadota > Alphaproteobacteria > Hyphomicrobiales > Phyllobacteriaceae > Mesorhizobium > Mesorhizobium sp. M0991. The sequence goes on from NZ_JAMYNE010000034.1 coordinate 18,300, forward strand.
ATCCTCAACGACGATGATATCAAGACCGAGCGCGACGTGATCCTGGAGGAGCGCCGTTGGCGCAGAGAGACGAACCCCCATGCTCTGCTGGACGAGGAGGTCAACGCGACGTTGCGGCAGAACCAGCCCTACCGCATTCCGGTCATGGGCTGGATGCAGGAGATGGAGAAGCTGAACGGCACCGACGCATTCACCATCTACAACAAATACTACCGACCGAACAACGCCGTGCTGGTGGTGGCCGGCGACGTAGAGCCTGAGGCGGTGAAGGCGCTGGCCGAGAAGACCTATGGCAAGGTTGTGCGCGGGCCGGACCTGCCCCCGCGCAACCGCCCGGTCGAGCCGGAGCAGAACACCAGGCGCACAGTGACGCTGACCGATGCGCGCGTTTCGGTGCCGAGCTTTTCCACTCAATGGGTGGTGCCGTCCTATCATACGGCAGAGCCCGGCGAGGCCGAGGCGCTCGACCTGCTGGCCGAGATCCTCGGCGGCGGTAACCGCAGCCGGCTATATCAGGAGCTTGTCGTCAAGCAAGGCACAGCCTCGGCTGCCGGCGCCTCCTTCCAGGGCACCATGCTAGACGACACCAATTTCACCATCTCCGGCTCGCCGCGCGGCGATGCAAAGATCGTCGATCTCGAAGCGGCGGCCGTTGCCGAAATCGCCCGGATCGCCAAGGATGGCGTCACCAGCGACGAGCTGGACAAGGCCAAAGACCGCTATATCCGCTCGGTGATTTTTGCGCACGACGAGCTGGACCACATCGCCAACATTTATGGCAAGACGCTCACCACCGGTGGCAATGTGAAGGACGTGCTCGAGAGGCCGGACCGCGTCCGCAAAGTCACCACCGACGAGGTCAAGGCGGTCGCCGCGCGTTATCTGGTGCTCGACCATTCGACCACAGGCTATCTTTTGCCGCAGCAACAGGCGGGGAATTGATCATGAGCTCCATCCCCATGCAAATGCGCCGGCCGGTCTTCCCTCGGCGCGCCTTCGCCACCCTGTTCCTCCCCATCCTCTTTCTCATCTTGCGGGCGCTCGCCGGGTAAACGGGATCTGTTTAAAGCCGCGAGGAGCGGTTTTGGCGGGCCTTGCCAGGCATTTGCCGGTTCAGGCGTCATTATTGGGGTGCGCTCCTCCTCAGGCCAGCCTCTCTTCGAGTGGATAGAGTCGCCGATTCGTGGTCCGCAGATTGTAGGCGCAGGCCACCAGCATCCACCCCGCGCGGCTGGCGAAGCCGATGTCCGTTGTTCAATCGTTCGACTAGTAGAACCGCGAGGCATCTTCTAGCGTATTCAGGTATTCTCCCTTTCCAGTCGGGTACCGTGGTCTACCAGCTGTCTGGCCGAGGCCCTATAAGGAACCCGGACGTCGCGGAGTACACACCGCACCTGCTATATATACCTGCTGTGAGGAGGAATCCGGTATTGCCCCTGTGCCTGCCGATGATCCGTCACCTGAGATCCCCCGACCTGTTTGGACCCATTGATCGCCTGCCGGCACTTGGCACGCGGATTAGCGAGCGGACATTCGAGGTCCTCAACCCGTCGACTGGCGAAGTGCTGGCAGAACTACCCGACATGGGTGTCGAGGAGACATGCGCTGCGATCGACAAGGCCTATGTCGCGCAGCCTGGATGGGCAGGGCTGACCGCACGTGAGCGTAGCGACGTTCTATGGCGATGGCATCAGTTGATCATCGACCACGCCGACGATCTCGCCGCGATTCTCACCGCGGAGATGGGCAAGCCGCTTGCCGAAGCCAAGTCGGAGATATGGCATGCTGCGGCGTATCTGCAATGGTACGCCGAGGAGGCCAATCGCGTCTATGGCGAGACGATCTCCGCACCATCGATGGACCGCCGAATGCTGGTAATCAAGCAGCCCATCGGAGTTGTTGGCACGATAACGCCATGGAATTTCCCGGCCTCGATGGTGGCGCGCAAAATCTCGCCAGCCTTGGCGGCGGGCTGCACGATCGTCCTCAAGCCCGCTGAACAGACGCCGCTCGTAGCGGGAGCAATGTTCGCCCTCGCCCATCAGGCTGGCTTTCCCGAAGGCGTCGTCAACCTGATCTATGCGTCCGAAGGTGATGCGGTCGGCCGCGAACTTTGTACCAATCCCAAGGTCCGCAAGATCAGCTTCACCGGGTCGACTGAGATCGGGCGCCTTCTCATGCGCCAGTGCTCGGACCAGATCAAAAAAGTCAGCCTTAAGCTCGGCGGCAATGCACCTTTCATCGTCTTCGATGATGCCGATATCGATGCCGCGGTTGACGGTGCGATCCAGGCGAAGTTCCGCAATGCCGGCCAGACCTGCGTTTCGGCGAACCGCCTTTACGTCCAGTCGGGCGTTCACGACGAGTTCGTCGAGAAATTCGTGCAACGGGCTCGCCAACTTCAAGTTGATGACGGTTTCGCTCCCGGAGTGGACATCGGACCGCTCATCGACAAGCAGGCTTTGGCCAAGATCGAATCCCATATTGCCGATGCAGTCGCCAAAGGCGGCGCAATTCGATGCGGGGGCAAACGCACCGGCACGAATGGCACGTTTTTCCAACCGACAGTCCTGACCGGTGTCTCCAGCGAGATGACCGTCGCGCAAGAAGAGACATTCGGGCCGCTGGCACCGATTATTCGCTTCAAAGATGTGGATCAGGTCGTGCGTGAGGCCAACGACACGATCTACGGCCTCGCGGCCTACTTTTATGCCTCCAACCTGAAGCGTGTCTGGCGTGTGGCCGAGGCCTTGGAATATGGAATGGTCGGGGTAAATACCGGCCGGATGTCTTCAGAAGCGGCGCCGTTCGGCGGGATAAAACAGTCCGGCATCGGGCGGGAGGGATCCCGCCATGGCCTCGAGGACTACCTCGAAATGAAATATCTCTGCATGGGCGGCATCTGAATTTTCGGCTTGCAAGGTTCACAGACCGGGTAACCTAGCGAGCGATCTCCAAATATGTGAATTGTAGGATCGCTCCTCGATTGGGAACTGAGGGGCGGCTCCGTACCCGAGCAAACACGCAATCCTGAAGGAGCACCCTGGCTGGACTTATCTCTCGACGAGACAAGCGTCTGCATTGTCGGCGAAGACGGCGTGCATGTGACGGAGGATACGCTTGCGAGGGATTTGGCGGCCCTCGCCGACTATCTTCAGGCGACGGGCTGTCTTTGCGCGGGTCTGGTTGGAAGCTTGTGCACCATCGCGATCGTGAACGCTGGTTGTGCGCAATATCCGGTTTCTGGGGCAGAATTTTGAACCTGCTACCTTCCGATTGTCAGTAGCTCAGTTGTTCTTCGGCCGACTGCCGCGCCAGTACAGGCTCGGACAGAATCGAAGATACCATCAGGCAGGCATTCGCATTCGACATTTCCGGTGATCGGCGCACGATCCAGGGCGCGCCAGGTTGACCAAGCGCCTCGAACCGCATGACAGTCTTGACCGGCTGGAGGACGGAAATCCCGCGATGCCCGCAGAGGTTGATCAGCGCAGTCGAGCCCACACGGCATTTGCGGCACGAAACAGCAAGGGCTGGAAAGCGATCGGCCGAGCGATCCTCGAAGGCGCGGGCCAGGGTGTCGACGATGCGTTGGTTCAGGTTCGCCAATCTGGTCTCTACCGTCTGATAGCGGCTTCGGTCGCCAGTGACAGCGAGTAAAGATATTTGGCATCATCGGGTTTGATGCCGCGCAGATCTGGTCGAGATTGGGATAGCTCACTGGTGCACCTTTGGGCTCAGTGCTTCCTCCTCATCGAGATGAGGATTGGCGGATTTGGCGTAGAACACCAACACGGGTCCGAGATCAAAGCGCGTCCCGGGCGCAAGGCGCTGGACGGACCGGGGCCATGTTTCGGTTGAGACGCCATCGATGCCTCGCGCCAGCGTTCTGGCGAATCGGGGCATCAGCGGAGCGAGTGTCGGTGCCAGGATCGCAGCGGCCGTCGTCTGAAGGGCTAGCGAAGTCCGGATGCGGGCGGGATAGAAACGTCGCGCCGCCGCATAGTCTCGCGCCCGACGGTAGATCACGCAATCGCGCACGAAATCGCAGACCTGAGCGGCCGCGCGCCGGACCGAGAAGCCTTCGTCCGAATAGGCGCGCTCCATCGCCGCGCGATAGATCTCTATCCGAGCAAAGAAGGCGCGGTCGGCCGGGCTCCAGTCGCCTGCATCGGGCACACGGCCGCCAAAATCCTGCTTGATTTCCTGGTTCAACGCATCGAGCCAGTTCAGCCAGGTCCCTAGGAACACCTCGTTCTCGGTGCGGCGCAGCGCGTCCAGCGTGAAATCCGTTCGCTCACCTTCCGGGCGTGTCAGGCCCAAATGGAGGCGCACGACGTCGACTGTCTTTGGGCTCAGAATCTCCTTGCCCCAGACCGCATGGCGGCAGCTGGTTGAGAACTTCTTGCCTTCCAGCAGGTAGAACTCGTTGACGTGATAGTGGATGCGTGGCGTCCAGTGGGAGAAGACCTCGGCGTAAAGAGCGGGGTAGAGTAGCGCGTGGTAGAACGAATTGTCGAAGCCGAAGAAATGGACAATCTGCCAGTCGTTGCCGGGCATCTCCGCCTTCCAGTCGCGACCCAGCGAGCGGCCGAGCGCCTGGATGTTGTAAAGAAAACCAAAGGCCATTTCCGGCCAGACCCAGATCACTTGCCCCGGGAACCCTTCGGCCGGCAGGCCCCAGTCCGAGGGGTGGGTAATGGGCACTGAAAAGTTGCCGCGTCGGCGTAGGCGCGCGAAGAGATCCAAGATCCGTAGCGGGACGCCCGACGCCCTTAGATGCCGGTCGATATTGTCGTAGCATCGGTCCAAGGCAAGTTCCGGGCGGCGGACGGAGCCGACCAGCGGCGCCTCGGCAGACTGCCGTGACCGGGCTGCACCCAAGTCGTGGCAAAGGTTTGGGGCGCCGCATTCCTCGCAGATATTGCCACTGGCGGAGCCGCCGCAATCGGGGCAGAGGCCGCTAACATCCGGTTCGTAAAGATAGTGGCCTGTCACAGCATCGAAAAGCGCAGGGCTCTGGCGCAGATCTACCGCCGTGCTGCTCAGAAGACTGCGGAAACACGCGGCTTGAAACTCGCCGTAACCGTCATCGTCCATTGTGGGTTGGAAGCTGTGGACGTCACAATCGAGAAGTGCAAGCGTGGCGCGAATCTCGTCGGCGTAGTAGCGCGCCACGTTTGCAGGGGTCGATTGATCGGCATCGGCGCGTGAAGTGACGTAGCTCTGGTTGTCATCGCTTCCAGTGAGGTGATATGCTTCGACTCCTTTCATGCGCAGGAAACGAGTATAGACGTCGGCGCCGAAATAGGGGCCAGAAAGATGCCCCAGATGCAGATCGCCATTTGGCCTTGGCGGCGTGGAGAAGACGAAGATCGGCCCGCGTGGAGCCGTGGTCTTTGCAGCGGCATCAAGGGCGGCCTCGTCGTCTCGCCAGTAGACATCGACGAAATCTAGGTCTTCGTTTCCGTCGTTGCGCAGCACATGCGCTTCAAAAGGGTGGAACAGAACGACATCGCCCGCCTCGACCGAGATTTCCCCACGGTCGGTCGTGACCTTGCCCGCGCCAGACAGGACCACGAAGGCCTCGATTTCGTCGTGCCGATGGGGCTCGGATGTGACGCCCGGTCCAACCTTTCCGAATGAAAACCCCCTGCGAGCGCTTCCCGTTCCAAGCGTGGCCATGTCGATACCGAACGCCCGCGACAGCTCCGTTCGAGAAAACGTGTATTTGCGCATGACGAACCTAAGCTGGTTGAAGCAGTGGGACCTTCGGCAGCCAACGCAACAGCCTCCCGTGCAATTCGTGGAGGGTAGCCCGACCCGTTGGCGGCCCCGGCCTAGGATAGTGCAGCTCTGGGCCGCCAGGCGGGCGACCAGGGGGCGGCAGTCGTAGGCGCCACAGAAGCCCCCCGGCGACCCCCTCCACAATCCACGTGCCGAAGCGTCTTAACGGGCTGCGGTCGATGCTCCGAGAGCCCGCAAATCAGACGCCATACTCTCCCGCATTTTTGGAGCGGTCGATCAGTTTCGTGTGCATGCCTCCGCCTGGCTGCGTGAGCTCAATCGCGATAGAAAATGCCATTTGGGGGCTTGAGTTTGTCGAGATCGGCCACTTTGCCCTCGGGCGGGTTAAGGGCGCGCTTAAGCACGTTATATTCAGCGCGGGTCGGTCCACCGGTTGAAGCACGCTGGAACACCAAGTAGAGTGTCCGCCGCGAACGATTGCTTTTGTTCGGTCGTGAGTAGTGCGGTGCGTAATCGTCGAAGATGAAGATGTCGCCAGCCTTCCATACTACGGGTTCCCAGGAGAACATTTCGGCGACTTGAGGATCGATCACCCCACCGGCATCCATGGGAAACACCCCCTTCTTGTGGTTGCCGGGGCTGAAGAAAAGCCCGCCGTTTTCCGGGTCGGAGTCGTCGATGCTTATGGCCACCACCGCATGGACCATCCGGTCGGGGAGTTTGTGTGGAATGTGATAAATGTCCTGATGCGGGAGATAGCCGCCGCTGTCGGGGTAGTGGAAAATCAGCAACTCCTTGAGCCTGCGCGAATCTTCGCCAAGCAAATCCTCGACCGCTGACTTTATGCGCTGATCTTCTAAGAGCAAACGACGCAATGGATCATGGAAGTCGAGAAAATTCTCGATCTTGGAGATGATCTTTCGATTGTCCGTAGTCTTCTCGAACCACATGAGCCATTTATCATCGCTGACATCCCAGCGTGACATATCTTCGACAAAAATAGAGATATCTTCCTGAGCCGCTGGAGCGAAGAACCTTTCGAGCCTGACGTATCCGTCTTTCTGCCACTTTTCTCTTTGTGCATCAGTCAACATGCGAAAAGCCTCCTGTTGGAAAGACTGGTTGGTCGGACATCCCAATTAGGGCAGTCGGGCGCTGGTCAAGTTGCGGGTCCACGGAGACGGACTCACGTCATGTGGGACGGCGATGCTAAGTGCATTCCGCTCCGGCAGATATTGTCCGCAGAAGCTCGGCGCGAGACTGCCTATGTCAGGCTCAGCCGGGTCCAGGGGTTCCGTAAACTGGGCCGGATCAATCGCTTCACCCGGTCCAGCCACGACACGCATCGCTAAAGGCCGATACCACCCGTTGACGTCCGACCCAGCCATGGCCGCCAAGACCACGGCGCTCTTTCGAGTGAGCGACGTGGTACGGTCTTGACAACCGTAGGGGAAATGCACGCCCCCAGAATAATGCGATGCGCCGCTTGGTCCAAGGGCTTGTTCGGTCACGATGATTTCGGAGAAGCCTCCGGCCTTCGCCGCAGCGGAGGCGGACGTCATTCCCAGGATGCCACCGCCGATGATCAAAAGTCTACGAGTCATATCCCGCTGCCCATTTCTTCGGCTGCGGGGGCGGGCCAGCTCTCGATCGAGGTATGGCTGATGAAGCCAGGATGCTCGGGGTTCGCGCATGGCGCGCGCCCAAGAAGGCTATCGAGGATGCGGCGCGCGCGCCAGGCCAGCAGGCTTAGGTTCGGATCGGCCAGGCCGCGCTGCCCGAGGCTCGCGTTTTGTACGAAGATGCGTCTGTCACGCGGTCCGTCCCAGCTCACCGAAAAATCCTCGCGAATAGCTAATTCATTGTCGATCTGCTCCAGCCGGTGCGCGATGGGTTCCAAGAAGTCTGGCACCGCGTTCTCGTAACCGGTGGCCAGGATGACGATGTCAGCCGTGACTTCTTCGACCTCGACCATGCCGTGCTGCAGGGTCAGCCTGTGACCCGCGCCGGCGTTGATGCAGTGCGAGACGGTGCAGCCCGGCCGCAGTATGATGTCGGATCGGTTTGGCTCGAAAAATGCGTGGCGGTACAGCGCCTGATAGATCGCGCGCAACGTGCTTTCCGAAATGCCGTCCGAGGCAAGCACGAAACGCCGCAGGAGCAGCTTACGCTGCGACTCGCTCATCGCCGCGAAACGATCCGAAAAGCAGGGCATGAACAACTCGTTTGTGAACGGGCTGTTGTCCAGAGGCAGATAGTTTTCGCGCTGCGAGACCCAAGTGATCGAGGCAGGCCGCCGTTCTTTCGGCAGGCTGACAAGGTGCAACATCACCTCGGCTCCCGACTGGCCTCCGCCAACCACGCAGACATGCTTTCTCCGCACCTCAGGATGGATGTGCAGTAAAACAGATGAGTGGAAAAGGTTGCGTCCAGTCCAGCCCTGAAACTGAGGCGGGATTCGCGCCTGCTTGCCAATGCCGACCACGACGTTTCTGGCGCCGAGAACCGCCTTATCCGTCCGCACCCGAAACTCGCCGTCAAAGCGGATTTCGCGTACCGTCTCGCCGCCACGCACAAGTGGATTCCTGTGGAAGGCCCAGTTCAGGTATTGCTCGAACTCAACTCTCAGCACGGCTTCGAACTGTGCGTTCAGGAATTGATACAGACGCCCGTTCTCGCGCAGGAAGTTTACGAAAGTGTAGGCTGATCGCGGATTCACCAGCGTGACCAGATCCTTGAAGTGGCTGACCTGGAGCTCCGAGGACTCGAATGCGATGCCTGGATGCCAGCGGAAGTCGACCTGCCGATCCAGGAACAGTGCTCCTTGCCCAACTTGCTCGTGTATCTGACACGCAAGGCTTAAATTCGACGGCCCAGCACCGACCCCAACGCAAGATAACTCCACTGCTTTCCTCCTATAGAGTCTTCGCACTAGCCGGCTTGTTCTCGGCGAATATCGGCCATAGCCATTAGGCCCCTCGCGGAGGTTTTCGAGCCTTGGTCCCGACCGGTTTGCGAGAATTTGTCCAGCGCGTTCGGGTCGTCGAATGTAGACCCGAGCATTCCAGCGCGGTGACAATCGAGGGGTCATGCCGGCGACGTGGGGCAACGACGTTGTCCTATCCGCCCGTCTGGTGCCCGCGTCGCCGTCACGCGAGACGCTTTCCAAGCCCGTTGAGGTGTTGAAGCCGGCGCAATCGCCCGCCTCAACCATGACGCGCCGGCCTTTCGGCGGCTTGATGGCAGGCGAGAGCGCGGTTTTCACTGCCGCGACGGCATTTTCGGTGCGCATGATCATGGACGATGTCTCGCTGATGCGTTCGCAGAGTCCCATGCATGGGCCGTGCCAGAGACGGAACATTTTATTAAACAATCGCTTGGCGGAATTGCGATCCTGTCGGAAATCCGACATTGAGGGGGACGCCTCACGGCGGCGCCCGATTTGCACGTCGATGTCGCCTTTTTCCGAATAGCTAATCGGGGCACCTTCTGCACCAGAATACTTCTCTTATGGAGACCAGCAGGAAGTCTTCATGAACGGACAGTGCAGAACCTTGTGTCTCTGCCGGACAGATCGCGATTTCCTTCTCCCATCGAGGTCGGCAGTTGCAAGAGCTGCCAGATCCTTCGCCCTATCGTGCCGTTGCACTGGCTCGATCCCGACATCCTCGGATGCCGCGATCATGAAGATTGGCGCACTCTCATGTCGCCGCGAGGCCTCTCTCATTGGGAAGCAATTCTCTATGTTGGTGTCGGATCGATGCTCTTGATGAGATGGTTGGCGGATGGGCGCATGCCCAGACCTGAGCACATCAATGATTGCGCGATCTGGGACCTTCACCCGGGATCGTCACGCCGAAGCAAATGCCGAACTGCGCCGCTTCTTCGAAAACATGAGCCCCTGAAGCCTCGCTACCCTTCAGATCGGATCCCTCGAATGGGCAACTTAGCGCAAGGCTCAGCATCTCCTCACGCTGAAACTTCTTCTTGTGAACCATGCGGCCCTCTGCATCTGCCCCGTAGACCTAAAAGATCCATTTCGCTAAATCAGGCTAGACTGTCGTGAGTTTGTCCACGGATGACATCTTCCAAAGATCGCTTCTGCACTATGGTGCCGGAAGCGGGAGTCCTCATCAAACTCAGCGGTGTCGAACCGCTCGGCTATCTCGCCGACGGCTCACCAGGATTGTCAACGGCCACCTCCAACAGCGAACCGCCAGATCAATGGAAGGCTGAACGAGCGTAGACCCACGTCCCTGCAGCGGTCTCCCGATTAACTCGCCTCAGACCCCCTGCCCCCACATCTTCCAGCCTCCGAATGGCGCACCGTCTCGAGCAGCGCCATTCGACATCCCGTGTAGGTTTGTCGGGTCCGCTACATACGCTTTGTTTATCCAATCTCCTGTTTGGCCTCAGACAAATAGCTGAAAAGCAATCACAAGATTTCTTCCTCGGCTCGATCAGTGAAATGGCACGATTTTTGAAACCCTTCGGCGTGAGGGGGGTGAGAACTGCCGACCGGCAGCGGCGAGGGATGGAACGAAGGAAGGAAGGAAATCTACATGTCATGTCTGTGCAGCTCGCTTTTGCAGCAGGAGGGCATCGGCAAATACACACTCCCCAATGAAAAGCATCGCTCTGCAGTACTCAGCCTTCAAGGAAGAAACCGGCCATGTCGACTCCACACATAAACAAGAGTCTATCTATTCTGACAGACGATGTCGCCTGCGCAAGGCAACTCAATGCCCGCAACGTAAGAGTGCTCAACACGGGTGGCGATAGGGGGCGTGGCGTTTTCGCTGCTCGCGATTTCCTCCCGGGGGAGATTGTTGTCATTGGGCTGATTGACCGCATGGAAAAGGGTCGAACGACGAACTCGTTTCAATTGGACTGGAATGTCCATGCTCTCTTTCAGGAGCCGGCTGTCATTGTGAATCATTCTTGTGATCCAAATTTAGCGATTGTGCCCAATCGCTTCGGAGCCTACGACTTTGTTTGTATTGAGCAGATATCTTCTGGTGTCGAAGTAACCTGGAACTACTCTACCTCGGAGTTCGAGTGCATTGGGGTATCGGTATGTCTTTGTTCATCGGAAAATTGCCGGGGTTCGGCCGGAGGCTTCTCCAAATTGCCTCGCGATCATCCGATGCTCGTGTCGGGATTCTACGCACCATACCTGAAGAAAACCCTGGGCAGGTTCCAAGAAAGGTAGAGGTACTTTCAAAGTTTGTCGGTTCATAGCACTTAGAATCGCCCCATCCATACCGAAGGACCATAAGGGCGGGCTAGCAATGTCACCGCCTTGCATGATATTGTCGACTCAAAGGATGCAGACAGTTTCGTGAATCTCTGCCGCTCCGCGTCCAAGGCCGTCAAGCGGACGAGCGTCCATACGCTGCGCCACAGTTTCCGACCTCACATGCTTGAGTGAGGTACGGCTATCCGAATTATCGAGGGTGCTGCCGGGACACAACAACCTCTCGACGACGGCGCGCTACACAATCTTGCAACAACCAGGATCGCCAGGCCGCAGAGCCCGCTGGACCGCCTGACGCGGAGGCGGTGCCAACCGCCTGAGCCCAGCGATGCGCTCCGTGCTGGAGGTGGCCGATATCTTCCGTCGCCATGATCATGCCCCTCGTGCTGCCCATGATGGCCATCTTGGCCGCCTCGAGCGCCGCGTCATGTCCGCGATTAGCTAAACTCTGCCGACTGCCGCCAAGTGTGCGCGGGCGAACGCCATTCGACGAGTTTGGTTGCGCCGGCCAGGATGGGCGAACATCGCAAGCGGAGCGGATCAACCACGGCTGAGCACAGGGGACAGAGAATAAACGCAAAGCAGGAACCCCGGAGAGCCCACCAGCCGCACATGCCGGCACTCATCCTGGCCTTTTTTCGCGACGATCATAATCGTCGAGCTGACGATAGCGGTATTGGCGAGCCGAAGCTGGACCGCCTTCGTCGTGAAAAATTCCCATGTCGCCAGCCAGTTCAATCGCAAGGCGGGCGAGGGGGCACAGGCCGCTCTGATGGAGCGGCCCTTTGCAATCGCAAATGGCGAGATCCGCTGCCGACTGAGAGCCGGAACGGCAAGACACTCAAGCCAGTGGCGTGAAGCGGACGATGATGAGGGGCCTGGCGGCAGCCAACGCAGTCATGATGTCCATCTGCTCGGTCCCTTGGCCCGAGTACATGTGGAGTCGTCCGTGGCCAGGCTTTCGTGCCGGCCCGAAGCGGCCAGAGGCGTGTCCAAAACCGGACAGCGGCAGGAAAACATGTCGACTTCGATACAAACGGCCATCTTGGCTTGGAGCTTTTCTAAGCCATTAATGCGCTTACTGCCCGCTGAGCGTGCTGGCACGGCCTTTGCGAAGTGTGATGCGGCAACACTGAGTGAAGGCTGGCTGCACGCAGACGCACGTGACGAGCGATGCTCTGGTTTGCTTGAACCCGTGTGCCCCTCCCTAAAGGGGGAAACAAGCTCGCGCATGCGCAGCCTTTGGCAATAGCTTTAGAGAATAACATGACATTGCAGATGGAGTCACCGGCTCCTTCGATCAAAGTGGAGAGCTGGCTGCGTGGCGAGCCCCTCACGAACTTCCAGCCCGGCAAAGTGTATGTCGTCGAATTTTGGGCAACTTGGTGCGGACCATGTGTGGCGGCGATGCCCCATCTGGTGCAGCTCCAGGAGAAATACAAGGACAGCGGACTTGAGGTCGTCGGAGTCGCGGCCAGTGAAGATGCTCCAAGGGCCGTCGAGGCCCAAACCAGATTGGACGCGTGGTTGACCGAAAAGTGCCTGAATCTGAACTTTCGGATCGCCTTCGACTCCACAGGCGAAATGAAGAAGCTTTGGATGGAACCCAGCTTTTCTCTTGGGATTCCGAGATCGTTCGTGGTCGACCGAGACGGCCACATCGTCTTTATCGGTCATCCGATGCACCTTGATCAGATTTTCTGCTGCAGGCCCTGGCCAACTACAAGGGTGAGAAGGTTTGTTACGGCACGCTCCGCGCGGCTCCGCAAAGCAATTTCCCGGCGGTGCCAAAGCGCGCTCGGTCGGGGAGAAAACATAAAAATGGGGGATGATGGTCGGAATGTTGACTGGCCAATCTGTCCATTTCCCTGGTGTGGCCGCAGGAGCCGATCGAACAGGCGCCGCGCTCCGGAGGGGGACAGGTTGTGGGCGCCAATCAGCCGGGCATGAGCACCCAGACGATGACGTCCGCAGCTTCCTTCGAAGTCTTGGCGCCACCTCCTCCAGCCGCTTTGCTCGGGCGGCGATGGCCTCCTGCGTCTCACCAAGCCAAGCGGCCGCGAGCAGGCGTCCAGGCACGTCAAGCTCAGCATCGGCGCGAGGTCTTCCTCGGCCAGAAGCTCGAGAAATCCGGACGTGCCTGCCGCAGCAATCGCCGACCGCGCCTCGTCGCGCGTCACATCGATTGTGCTCGGTCACGAGATCGACACCGTGAGCGCTGGCAAGCGAATCGAAGTCGAGCTCTGCCGCACGCGGCGCGATGCACCGGTGGCCCTGCTCGTTTTCATTTTGATGTTGCTAAGACTGAGGGATTTCGAGCAATCCCGCCCACTTTCTGGGGAACGCAGGGTGTTGACACCAGCTGTCGGTTTTGTCGAGTCCGTGACACGGGTTGCGGTCGGCTTCGTTGCTGGGCATTCTCATTTCAGGCTTTGAATATTTGCACAACGTCTTTTCTGCCGCTATCCTTCTCAGTTGGCACAAATTTTGCTTTCCTTGGAGCTAGGCAGGAGGAACCGCCGCCGACAAGATGGCAGAAAACGCCCCCGCGGATTTGGCAAGAACTTGGCCAGAGGAAGCCTGATGGAAGAGAAGATGGCGAAACCCCGCTTTGGGAGAATTCACGGCGCAATGCGCTCGCGGTTGGCACACCGCCTGTTCGCCGAGGGGCTTCTAGAGAGCGAGATCAATTATTGTGGGCGGGTGATGGCCACCAAGCCTGGTCCCGTCCCAAGACAGCGCTCGCTTCGCTGACGCAGTGGATGGGCCGCGGCCACGTGGGAGAAGATGCGGGTCAACACGGTTTGCCGCAACGAAGCGATACGGTGCACCGGCTTCGCCGTATGCGAACTGGACCCGAATACGGCGATGGCCGACGTTGACGACTCGGTGCCGCTTGGTTGCGTCGCGGGGCAGGAAGACATCGCCGATGTCTTGCTGTGTTGGCGTCCAATACCGCGTTGTGGTTCCTGAGGTGAACGGCTGAAGACTGTAGCATGCTTTCTACCTCCATTTGCGACGGCGAAAAAGTATCCTGCAGTTATTTCGGCTGTGAAGCGCAAACAGCCCTTCTTTGATCGACGCGTCATTGGTTCGTTAGCAACAGCGCAGGAGACCAGCAATGCCCCTTATGGAACGGCCAGCTAATAGCAGGTTCGACTTGACCGGGAAAACTGCTTTGATAACCGGAGGAGGGCGCGGCATCGGTTTGCAGATCGCCCTTACCTTGCAACAAGCCGGTGCCGGTATAATCCTTACTGGCACTGACGATATCCGAGTGGCGGAGGCTGCAGATCAGTTCCCGATCAAACCGCAGGTCTATCAACTCGATGTGACGGATTCAAAGGCTGTGCGCGAAGTCGCCGGTAGAATCGACCTTTGCCCCGACATCCTTGTCAACAACGCTGGCGTATCTCGTGCCGCGCCGACCAATCATACCACCGATGAGGATTGGCGGGCGGTCCTCTCCGTCAATTTGGACGGTGTCTTCTACTGCAGCCGCACGTTCGGCTCACTAATGGCGGAGCGCGGTTCCGGGGCGATAATAAATATCAGTTCAATGTGCGGGGAGATCGTTACCCGACAACAATCCGTTGTCACGGCCTACAATGCAAGCAAGGCCGGAGTGAACATGGTGACCAAGACACTTGCGTGCGAGTGGGCAAGATCTGGTGTCCGTGTGAACGCAGTTGCTCCTGGGTTCATCCACTCTGATATGACCGGCAAGTATCCTGAAGAAGTGATCAACGCATGGTGTGAACTAACACCGCTGCGCCGCTTCGGCCAGCCCCATGAGGTGGCATCTGCAGTCCATTTTCTGGCGAGCGATGCGTCAAGCTATATTACGGGAACGGTACTGGTGGTGGATGGAGGTTATACCTGCTGGTAACATCCCTCTGGCTGGCGTCGAGATCCTCTCGAGGCCAACCGTTTAAGTTGTTCTCGACCGGATTCAGTTCCGGCGCGCGCGACGGCAGAAAGATCGGGGTGATGTTGTCCGGTATGCTGAGGTTTGCGATGCCATCCAGCGCGATCCATGACGAGTACGGCATGGGCGCCTTTCGTCATGGCGGCTGATCTCGTTGATCTGGAGTTGCATGGCCTCGGTATCGGCAAACGGCAGTGCGAGAGCCGCCCCGGTACCACGTGGGGCAGATGGCGCCGAACAGTTAGGCGCTCTTGTTGCGCTGGTCGGCCGGCTGTCGCGGCCGCGTGCCGCGTCTGGCCCACTGCCGTACAATACCGTTCTTCTGGCCGATCCTTGCTTCGTCCTGGAACCAGATCTCCACCTTCGTGCGCGGCGGCAAGTCGCAACGATGCGCCTTCAGCGTGCGAGGCCAGTTTTTTGAATTCCTCGATGATATGGGCATCTTGCGCCGGATGAGAAGCCGAGCTTGTGCAGCAGCTCCCAGACATAGCGCGCGTCATAATCAATGCCGAAGCGGTCCTTGATGGCTTTCTTCAGGTCGATCCGCCGCCAGCGAACGACGCCATCGACAGTACGATCCTACGATCCAGGCCCTTCTCCACAAGCGCGGCCCGTTCGCAATTACCCACCCCCTTGCCCCCTCGATGCGGCACGGTGCGTCGTCGATGTCAGGGTACTGCGAGGGAGCCTGGCCGATCTTGCTGACGATCCTCGGGCAATTGGCATCTGGCTGCGCCTGCCCTGTTCCAATAACTTCAACGCGGAAGCGCGTAGTAGGCTGTGGTGACGCGCGTGCCCTGCACACTGCGAGAGCCGCTCCCCTCTATATCGGCGAAGAGTTCGAACCGCTGGGGCGAGTCGAACAGCTTTTCCGTCAGTTTTGAATATCAGCCGTAGGCGTGGTCCATGTCGAAGCCAAAGCCGCTACGATGGCTTCGGCCAGATCCGCTAGCGTGCTCGAACTCGACACCTCGATGTCCCGACAAAGCCGTGCCCGAAGAGGCTCGGAAGATCAAGGTCGCGGGCTCCGTCATGGCGGATTTCAGGCGCTGACAGTTTGAAGGATGATTTTGAAGGGGTTCGTGCCCGGCGCGAGACGAGCCGTGTCGACGACGGTTCGAATGTCGGCTTCGCCCTTTGCGGCCCACATGGCGCGATAGCCGTTCGTGATCTTCCGTTGAACGACGGCGGGTCTCAGCGCTCGTTCGCATCGTTGTTCGTCGCGTCGACCATTCCTGGCCATGGGCAAAGGTCAAAAGTTGATCGCGAGCTCGCCTGAACTTGTTTGGATGTCGCGGGCCAGATCGCACGACGTTGTGCTGGCGAAAATATAGTCCAAACTTCGCTCTAGGGCGCGAAGCTTGCCAGCGATAATCGAGGCGGCGAAGGTCTAGGGCGAAGGCCCTTTGCAGCCAACGCTTGAGCCGTGAGGGCAGCATGTCCTCACTTGCCTCGTCCGCATAGGCGACGTCGCGGGCGAGATGCGCCAGGCAGGTCTGATGCGCATTTGCGTGCCCTTTTTGTGCGGCATAGCGATCGGAACACCAGACGTCGGGCCGATGGCCGTCCATCAAGGTCCGGACCACGACGACGCCGCGCGTTGGCGCTGCTTGATGAACAACCGCTTCGGCGCAGCGAAACACCCAGTGGTAGGCGTTGTTCCCTTCGATCCGCACGCCGGTCTCATCGGAGGCGATGACCTTGGCCCGGCGCAACGCCGCGACGGCCTTGTCGCACCCGGCCGCGAACGCGCGCTGCGCACGGCGCAACATGTTCATCAGTCCGCCCTGGCTGAGACCGAAAAGGTTCGCGAACGGGCTCTGCAGCCGCTCGTAGGACAGGGACTGGAAAGTCTTTGAGATAGGTCGCTACGGCGTGCACGCGTGGCCCGAACGGCGTCCCCTTCGCCGTATCTGGCACAGCCGCGACGACCAGCGTGCCGCTGGACGGGCAACGGACTGCCAGACGCGGATGGCGCTCAATTACAGGCCTGATCGCGGGAAGCTCAATCTTGTCGTGCTCGCTGACGGTTTCGGCAGCAAGATCGCTCGACAGGCTGGCGCGGCAGCAAAGGCATCGGGATGATGATCGATGATGCGATCGGCATCCTCACGCATGGCGGCTGTGACCTTCATGACCCGCCTTGGCGCCGCCGGGCTTTGCCCTGTCCCGACGCGCCTTGCGATCGCTCGAAGGTGGCTTGGACGACGTGCGCGATGTCTTCTCTGGCCGCTGCATCCGCAGCACCAGATCGATCAACTCTTTCCTTCGTCAGACGCTGCAAATCAGTGCGTCCATAACCGCATGGATTCAGGGATTCTTGCCCCTGACAAGGGCGTGAGTAACTACGCCAGTTCGGCCTGCAGCTCTCATGAGACAGCCGGAACGCTGGTCCCGGCGCCCATTGGTCTGCAAGACCATCGGGGCCGGCCGTGTTGAACCGATGGACACCAGTCGCGTAGCGTCTGGCGATCCATCCCGCCGATCCGGGCCGCATCGGCCCGGCTCATGCGGTCCAGAACCGCCGTGATCGACAACAGCCGGCTGCTCTGGCGCACATCCTTTGAGTTCCGGGCAAGACGGCGAAGCTCCCCCGCCGAAAAGTCCGTCCGCAACTTCTCCGCTGATCCATCGCCGAATCTTGGAATCACGGCGCGCAAATCGGCCAAAATCAGAAAAGAGTCAGCGCCCAAGACCGTTGGTATTCCCAGGCTTCAGCACTTGCAGGGTCCGAAGCTGCGCTGGGGTGGTTTTTGCCGTGTAGCTTGGCGGCATCCCCGATCGCCGCCTTTTCGAACAACGCTACGCGGCCGAGCGGGGAATCGACCATTGTCATCCCGGCCGCGGGGCAGGCGGCATGAACCTTGATCCGGTCGAGATAGGAATGATATTGGACCTGATATTTGCCACAAGCGGATCATCCGATAGGCGCACCGCCTCCGCGCTTCCAGTACCATTCCACTTGAGTGGCTGAACGATGCCAGTTGGCATCTTTGCTTCTATTCTATTCACAGTCTTCGATGATATCAGAGCAGCCGCCGTACGGCGGCGATGATGTGATCCTTAGTCGGGAAGAAATCATTCTCGAGGCTCGGACTAAATGGGACGTGAATGTCCGGAGCGCTCAAGCGCAGGATCGGTCGCTTCAATAGATCGAACGCCTCTTCAGCCATCACCGCGGCGATTTCACTTCCGACGTTGCAGACACGGTGCCCGTTCTCGACTATCACAAGCCGTCCAGTCTTCGCGATTGACATCTTGATAGCCGCATGATCGAGCGGCTTCAGCGTACGTGGATCGATCACTTCGACCGAAATGTTTTCCTCGGTGAGCGCGTCGACAGCTTCCATCGTCGGCCGAATGGCGCCTGCAATGGCGAGAAGGGTAACGTCTCTTCCCTCACGCTTCACATCCGCTTTGCCAATCGGGATTACATGGTCCGGATCTGTGGGCACATCGCCCTTGAGCGCCCACAGGCGGGCGTCTTCGAAGACGAGTACAGGATCGCCATCGCGAATGGCCGATTTCATCAGCCCCTTGATATCGGCGGCGCTGGTCGGGCTGATTATCTTAAGGCCCGGCACATTCATAAAAAACGGATAAGGCCGGTCGGCATGCTGCGCCGCCTCGGACCCCACCGAGAACATACAGCAACGAAACACGATCGGAATGTGGATCTGGCCTCCAGTCATATACCGCAATTTCGAGGCTTGGTTGATGATCTGGTCCGAGGCCAGATATACGAAGCTGGCACCTGAGAGGTCTACGATCGGTCGCAATCCGTTGATGGCAGCCCCGATTCCGAGGCCGGTAAAACTGCCTTCTGAAATCGGCATATTCCAAATCCGTTTCTTGCCGAACCGCTCTATGAGTTTGGCGCCGCCATGGACCGAGATGTCCTCTCCCATCAGGACGACGCGCTCATCACGATCCATTTCCTCCATCTGAGCCTGCACGAGCGCTTCAAGATAGGTCATCTGAATATGTGGGGTTGGCGTCGCGGCAAGTTTTTGGGCATCAGTGCCATGTCGATTGATTCCTCTCCAGCCCAGCCTCGAAGTTGTAATGACCTGTAGGGGCGAGTTGAACATGTAATCGGACAAGGTTTCGGGCTGAGGCATGGGGTTGTCCAAAGCAAATTTCACAGCCTGCTTGACGGCTTTGGTGACTTCGTCCTCGATTGCTATCAGACTCTTTTCATTTATGCCTTCTTCGAGGAGCACAGTGCGATAAAGCAAGATCGGATCCCGGGCGCGTTTGTGAGCCTCGACTTCTTCAACCGATCGATAAGGCTCCCCCGGAATCACCAATCCGAAATTGTGCTCGTCGAACCGATACGTGTTGGCCACTATAAGAGTAGGCCCCTCGCCTGCGCGTGCTCGCGTGACGGCCGCTGCCGCAGCTTCATAAACAGCGCCCACACTCTGCCCGTCAACTGTTGCCCCTGGCATCCCGTAGCCCGGTGCCCGCAGCGCGATGTCCGGCTGCCCGTGGCTTTGCGCTACCGAGGTGGTCATTGCATAGCCGTTGTTCTCGCAAAGATAGATGACCGGAAGCTTCCACAGCGAGGCCATGTTGAGACTCTCGTGGAAGGTGCCCTGGTTCACCGCCCCATCGCCGAAGAAGCAAAGAGTAACCTGATCGACGCCCCGCAGCTTGGCGCTGAACGCGCACCCTGTGGCAAGGGGAATGCCCCCTCCGACGATACCCGATTCGCTGATGATCCCGACCGAATTGTCTGCAAAGTGCATCGAACCGCCGCGCCCCTTGCAAACGCCGCCCTCCTTTCCCATCAGCTCGGCCATGAGCGCGTCGAGATGAGCACCCTTCCCGATCGGATGGCCGTGCGAACGATGCGTCCCGGTTATGCCGTCATCGTCCCGAAGCGCGAGACATGCTCCAACGATAGCGGCTTCCTGACCCACGGCCGTGTGGAACCAACCAGGAATCTTGTCGTCTTTGAACTGGCGCATACCCTCTTCTTCGAATCGACGGATGCGAAGCATCCGCCGATAAGCCTCTAGTCTCTGATAACCGTCCAACTGCATGATCAAAACATTGCTCCAAAATCCAAGTAAAAGACGCTGCCTAGGTTAGCAGAGCGCAGGTCCTGCTTTGTCGCGGATAACTCATCCACTTCCTGGCTCTCTCATAATCCGGAACAAAGAGCTTGCCGACACACTATCGGCCCCGCGCTTGGCTGTGAAATAGGCTTGACGCCTTCGGGCTGCTCGGGAACGGCTCTCTACGTCGATGGCGCTTGAAAGGACATCTAGGATCCGCTTCTCGTGCTCGACAAACAAGGTAGTAGTGGTCGGAAGTGTGCGCGTCGACATGGGCCCTCGGCCTCAGACCAATCTGCGCAATACAGCTGTCAAGCAAGGACCGTAGACCATGTCTCGATATTCTGCGGGAATAGGGACGGTCTTCTCAGGCGCTTGTATGGAGCTTTGTGGTGTCAGCAATGGCCTTGTTCCTGATTTTCTACGTGCCTTCTGTGGGGCCTAAAGAGTCCGAAGCAAGCGCCGCGCCATTTGACTGAAAGGCTAACAATTACATTGCTTTTCCAGCGACGAGGGTCGCCGGGGAGAAATCCCAGACTCTCTTTTGTCCGAAGTTGGACAAGATTGTCGGAAGCTCAAACAAAAGGATGGAGCCGGGGGTTGCGGAAAAGCGGCGCGAACCTCCTCCCTCAAACGTCTCCGGTCTGCTCTTCAGGACATGTTCCGCAATTGTGCCACTCGGCGTTGCTCGATCGCCTATGGCGCGGTCTCGACACGAAAGCTAGAGCAGCTTTACGACCGGCGCGCCCAGGGCAAGATCAACCCGCCGCGAACCTCAAACGAGCAGCCGCCAGTCCCGCGAAAGGGACTGCCGATGATCCGCCAATCGCAGCGCGGACTGTAAGCCGGGGCTCTTGATCCGGCGAGATAATCGCATTCCACGCCGCCGGTCCAAGAATCGGAAGCCGACCTGCCTTCATGGAAGGCTTAGCTTGGCAGTGCGGCCACCGTCCACGACAAAGATCTGGCCGGTGACGAATGCAGCCTCGTCGGAAGCAACCCATGCGACCATAGCCGCGACTTCCTCAACACGGCCGGTTCGACCCAACGGATGAATGCTACCCAGCCTCCCTCGCGCCTGCTCCGGCAAAGCGGCGACGAAATTGACGTTGAGATCCGTATCGATCCACCCAGGAGCCACGCCATTGCAACGCACCCCGTCTTGCCCGCCGTCGACCGCCACGGCACGCGTCAGGCCATGCAGCCCTGCCTTCGAGGCACAGTAGGCCGCGTGCCCTGGGTTGGACGCCAATCCCTCTATCGAGCCGATATTGACGATGGCGCCGCGGCTTCTGCGAAGATGAGGCATGGCCTGACGGATCAGCAGGAAAGGAGCATCAAGGTTGAGCGCCATTGTGCGTCGCCACTCGTCCAGCCCCGTCTCATCTACTTTGGCTTCAACCATGCGCCCAGCGTTGTTGACGAGGATATCGAGCCGGCCGGCCTGTTGAACGACATCGTCAATGATGATGGCCGGAATGTCGGGGTCGCAAAGGTCCGCGACTATCGATGCTATGTGGTCAGCCTCCTCAAGCTGAACAGCGAAGACCCTGGCTCCCTCGCCGGCAAGCCTGTCAGCGATTGCCGCCCCAATGCCGCTGCTGGCCCCGGTCACCAGGGCGACCTTCCCGGCAAAACGGGTCATTCGACAGCCTTTCCGCCGTTCACCTCGACAAGCGCGCCGCACATGTAACGCGCGGCTTCGGACGCCAATAGCAGGACACCATCAGCAATGTCTTCCGGCCGCACCGCGCGACCAAGCGGCACCGAGCGGTTCAGGTCGGCCATCGGGGTATTCGACTCCAGCCCGCACACTGCGAAGCCGATCTGCAGCATCGGCGTCTCGACTTTCGTTGCGGCAGGCCGAGTTGACCCGGACACCTTCTCCCGGGTGATCGCGGCCCATCCACTGGACCGGCGATCCGAGCGCTCCCTAGGGCGGTGAAGTCGCCGCCGCCATAAGCGACCGCAAGTGGATAATAGCACTTCTGCCTGCGAAAGCTCTGGCACCTTGTAGCGGACCGCCTGTAGCGTGCGGTATGCGATACGAAGGACAAATTTCTCAATCAGACCTGGCGGCTCGGTGGGCCCGATCTGATGGCCATGCGCAACATCGCAAGAGGCCGCCTGGGCTGCGCCACTCGATGTCCGAAGTGTCAATCTGAATCGTAATGCGAGCATCTGCGCTGAAGCCTCTTTTTCTGTTGGGTGCCGAGCCTCCGCCCAAGACACACGATGGGACCCGATTTCGCGATGGTCCGGCAGATGCACGATGCTGGTCTGTGAAACGCAAGACCTGGCGTGACACCAGAAGGGGCCAGGCTTGGCGGCCACGCACGGCCGCAACAATCCATCTCGTTCAAGAAGATCCTTGGCGGACTGGCCAACCGGTTGAACGCTCTCCCGCTGCTCCGCGTCGCACGCCTTAGTTTCGCCATTTGCCACCAAAGGCATCCTCTCGTCCATTAGGCGTCTTGTGCCAAGTGCTGGAAAATACGCGGGGCGCTTTCTGCCACACGCCCCCGGGAACTCCTGCTTGCTCGTTACAAGGCTCGCTACAAAGAAGGCTCAAAAGTCGTGCCAAATTGGCATAAGGAGCGCCGGAAAAAATGTTCTAAATGCTGTTCAAAGGCTTATGAGAATGCATCAGCAGCAAAGCCGAACACCACCGTGTCGCCGGCTCGACAAAACCGACAGTCCGTCTCGGCACCAGGGGTCATGCACCACGGCGTGGTCTAACTCCGGCGGTGACGAAGCCGCTGGAGAGAGCGCTCTCAATAGCCTGTAGCGTGCGAGCGGTGTTCGGGCGTCATTGTTCCCTCGGTGGTCGGATTGCTGAAGCCAAATTCAAAAAAGCGCAATTCAGGCCCGCGCTGATATCGCCCGCTCCTGCGTCGGTGGCCGTTACTCCTGAACGGCTTGTCGGCATTCCCTTCATCACGGTCCAAAATTGACTGAAAGTGGCGCCGATTGATCGGCTCGATTAGCTGCCCAAGAACGTTGAGTCTGAACCGCATGCCTCGTCTCCCCTCTGAGTCTTGAAAACTGAGCCACCGTAAAGGCCATGCGCCCGGCATTTCCATCCCCAGCCAGTTTCCTCGGACTGCCCTGCCGTATGCGGGAGAAGGGGTCGCCTACCGTTGTGGCGTGGGGCGACGTTAACGTGTAATTGTCCAAAGTGGACGGTATCCGAGATTCTATCAACTTGTCGATTTGCGACACAGCCTTGTTTAGCTATTTCTCATTTCGCTTCTTCGCCTGGTTCGGCCGATAGGCACGAGTTTTAAGTCCTCAGCCTCCGGGTTTATCGGGGGTCGATGGATCGTGGAGATGGACGAAAAAGCTCGGCAAAGCTGTGTCTGCCGCCATGTCCGAGGCGATGTGGACCTTAACGGACGGGCTACCCTCCGAATACTTCAGTGCAGGCTATGATATCGCGCTCTGCTGCGGTGTCTTCGCGCCCGGACATGTCGGACCACCAGGTGGGCTGCGCGTAAGTGCCTGTCCGCTCTCATCACGCTTTGGCCAAGTGAACGTAACTCGTCGCGAAACGCCCTAGTTTATATTCGCCGCACGTCACGGGCTTGTAGCGACGCGGGTTGCTGTTTGTGATGCATGAGCTCAATGGCTCTATGATGGTGTTGAAATCAGCATCGATAAAAAAGGGGATTGAATACCGCTCACGCCCCGAGGTGTTCACCACGCGGTGCAAGTTCGCCAAGTAGACATCGTTGGTGAGCCGCTGAATTAGGTCACCAATGTTGATTACGAATGTGCCGTGGATCGGAATGCCCTCTACCCAATCGCCATCTCGGTTCATCACTTGAAGACCACCCACGTCGTCCTGCGCGAGGATTGTCAGATTGCCGTAATCCGTGTGGGCGCCGATACCGATAACATCTTCGGTGACATAGCCACTCTGCGGCGGGTAATGAATTAGGCGCTGAATACTGATTGGATCCCGCATGAGGCTCTCGAAATATTTTTCCGGCAGGTCCAGACTGAGCGCGATGCCCTTCAAGAGTTTTGCGGCGAGGCCCTCCATCTTTTGATGGTAACCATAAGTGAGTTTCCGAAACTCGGGCAGGCTTGAGGGCCACTGGTTTGGGCCAAAAAACGGACCCTCCAATGTCGAACGTTCAGGTCCGAAGTCGAAGCACTCCTTCAGGTCTTTTGTCTTACCCGGATCTGTGTTCTCCCCGAAAGGCTCGATGTATCCGCGCAAGGCCACATCGGATTTGCTAATATGCAACGACATCTTCTGCGACCTTGGCAGATCAAAAAACCGGCGGCTTACCTCGAATACCGAGTCCACATAATCCAGCGGAATACCGTGGTTTTTCACATACATGAAACCAGCGTTGGACAGCGCCCAGCGTATCTCTTTGGCTACCCTCTGTTTGTTCGTACCATCGAGGAGCGGCGCTATATCAACCAAGGGTAGCTTGTCAAAGCTTTCACGTTTTGCGTGCAGCTTGTCGTCTAGGATGGCTACGAAATCTTTGGACATAGGTACACCTTTGTTTGACAAGGGGGTCGACGCATCGCTTCGGCCGAGTTGGTTGTTTGACCATCGCAACGCGAAGAACGTCGGGAAATCTCGATGGGTCGCGATGCAGTGCTAGAACCGATGCTCGTCGTAGGTCATCCGGAGGTGTTCGGGTCTTCGCATCGCGTTTCGTTGGTTGCCCGTTTCGCCACCGAGAGCCGACAGCCTAATGACAACCTCTGTTCCTCTGCTGCACTGACCTTCTCGGGCACCTGGAAGACCCAATAGTGCGCGTCCTCATCCGCGGTATATCTGCCTTCGTTTAGACACTGTGCCAGCACAAGGATGCGCTCATCCTGCAGACGCCGCACCTCTTCTTCAAAGCATGTGGCCTCCGCATAGCTCTTGCGCGTACTTGCGATGACGAATCCGTTCGGGCGCGTGACGCGAGCCAGCTCGCGCAGCCCATCTGGTCCGACATGACCGGGCGCGAAGACACCGCAGCAGACCGTGATATCATAGCTTGCACTGACGTATTCGGAGGGCAGCCCGTTTAGGTCGACATCAGCTCGGACATGGCGGTAGACGCGGGTTTGTCGAGCCTTTTCGGCCATCTCCTCAGAGAGATCGAACCCGTCGATCAACCGGAACCCGAGGCTTTCCATTTCCATCCCGACGAGGCCTGTTCCGCAGCCAGCGTCCAGGATTGCGATGGCTGCCCGCTCCCCGGCCAAATAGGCAGTCTGCATGGCTGCCGCCAGTTCTGCCACGACCATCGGCCCGTAGTATCCTTCGCGGCCGACATCCCCATCGTACGAAGTAGCCCATCCACGATAGAAGTGGACCAAGCGACCAGGGTCGCCGTCGAGGGTGTGGGAATCCTTGATGCGCTTGCGTGCGGCTTGCTCCAATGCCGTTTCCTGATCGTGGGTGTTCATGACAGTATCTCCGTCTACGGCAGATGGTCATCCGCGCCGTCGGTCGGCACCTGCTGCCGTCTCGAAAACCAGGGCATCAAAACTCGTGCCAATTGGCCGAACGAGGCGAAGAAAACAAGTTTTGGCGAGTGTTTCCCGCTATTTGGGCTGAGGCAAAATGAGAAATCGGCCAGATAACCCTGTATCGCAGGCGCGACAAAGCTGACAGAATGTCCGATGGCGTCACTTGTGACCGCTATTCGTTGACGTCGCCCTATAGCCATAACTGTTAAGCGTGATCGAGTAGGCCGAACAAGGCGTTGACTATTTGACCATCCACGCCAGCGAGCGACTGCACTACATTCCGCCGGCAGCTGGATCTGGGGTGCTGTCGCCCAGAACTAGTCCTTGACCTGGGCGTTGATGGGCGCCGCGGGGGCTCTATTGCTGGTTGCCGCAGTAGGGAGAGTTTTGCCGGTGAGTCCTTGGCAAGAATGGATCAAGAAAGTTCGGATTTTCCCGCACCGGAGTGGGCACTCGATCTGAAGCCGGGGAGTGGATCGTTGCCAGGGTCGGCTATTCCAGAACCGAAAAGAGTATCGACGCCCTTCTCGGCTGCATACGCGCGAAGCGCCACGCCGTTACCCGTGCCGGTGCACGAAACTGCTCGCTCCAGCGCAAACTCCAAACGCCTCCACTTTGGACAGCGACATTCGGCACGCCTACCTGGATAACTTTCTTCGTCTGAAATCATCGGCTCACGGCAGCGGACAAGGAAGTAGGCCAGCACCTTCTCGCCTGCATCAAGCAGAGCTTTCTCCACAGTACTTTCGATCGAACGAACGACCGAGGCGATCGTGTCCCAGGGAGTGGTGTAGCTGACGGCTTGGTCGCCGCGCTCTCCGGCATGGGGGCCGGGATGATCAGCGTGCCACCGCTGGCAGGCTGATGAGCGGATCATCGCTCATTTGGCTGATGGTTTCCAGATGGGGTGGATGCCAGCCTTCTCCGACGGCATCGCAATGTGCCAAGTTTGTGGTGCTTAACGCCACAAAATGGAAGGAGGCATCCGTGGGAAAAGTTACCATCATTGGGATCGATCTAGCAAAGAACGTCTTTCAGCTGCATGGAGCGGCGGCTGACGGAACTGTCCTATTTCGCAAGAAGCTGTCGCGCCTGCAGTTTTGCAGGTTTATGGAGGGTCAGCCGGCATGTGTCGTGGCGATGGAGGCGTGCGCCGGCTCCCATTATTGGGCTCGCGAAATGGTCCAGCTTGGCCATCAGCCGAAGCTGATTGCACCTCGGTATGTCAAGGCGTTCATCAAGCGGCAGAAAAACGACGCAGCGGATGCGGAGGCGATCGTCGAGGCAGCGCAACGGCCAACGATGCGCTTCGTCGAAATGAAAACCGAGGAGCAGCAGTCTCGGTCCATAATGTTTCGCACGCGAGAACAGCTGGTCAATCACCGCACTGAGTTGGTCAACGCATTGCGTGCGCACCTCTATGAATTCGGCCACATCGCGCCGCAGGGAATTCGTTATCTGAGCCGACTTGAACGTTTCGTTGAGGTCGAGAACGCCAATTTGCCTGATCTGGTCCGCGAGATCTGCCGCGATCTGCTGGACCAGATCTATCAGCTGACTGGCCGGATCGACGCACTGAAGAAGAAGATGGATGCCCTATCGAGGGAAGCTGAGGCATCTCGGCGCTTGCAAACCATGCCCGGCGTTGGCCCCATCGCCGCACTGGCGATCGAAACTTTCGCGCCGCCGATGGAGACGTTCAAATGCGGCCGTGACTTCGCCGCTTGGCTTGGGCTCGTCCCGTTGCAGAAGTCGACTGGCGGCAAGCAACGACTAGGAAAAACCTCGAAGATGGGCCAACGCGATATTCGACGGCTGCTCATCATCGGCGCCATGGCTGTGGTCCGATGGGCATCCCGGAAGGGCGCGCCCGAGAGCTCCTGGCTCGCCCGTATGATGGCGAAGAAGCCGCGCATGCTTGTGGCCATCGCGCTGGCCAACAAGATGGCGCGTGGCATCTGGGCCATGCTGACAAAGGAAGAGGATTACCGGAATCCGGCAACGGTGCCTGCATGAGCATTCAGCAGCACACCAAGCCGGTCCGTCGGGGAATGTGAGGAAGGCCTGAATTGTATGGGCAAATGATCGATCAGATCGGGGTCAGGAAAACCAGAATGACGCACCGAGCCTCACGCTCGCTTTCTAGATTTGGACCTGATCCGCGCATCACCATACCGGCCCGCGGCACGTCATGGCCGCAACTCAAGGCCTGACACAAGACCGCACTCGATCACGTGTTCAAAGGTTCAAAATCTTCCTTGCAAAACGGCTGGCATCCACACAAGCGTCATGTATCTGGCGCGCTGCACGGCCCATTCGTCGTTCTGTTCGAGCAAGATCGCGCCAACCAGGCGGACGATGGCGTCATCATTTGGGAAGATGCCGATGACCTCGGTGCGCCGCTTGATCTCGCCGTTGAGGCGCTCGACAGCGTGTTTGACGGGTGTGTCGCAACGCATTTCAAAAAGGGCTTCCTCCATTCTTGGAGGCGAGTCCTGCGGCCCACGCTTACCAACAGACGCCGTTCGCGTTCATAACGCCAATCGAAGGCCTTCTTGATCAAGACGGCTCGGTCGACATTCTGGCGCACTGCCTCGTCTCCCTGGAGCATGGCAGAAATGTCGCTGGTTGCTACGACCCTGCTCCCGCTGCTGTGCTTCGGCATGCAAAATTTATCGATTGACACCCGCCGCATTTGGATCTTGTGAAGGTCACCCGCGGCGTCGGCAGGAACCGATTATCCAACGTAGATGCCTCTGTGCTGATCTCTGTAACTCTCAGTCGGCACGTTCGCCCAACGAGACATTCCTTTGTCGTAGCGCTGCTCCCCTTCGACATATTGCCCCAGAAGGTATTGCAGCGGCTTCGCTACGTCGGACTCGAGGTTGTCGCGTGGTAGCGGATATCGGCCAAAAATCCTGGCAATGCGGTCCGGCTCTGCTTCGATATGTTAAAGCGTTCTCGGGGCCGTTGTACTTGAGCTCTTGGCCGCCGCGCTCCTTTCCGCCTTCACGCGTTTCTTCCACCAGCTGGGAAAGAATGCTCTCGAGCACCTCTGGCCCGACATCGACCTTCATCGACGGGTTAGTGTCGAGCGGGTCATTGAAAGTACTCGGATCGGCGAAGAAGAGCGTTCATCTTCGCAACAATCTGACAACGCGAGCTCAGATATCGGTGGAGCTCGCCTCTCGCGCGACCGGCAACGGCAGTTTTTTGGTGCGGCCGCCATCGATGACGTAGACGTGACCGGTAACAAAGGCACTTTCTTCCGAGGCGAGCCAGACAGCGAGATTACCGACGTCCCTCGGTTCGCCTAAGCGCCCGACCGGATGCATGGCCATCAGTTCCCTGCGGACACGAGCGCTGTCCGGCATGCTGTCGATATAGGGGTCGCTCAGGTCAGAATTGATCCAGCCCGGCGCAATGGCATTGCAGCGGATGCCCTCATGCCCATGATCCACGGCCAACGCCGCCGTGAAACCATGAATGCCGGCCTTCGAGGCGGAATAGGCAGGATGTCCAGGATTGGACGCTAGCCCTTCGATCGACCCGATGTTGACGATGCTTGCACCTGGCCGTTTCCGTAGATGCGGCATTGCCGCCTTCGTCAGCAGGAATGGGGCTTTAAGGTTGATATCCATCATCTGATCCCAGTCCGCCTCAGTCATCTCGTCGACCGTCTTCTCGAACATGATCCCGGCGTTGTTCACGAGGATGTCCAAGCCGCTGAGCCGCTCGGCAACCGTCTGGACGGCCGAGGCAATTTCCTGGGAGCCCGAAAGATCTGCCTTTACATAGATGATGTGCTCATTGAGCATGGTATTAGGCGGCGGGTTCCTTTGCACAATGGCAACTTTTGCCCCCTCCTCCGCAAAGCGCTGGGTGATGCCGGCGCCGATACCGCGCCCGCCGCCAGTGATGATTGCAACCTTGCCTGCCAATCTGTGAGCCATGGGTATCCTCAATAACGAGCCTAGCGAGGGTTCAGGTCTCGCCTCCGATGTAACAGGCGCTTTACATATCAGAACATAGCTGCGTCGGCGATCAGCCGACAGTTGGATGAGCCAGCCTTAGAGCGTCCACGGGACTCTATGCAACCTGCTCACCGCTCAATCTATTTTTCAGTCCGTCCTGCGATTGTTCGCTGAAGGGCCGACAGAAGCCAGTGACGCTGGTCCGAAAGAGTTAGATCGTGGGCCAATGCTAAAGCCCCTCTACCCGTCGGCAGCCACTTCGTGCCGTAAGTGCCAGTCAAAATCTTTAGCCATCTTGGCCGCAGTATTCGTGGCAGACGCAGCGAACCCCATATCCCGAATTTGTCATCAATACACCCTACGCGCAATACTCATCGAGGATACAACTCGGCGGCGTTAACGTTCCAGACATACTAGAACCCCAAAAAACCATTGGTTACTCGAGGAAGCAACTATATAAGACATGCATTTATTTACTCATTCATTGCTTGTTTACCAGGATGTATAGCCACCATCCACTGACAGCACGGTGCCGGTGCAATAGCTCGCCGCAGGACTGGCAAGAAACAGCACTGCGGAGGCGACTTCGTCCGGCTGGGCGAGTCGCCCCAGCGGGGTCTGCTCGAGCCATCGATCGAGCCACAAGGGGTTGTCAGCCTTCAGGGGCAGCGTCATTTCTGTGGCAACATAGCCGGGCGCAACGGCATTGACCCGCACTTCGTGCTTAGCCCACGCGCAGGCGAGTGACTTCGTCATCATATGGATGGCACCCTTACTGGTGATGTAGGCGGTGTTGTTCTGGGGCTGGGTGACCACTAGGCCGCACATGGATCCGATATTGACGATGTTGCCTGAGCGACGGGCGATCATGTGGCGGCCGAAAGCGCGCGCACACCAGAATGCAGCGTCCGAATTCACGCGCATCGTTGCCAGCCAATCCTCGTCTGAAGTGTCAAGCGCCTCGGCTATCCGGGCGATGCCAGCATTGTTGATGAGAATATCTATCGGCTCGTCGGCATTTAGGTCGTCGGCGAGCGCGGTCACCGCATCCGGCTTCGTCACGTCGACAGCACGGTAGCTTGCCAGCACACCGCGAGTTGCGAGATCGGCCATAGCAGTAATCGCACTATTCTCGTCCAATTCAGCGATGGTGACTGCCGCACCGGCCTGGCCGAGAGCGCGGGCGATTTCAAGCCCGATGCCGCGTCCCCCACCCGTTACGAGGGCACGTTTACCGGCGAGCCCGAATTTTTCCATGTAGTCCATACGGCATTGCTCCAAGTCCGCTGTTCTTGCATTGTGCCTAACCAAATTAGGGCTGTTCTCGAGCTGTCGTCAGTGTACCGCTGACGACAGATTGTATTTTGACCGGTTTGCGCTCCACTTTTTCGGCAATAACACCGATTGACTGGGCGACGTCATGCCCTCTAGCTAGCGAGCTTGCTAAAGGCTACCGACGCAGCCTTTGGTGTTGATCAGGTTTCCAGCCAGACGTCTTGCAGGTCCAATTGAAAGGTGGGATGAACATTATAGTTCTTCACCCTCTTGGCCATATGGCTATACACTTTTTGCCAAAAAGGCTGGATGATGACGCCGGAATCCTGAAGTATCTGCTCCAAATCCTTCATGACTTGACGCCGCTTGGCCACGTCATTGATCGAGAGCGCCTGTTTCAGCTTGGCATCGAAATCAGGGGCAGAGTAGCCTGTCTCATTCCAAGCCTCGCCGGTACGATAAGCCAAGGCAAGAACCTGAACACCAAGTGGCCGCATGTACCAGACCGTCAGTGAGTAGGGATACTTCGCCCAATCGTTCCAGTAAATCGAACTCGGAATCACTGTGCGCTTGACTTTGAAGCCGGCCTCCCGCAGCTGGGCCGCGATTGCATCGCTGGTGTTCTTCTCGAAGTCCCCGTCGATCGAAATCAGCTCATGCTCGAAGTCGGCATGCCCCGAGTCCGCCAAGAGCTTCTTCGCACCCTCGAGATCGCGCGTCTTGGTCGGCAATGCGAAATATTCAGGGTGGACGGGGCTAACGTGATGATTTTCGCCGGCCGTGCCGCGGCCGCTATAACCGAGTTGGAGCACGACATTGTTGTCGACCGCAATCTGCAGAGCGTTCCGCACCCTCTTGTCATCATAGGGTTTGTTCGTGACATTAGTACGGGCGACCGCCGTCGTCGCGGTGGAGACCTCTGACCTTACCAGATTCATGTTATCAAACAGGTCGACGAAGTCGGGCGGCGTTGAAAGGTTGGCGTCGATTTCGCCGGAGTCGAATGCATTCAGCGTCGCCGAAGAATCGGTGCCATAGTCAATGAACTCAACGCCATTCAGATGCGCCTCGCCGCCCCACCACTTCCCGTTTTCACGTCGCTTCACAACCGCTTTCACGCCAACTTGATATGATACCAGCTCGAACGCGCCGGTGCCGACGGGTTTGGCGACCGGATCGGCGCCACCGGCATCAAAATTGTGATGAACCACAAGCGCGGGATAGTCGGTGAAACTTGCGATGAGCGAAATGTCGGGACCGCTGAGCTTCAACCTGACCGTATGATCATCGGCTTTGGTGATCGCGCCCTCTCGTGCCTTCCCCGTCTTGGCGTCAATGAGTGCGCCGACCCGGCCGGCCATAGAATTGCCTTGCGCGCTTTTTTCGCACCAACGGGTCAGGTTGTAGACAACATCGTTGGCATTCAAGGCATCGCCGTTATTCCATGTGACGCCTTTGCGCACATGCAGCACATATTCGGTAGCATCATCATTTATTTCCCAGCTTTCGAGCAACGCCGGCTCGAACGTAAACTCGCGTGTATAGCGGACCAGCGGATCGAGCCAGCATCGAGAGATATTGGCAGCTTCCACTGTGTCATAAGTACGCGGGTCTTTCTGCGCATGTACAGGCATGGACACGCGCAGAGTTCCACCTTTTTTCGGCTCAGCGGCGCGTGCCGGTTGGGGCAATGCTACACCAATCAAGCCATAGGCCATCGCAGCCGAGGCGCCGAATGTGCTTGCGAGCGCGAGGAACTCGCGCCGATCCATCTTGCGTGCTTTGACGTCGCTCGCCATCTTTTCGATGGAAGCCGGAATGCGGTCTTCATTACTTTTGAAGTATCCCATTTTCTTCTCCCTTGTTTATGTTCCCAATTGATCTCATGGGCTCGTGGCCGGAGGCCTAGGTAATGCTTGGCGAGATTTCCTCCTGGCGTTTGGCGACGAATGCATCCAGTTCCTCGCGCACAGCGGAATCCATGGGCGGCTGCTCATAGCTCTCGATGATCGATTTCGCCTTCTCACGGCAGCGCTGCGCCATGTCCTTGGAGCCTTTGACCTTCCACTGCTCGTAGCTGAGGTAATCGAGGATCTCAGGTGCGATAAATGCGTCCTTGAAGCGCTTGAGCGTGAAGGAATCGCCTAGATAGTGGCCGCCAGGGCCGATGCGCCGCACAGCTTCGAGCGCGTCCTCGAAATATTCGAAGGATATGCCCCGCGCATATTTTTCGATGAGCAGGTTCTGTTCCGCATCGGCGACGAACTTCGCCATGCAGCAGACGAGACCGGCCTCGTCCCAGCCGCCGGCATGCATCATCAAATTGGCGCAGGCACTGGCGCCTGACATGTAGGCAACCGCCGATTCATAGCCGGACTGAGCATCGAAGGTCTTGGCGGAGGATTGAGACGCAGTGGTTCGCCACGGCACCCCGTAACGCCTCGCCAGTTGGCCGATGGCCGCGTTGATGAGCGTGACTTCGGGCATGCCGGACATCGGAGCGCCGCTGCGCATTGAGACCGATACCGAATACTGCCCGTAGATCATTTTGGCGCCGGGCCTGACCAGTTGGGTGTAGGCAAGCGCTGCGAGCGCCTCGGCGTTCAACTGGGCGATTGTGGCGGGGATATCGGCAGGAGTGTTGGCGGCACCAAGCACAAAAGGTGACAGCAGGACGACCTGGTTCGCCTCGACGAAAGCGCGAAGCCCTTCCAGCATGGTCGAATCCCAGACCAGCGGCGAGTTTCCCGACACATGACCGAGCATCACCGCGTTCTGATCCATAAATGCCTTGCCGTGGACGATCTGCCCCATAGCGATCGAGTCCTCGGCACGCTGCTGCCCGGTCGTCAGACCGAAGAAGGGCATATTGGTTTCCACAAGGCTCGAATGGTTGATGTGCAGATGGCGCCATGGAACAGCGATATCGGTGGGCTCGCAGGTGAACCCGCCGGCGATATGGAACCCGGGCAGCATTTGGGTCAGCCGGTTCATGTTTCGCAGGTCCGCGATCGTGGATGCACGTCGTACGCCCTGAAGATCCCGTATGTTTGGCGCGCCCTGCATGGCGCCGAAGGTCATTGTGTCTGGCGCGATTTCGAAAAGCTGCGATGGATCGCGCGATGTCATCTCGAAGTGGGATGGGGCCTTGGAGATGAGATGCATAACCATCTCGCCCTCAAGGCGCACTCGCTGACCCTGGACATCGGCGCCGGCCTCTTTCCATTGTCTGAGAGCCGGTTCGTCCCTGAATTCGATTCCGATCTCGTGCAGGATCGCCAGGGAAGCCTGGTGAATACGCTCAAGCTGCTCAGCAGTGACGACCTCGACAGGCCGGATGCCGTACTTGATGGTTGAGACGCGCGGCTTTCTTTCCGCCTCTCGAGCAGCTACGACCGACGCGCGTCCTCCGCGGCGCCGGATTGCGGGAGTATCAGCATCCATCATTGCGTCCCCTGCAGCCGAATAAT
>NZ_JAMYNE010000035.1:0-51594 GCF_040318915.1 Mesorhizobium sp. M0991
CATGCCGAGCAGCAGCCTTCGTTGGGATGACGCGGTTCGTAGATGCCGTCCTCATCGATGATGAGCGTTCCGACAAGGCCGCAAACCAACCAAAATCGGACAGAAACTTGGGGCAACGGCATGCGGAGCGAGATAAGCGATGCCGCGTCCGGTTCTCTCGCGCCGGCCGAGATCGCAATCCTCCGATTTTGGTCGAAACCCTCCATACCACACCCGCCATGATAAAGGGATGCAACAGATTCTACAACTAAATTTACAGCATCTTTGCGACTCGGAAGTCGCCGGCAATGGTAGGCTCGCTACAACATCTTAGGTCAGGCACGGCTTTGGCTGAACGATGGTGCCGATTTCACTCGGACTGCACAGCACGCAACGTGGGAGTCAACAGTCAATGACAAGAAAAGCGCTCATCCTGGTTGAAGGCAGTACGAGGGGTACTGGTCTGCTGTTCGTCCAAGCGGCCCAGCGTCTTGGTCTCTGTCCAATTACGCTGTCTGCCAAACCAACTCAGTACGACTATCTTGTGGCGGAAAATCTTAACGCAATACGCGTCGACACTAACAATCTCGATGCGCTGATCCGCGAATGTTCCCAGCTACGTGCGACCTACGACATTGCTGGCATTACGAGCATCCAAGACTCGTTCTATGCGACAGCTGCCAAGCTCTGCCAGTACTTCGAGCTGCCGGGACC
Source organism: Mesorhizobium sp. M0991 (assembly GCF_040318915.1). NCBI lineage: Bacteria > Pseudomonadati > Pseudomonadota > Alphaproteobacteria > Hyphomicrobiales > Phyllobacteriaceae > Mesorhizobium > Mesorhizobium sp. M0991. Next base: position 694 of record NZ_JAMYNE010000035.1, read on the forward strand.
CAACCCCGTATCCATTGAACGATGCTGTGATAAATTCGCTCAACGTCAGCTCCTCGCGGAGGCTGGCGTACCAATACCCGCTTATGGCGTGGCAACGAATGCAGCGGAAGTACAAAGCGCTGCCGCGAAGATCGGCCTGCCGGTGGTTCTTAAGCCAGTCAACGGCAGCGGCAGCAGGGGTGTCCGATTGTGCCGCAACCTCGATGAGCTAGCCGCGCATACGGCCTATCTTTTGGGCGGGAAGCACATATGGCGTTCTTCGCCGAGGGTACTGGTCGAAGAATTCGCACAGGGGCCCCATTATTGCGCCGAGATAGTAGGAAATGAGGTCGTTGGAATTGTCGCCGCCGAGCTCGGCCCCCCACCATATTTCGTCTTCCGTGAGATCACTTTCCCGGCCTTGGTGACTGATAACGAACATGATCGTATCGTCGATGTTTCACTGAGCTGTTTGCAAGCTCTCGGCCTTGGCTGGGGACCAACGAACATTGATCTCCGGTGGACGAAGCATGGCCCAGTCGTCATTGAAGTCAATCCGCGTCTTTCTGGCGCGCCCGACCCTCAACTGGTTCAGCTGGCTTACGGTGTCGATCTCATTACCGAGCATATCAAACTTGTCATTGGGGACAAATTGAACTTGCGCAGAAGGCATTCGCACACTGCGGCCGCGCGGATCCTGCTTCCTGATCGCGATGGCACACTCGATCGCATCGGTGGCGAGAGGCGGGCGGCTGCTGTGTCAGGTGTCGCCGAGGTCAATTTGTATGTTGAACCCAAGACGCCGATCATCAGGAAAGGCGATTCGGGGGACTGGATCGGGTATGTCATCGCCGCTTCACCCAGCCCAGCTCAGACCGAAGCGATACTTCAGCGTGCCGTCGATTTAATCAGCTGGTCGATCACACCATTTCCGGCCCTTGGCGAATAGGACTAATCTGCGGCTTACTGCCGCGCACCAGCGCTGGTCGGGCGACAGGTAAAAAGTGATCTCGCCTAGGTCTGCATCGACATTCCCCGCGTGGAGATCTGACGCTTCAACGGGGAATCGCAGAATTGGACATCTATTCGGCATGCGATGTGAGCCTTGTCTGATTTCGGCCCCATTAACGCAGGGTGTGAAACGATCATCATCTGGGGTTCACCAACCACGTATTCTGTTTCACAATTTTATTACGTTGCTTCTGTTCAATAAATTCGATGTAACGCAAACTTTACAGTAAATAAATTTCGTTGGTTGCTGCCACATGATAGAGCGTTGGCGATGCCGGCCCGAGACCCGCGCGCAGAGCAGCCTCACAAGGCCAGCTTTGCGGACCAGCGTTAACATCGGCGCAAATAACTGCGGAGCAGAGTGTGGAACACCCGCCGCTCATTGCGAATTCTCAAGGTTCGAGGCCGGTAACCAGATTGTCCGGCAAGTTTCATTGGCCACGTCAATGCATCCCCTGAAGACAGTCAAGGAAGCGTTTGCGGTCGAGTTCAGCCGATTTCTCGACCCGACTGATAGCATTTCCGACTCAGAGCAGTTGTTCGAACTGTTATCGGCTTTTGTCCTGAATTTTGATTGCCCGTGGATTGCCTATGGCGCACTTACAACCCACAAAAACTTTTCACGTCCGGTCCGACGCGATACGGCCGTCATGCTGAATTACCCCGATGAATGGCAGGAGCGCTGTTTGGAGATGGGTTGTGACAGGATAGCCCCCGTCATCCAGGCGAGTCGAAAGCGCGTACGCGCCTTTCGATGGAGCGAGGTGTATAGTCACGCAAGCACGACTGAAGACGAAAGGCGCGTTTTCGATGAGGCCGCGACATTCGGCTTAAGGTCAGGCATTACCATTCCGTTGCATGGCCCAGATGGTAGCTTTGCAACAATGAGCTTTGCCCAACCCTGGGACCGAGACTTCGGAGATGGAACAATCAGCTACTTGCAACTTGCAGCGTTACATTTCCATCTGAGGATCACGAAGTTCACGAACTTGAACGGCATCGAAGAACCCTTTAACCTTTCCCCAAGAGAAAAAGAATGTATTCTGTGGGCAGCGAGGGGAAAATCCTCGTGGGAAGTGGGAGTGATCCTAGGAATTTCCGTGAATACGGTCAACTTCCATGTGAAAAATGCGATGCGAAAATTGGGGGCGGGTACCAGAACGGTAGCTGCTATAAAAGCGGTAAACTTCGGAATTGTCGAACTGTGAAAAAAGGGCATGCACCGAATTGCTTTCGACCGGAACCCGATACAACTTTATGCTGGTTGAGGAGGTCATTTCTATCGCAGACAAACAGAGTTTGGCCTGGGTTCTCTGATCGGCAGAATCGTCGAACAGCGCCGCGGCTCTTAACGGAATGGACCGGCCTCGGTCACGGCAGGGACTCCTCTTCACGCCGGGCGCTGCAGAGCTCGAGAGTTGGCGGTGGCCGTCACCCTGATGGCCGCCTGCTGCTCGGTTTGTCCGGTATCAGACCGAGTTGCACCAGATCAAGCAGCGCCTCTATTACGGCGAGCGTGAGAAAGCGGCGTGCGGCGCCTTCCTGTTCCCGCAGGACTGGCGCATGGTCACTCAGGTGAGGTCATTCTCAATCGCGATGACCAGGTGCAGGCGAGGCTCGGCCTCGTCTTCGCAAATTCCGCAAGTTTCACATTGCGCGGGCCGTGATGCGCTACCTGCGAAACAACGATCTGCCGCTGCCCGTGCGTCTCGGCTCGCCCAGCGCGCCGCACGATGTGTATGGCGGCACGCCGACAGTTCACGGTTCGCAGCATTCTTTAACACTGGCTATGCTGGAGCGGATGTCTATGGCCGCGGGCGGGTGGAAGGCAGGTGGATCCGCCATAGCGTTTATCGCCCGACGACCACCAAGGTCGCCATCGCCGACTCGGATTGCCTTCAGGCTGCTCATGGCTGGTTATATGGTTTGGGGGCGCCGCGCAAGGCACTGCTGCATGGCATCGCTGTGCCCGGAAATGCGCGCTCCGCCACAATGCGGGGCGGCTGCCTTGGGCGTCACATCACACCGTCTTCGACTACGTCGCCGCGGCTGGCTCAACGGGCGGCAGCTCACGACGGCCAGCTGTGGCAAATCGAACTCGCAGACGACGAGATCAGCGGGCGCGACCGCTCGCACCAGGCGATCAAGAAGAAGGCATCATGAAAACTTCGCTAATCCAACTCTGGCTGACGCCATCCTGAATCGCGTCGTTTCGAACACCTGTCGCATCGATCTCACCAGCGAGAGCATGCGAGAACAGCGCTCGCCTGTCGGACCGAAATACCGCACGATTGACCTGAAGTGTAACCGATCGAAATGCCAAAGAAACCCAGGATCAGTCCGAGAATGGCTGCCTTCAAATCGGAACGCCGGCCGGAATGAAATCGGAAACTGGCTCGGTGGTGTGCACAGCCATCGCCCGAGAACTGGGCGGTGTCATGTGGGCGTCGCAAAGAAGCCCAGGCGATCAGGTCATACACGTGCGACGACTTTCATCTCGCGGATAGTCGGAGCGGGACCACGGCAGAGGAATGTCCCGTCAGACGCTTTGTGGCGGGCAACATCGCCGACCAAAACGGCAGGCTTGGCCTTTCTCAAGGCTCAGCCGAACAAGACCGACCGCAATGACGCCCGCTGATGATGCGGGTCAATTTCTTTTGCAACCAAAGCCAGAAGCGCTGGGCGCTGCTAACCGCGCGCAAGTTGCTCCAAGAAAAGGCCATTGCCATTCAGAACGATGTTCGCGGGTTGTTGCGTTGTTGCGCAATTTTGGGCTCAAGGTCGGCAAGGCCAAAGCCGTCAATATCGAGGCGCGCATCCGCGAACTCATCGAGGGCATGGGCGATGAACGTCGCTAAGCGGCATGGCCGGCAAAAAGCGATCGTCACACCGTTAAAGTGGCCAAATCATCGCTTTGTCCGATATCTCTGACGTCTTTCGGGGGGCTTTGTTTCTTGCCAGTTGCGGCCTGATTTCGTCCGTAAGCCAAGAAAGAGATAACAAGGTGGTGGAAGATGTCCTTCGCGGGACAATGGATGAGGATGAGTTCGCTGAACAAGCAAACCGATCGCACTGCCGCGATCAGGAGGCTAAGAGATTGTTTCTATCATTTTCCGAACTCGATGCAGGGTGAGGCCTGAGCACCGTCGGAGATGCAGCAGCATAGGTGGGGGGCGCCATCCCGACGGTGATCTCATCAACCACGCAACTGCGGGCTTTTTCATAGTTACGGTTTCCAATGGCTTCGATCATTCTTTCTAGATGACGCGTGATGCAGCGTCGTCTGTTCATATCAGCTGCCATTTGGGTGAAGGTCGGCCCGACGCGGCACCAGATCCGGCTAACGTCCATGGCTAGTAGGCTCGCTTGATCAAGTTTCAGAATAGCCAATCGGAGCGCCCACACCGCTGCTGCAAACACGACTGGATAGTCGCGCTGACTGGCATTGCAGATATCTGCGTGAAGGGCTTTGAATTCGCGCCAGTCAGAGGTGCGATAACGTGGGGTTGCGATCGAGAATGCCAACCCTTCGAGCGCGAGGCGGAGCTTGAGCATTTCGTCGAGTTCGGGCTGGTTCAGCAGCGGTACGATTATTCCCGATCGCCGGTTTTGGTGCAGTGCTTCGGCTGCAGCGAGTTGCGAAAGCGCATTGCGCACCGGTGTGATACTAGTGCCAAAACGTTGGGCAAGCATCCGGACCGTGAAACGCTCTCCTGGGGCAAGCTGACCCAGAATCAATGCACATTTCAGGCGGGCATAGGTGCGCTCCGTGAGAACATTCAGCTTAGCGTAGGGACGCGTCGAGGACGTTGGACTTAAGGATGAGGGCATGTGTTCGAAGTCGAACAGTGGCTCGAGTGTTGGCCCGCTTTCATCCATCTTGTGTACCGCGCAGCTCGACCATATCCTTCGCTGAACGTCATCATCACCTTAGGATAGGGCCGGTACAATAGGGGGCTTGTCGGTCGTCTCGGGTACGTTTTCCAAGATGCTATCGCACAACCGCTCTACGTCGCAGACCTCATGATCAGCCGTAATGCACACCCGAATCCCCGCCTTTCCTTGCCCGACTGTCGGGAAGAACGTCACTGAGGTGTAGAAGCCGGCATCGAGAAGCTGTCTTGCGGTCGCAATCGCCTTGGCCTCCGTTCCGATGGCGATCATTCGGATCGGAAGTGAATTGCCTTGCTCGGCTGTTGCGACACGGCGGTCAAAGAGATCGATCCGTTGCGCCAACCGCCTCTGCCTTTGGCTGAGTTCTGCCGAACAGTGAATCCTGCACGAGCCAAGCGCCGCGCCAACTGCCGCCAGATTGGCGGCGGCCGAAAACGAATAGGGAATGGCGTAGCGTCGAAACAAAGCCTCCTGGTCGGGCGTTCCGACCATCAACATGCCCCCCGATGCGCCGAATCCCTTGGCCAACGAAGCCGCTATGATCGTGCGGTCGCCCAGTACTTGCGGAAACTGAGAGCGTGCAAATCCTTGGCCCTGAGGTCCAAACAGCGATATGCCATGAGCATCGTCGATGTAGAGAAAGAGCCCATAGCGTTCCTGGAGCTGGCGCAGTTCCTCAATCGGCGAATTGCCACCCATTGAGTAAACACCATCGCAGACGTAGGCGACTACCGGATTGTCGCGGCACAAGCGTTCGAGAGCGTGAATGTCGTTGTGCGCGATCGTTTCCACCCGTGCTTCATCAGCCACCACCGGCTTATGATAGGCGAGCGAGATGTGCGCAGTACGATCGAACACGACGACCGGCTTTCTCCCGCCTGTCAATTGCCCCGAAGCAAGGATGGGCATCGCACCCAGATTGGCGAGCATAACAGAGGAAAAGGCGAGCACACGCGCGCAGAACATCTCCGAGAGGGTTGCTTCAAGCTCTGCCAGAAGATCGAAATTGAGTCGCGTTCGTGCGCAAGACCAGTGCAACGAGCGATGCGCCTCAATCGCCTCGATTGCGCCAGCGACGATCACCGGATGGTTGTCGAGGCCCAGGTAGGAGCATCGCACGAAATCAATTACCTGCGGTCGACCGTCAAGAGGACCGGTGCCCAAAACAACTGTGCGTCCGGTCGTGGAGCGCCCCTGGACACCCATGAGACCGGCCGCGTGAGCCGCATCAAAATACGGCCTGCTTTGGTTGATCACGTAGGCGGTGTTTCGGAAGTGTCCGGTCAGGCGATCACCACCCGAGACATCTATCTGCTGCATGTCATTCTCCATTCTGATCTGCCAAAAACACGCAGCCGACCGCTCAGCCGAGTCGGCACAACAGCGAGGCTTGGCGACCGCTGGCCCAACTTGGGGTTCTTGCGGGCTGCTCGATCGCCCGCTGGTTCACACAAACTTAACCACTGGTCACGTCGCTAGGGTAGCTACCAAGTCAGATGGGGTCAGGTGGTGTGGACTCGTAAGTTTGAGTTGTGTGCGTCAAGTTCGTCAAAATGGCGTGGCATCGCGGTGACGTCGGCGTCTCCGCCGAGCCCCCGCGTTTAGCGGCGCGGCGGACACATGACCGTGCTCAGGCGGCCAAGGCCCTCAGGCTGTCGACTTCATGTGCTTGTGGTGAGCTAAGCGGCAGCCGATAGAAGCTCAGCGTCTCCTCGATGTTGTCCTCCACCCAATTGACCAGCTTCGGGTATTTGGCCTGCCATTTGGCGATCCACTGCGCCGGGTCGCGTTTGACCTCGGCGAGGTCGCGCCGGTCGTAGAACCATCTGAACTCCATGAGGCAGTCGTCGTCGACCCTGCGCGGCACGTAATCGAGCGCGTTTCTGCGGCACGTAATCGAGCGCGTTTCTGAGGAAGTGGGGACTGTCTGGAATTCTGTGCGCGAGGCCATGATGATGGAAAGGAGAGAATCATCACATGGCTATCGAGAAGGAACTCCTGGACAGCTGCTTGCCGGTCGTGATCCGAACGAGGTTTTCGCCAGCTAGGCGGTGCTGGTGGCGATCGGCGTGGATTGGGAGGGCCGGCGCCAGGTTCTGGGCGTGGAGCGGCCAACCGGGAGAGCCATTCGAGCTGGCGCGAGTTCCTGACGGGGCTCAAGAATCGGGGGCTCGCCGGCGTCGAATTCGTCGTCTCCGACGACCATCCGGGGCTCAGGGCGGCAATCCGCGAAGCGGTCTGGCAGCGCTGCTATATGCACGTCCTGGGACTGTCAGGAATTCTGTGCGCGAGGCCGGTTTCGTCATTGGCTGACGAACCTTTCGCCGAAGACGACGGCGAACTGGGTCTTGGCCTCGAACCACTCGTGCGGCGATCGTTTCCATTCCTCGGCCGCTTGGTTCAGCACGAGATATAGCAGCTTCATGGCCGCTTCGTCACTCCGGAAGGGTCCCCGGGTGCGGACGGCGCGGCGCAGCTTGGAGTTCAGCGCCTCTATGGGGTTCTACCGGTATGATCATGACGGTGCCATCTGGTCCCCCGCTGGAGATACGAGATTTTCGGCGTATGGTGCGACTATCCGGGACAGGGGCACCGGGAGCACGCCAAGTGCGGGCAGGCCGATGTATTCGATGAGCTGCGAGCTCGCGTTAGTAGCTGGCCGCGCCTGCGACCTGCCCGGTTGCGCCGCCAGCTTTGCGTGATCGCCGGATATCGCTGCCCAGTAGCCGGCCTCGAAGTCCTCAAGGGCCTTCATGCCGGCTTCGGCGTCCTTGGCCCGGTAGGTCGCCCGCAGCGCCGGCACGACGGGCTTGCGGTCCTTCCAGGACACGAACTCCAAGGAATGACGGATCAGGTGCACGATGCAGGTCTGGACGACGGTTTGGGGAAAGACGGCGGTGATCGCCTCGGGACAGCCCTTCAGGCCGTCGACGACGGTGATCAGAATGTCGCCGGCGCCGCGGCTCTTCAGCTCGTTGATGACGCGCAGCCAGAACTTGGCGCCCTCGGTCTGCTCGATCCAGATGGCCCAGAATCTCCTTCGTGCCATCGAGCAGGATGCCGAGCGCAATGTATACGGCCTTGTTCCTGACGAAGCCCTCGTCGCGGATCTTGACCCGGATCGCGTTGAAAAAGACCAAGGGAAAGCAGGCATCGAGCGACCGGTTCTGCCATTCGGCAACCTCCTCCAGGACGGCGTCGGTGACGGCCGAGATCAGGTCCGGCGATACGTCGATACCGTAGAGCTCCTCCAGGTGGCCGCGGATCTCACGCACCGTCATGCCGCGCGCATACATGGAGATGATCTCGTCGTCGAAGTCTGGGAAGCGGCGCTGATATTGGCGATCAGCTTCGGATCGAAGGTTCCGGCACGGCCGCGCGGGATCGTCAGCGTCATCTTCGATGTGCCCGTCAGCACCGACTTCCGCGAATGGCCGTTGAGACGATTGACGTTCCTCTGGGTGCTCTCGTCCTCGAGGTGCTCGTCGAGCTCGGCGTTCAAAATGCGCTCCGAAAGCGGCGTCTTCAGGTCGTCAAGCAGACCGTCCTTGGCGATCACGCCGGCCTCGCGCGCCCGCTCGTTGGCGCGCGTCCAAAATGAGATAGGGATAAGGTTCGGCAAGCCGCCGCTCATAGAATGCCTTCACTTCAGCGCCTCATCCAGCCGCGCCGTTGCCTCGCTCACCGTCGAGGCCGAGAAGGAATGGCCGCACAGCTCCTCGGTGATCGTCTTGACCTTCCGGGTCACACACCTTGCACGTACATCTCGACCAGCGCCGACACCAATGCCTTCTCCGAGTGCTGATAACGATCAAACAACTCCGTGGGAACCGGCCAGCCCGATCCTGCGGAACGCGAAGCTCCAGCACCCCGACCCGCGTCACCAGCTTGCGCTCGTAATAGCCGGACCGGTAACTAACCCGCTCTCGTCCGCTCGCCTTTCTCGGCTCCGATCGCCTCCGTCATCTCGGCTTCCAGAACCTCTTGCACGACACTCTGCAATACCCTGCGAAAGCCGTCCTCATCCGACAACAGCAATGCTTTCAACTCGCCTCTGCTCAGTCTAACTTCGCGATTGGTCATGTCACTTCCCCTTCCACGGGAATCGGTGATTGCAACGTCACCAGCGTGCCATAGCTGCCCCCACCTCAAAGCAAGGACCGTTCTCGCTCCAAAACCTTTTGCAGAACGGCCGAGGCTAGGCTTGCAAATGGCTGTTTTTGTCGCCCGGCCTTTGGTATAACACCGCGACCCCCATATTGGTACGCATTTAGATGCTGCAAGAGATTGAAACTCCTCTCACACCGATCGAACGGCAGGCCAGTTTGGGCGAACTTGCCTATGCTTCGCTGAAAGAATCGATAATCAGTGGGCAGTTTGTGCCAGGTAGCAAGCTGACCGTGCGATCGGTGGCGCAAGCGCTGGGCGTCAGTACAACGCCTGCCCGAGATGCCATCGTTCGTCTGACTGGCCAGGGTGCCCTGATCAATGTGGGGCCGAGGACGGTGGTCGTGCCAGTACTCACGGTCGCCACACTGTACGAAGTGACGGAGATCCGGCTTGCACTTGAAGGCTTAGCGGCCTTCGAAGCCACCGCGCATATTGAAGCTGCGGACGTCTCATTCCTTGAAGAGACGCAAAGCCGTATTAGCGCGGCGATGGACAAGGCACAATACCAGGATGTGCTTCGCCTCAACAAGGCCTTCCACTTTCGGCTATATACGGCGTCCGAAATGCCCCGCCTCCTCCCGCTGATCGAATCGCAGTGGTTGCGCATGGGGCCGTCGCTTAACAACCTTTATCCGGATTTTGCAATTCGTCGACGCGGAGCCTCGAACCATCAACGGGCCATCAGCGGATTGAAGGACCGGGACCCTCCGACCGTGCGCGCCGCGATCGAAAATGACCTGCGCGATGGATGCCGCCGTATGAGCAACCTCGTTCTGTCCCAACAAAGCGAAGCGGGTACCCCATGAATTTCATCCGGATCTCCCAGCGAGTAACCCGCCGGCCTGTGAGTGGCCCCATTTCCCGTAGCAGCCGTGCCATGGCGCCGATGCTCAGGCTATCAACCGTGTACTTTCATACACGCGACGCCCGCCCGCCTCGGCGCGTGTCAGGACGCCTCTATGTGGGCCTCGGTGTCGAGGTCGCGCAGACGCTCCAAACCCGGTCGCAGCAGGCTGGCCCCGCTGAAGCCCTCGTCCCCCGATCATCTATTTATAAGGTAGGCTGAATCCGTGCTCGCGTGAACTCGATCAGTGCCCCGTCCGGCGATCGTGTTCTCCTCCTTCTGCTGGTCGGACGACACTCGGGCATAAATCGCGGCGGACTTACTCACTTTCGAGTGTCTCAGTTTCTCTCGACTCAATGTCTCTGCGCAATTTAACCCGATCGAACCGCAGTACTACGGACCCGGATCACCTTGGTGGTATGGGACGGGCCCGCCGCGAAGCGTCGCCCATCCCGATCAATCCGCGTCAATTCAGTCACTGAAACGCTATAGCGAGTCGCCCCGCAGCGCCGACCTCGCGCTCTAAATGAAGGGCTGATACAATGAGCGAGATCTCGATCGCGCGGCACGGTTTGCGCATGCTCGCTGAGCGCCTCGCCTTTCAGCCCCTGCTAATCAGTTCGTCGCCTTTGAGGCAGAAATCTCACCGGCAAAGAAGCGTCGCGGATTGTCCTCCAAGATCGAAACGATGTCCGCCTCACTGACACCGCGGGCGTGCAGCATTGGTATGAAATCTGTGAAGATGTAGGTGTGCGCCGGGCAGAGTCCCTGCGACTTCAGGTGTTCGATCTTGGCGATTTTATCGGCGGCGAGTTGGGGAGTGACCTTGCCGAGTCTACCGCAGTGCAGGTCCATGCTCATCATGATCTGCGCACGAAAACCGTCGCGCACGAGCTTCGTCAAATTATCGGCGCGAACATCGTCCGGCTGGTAAAGAAAGACCCCGATTTGATCGAATCCGATGTAAGAGCCAGCATCGACGATGCGGCGATGGTAGGCGGGATCGAGGTTGTAGCAGCTATGGCCGATCAAGCAGCGATGGGCGGCAACGCCGCCGGCCGCGAACAGCTGCTGCTGTTCGGGCCCTGCGCAGCCGTCCGTCGTGTGGGTGATGATCGGCACCCCGGTCGTCTTCTGCGCTATGCAGGCGGCGGCAAGGAACTTCTTCTCATTTGCCGTGACAACGGGCGCGCCCGTCGAGACCTTGATGGCGCCCGCCTTCACACCGGTGTCACCGATGCCATGGGTGATTTCGCGGATATACAGCTCGGCGATCTCATCGACGGTGCGGGCGCGCCAGTAGACCGGCAGCCCCAGTTCCTCGTAATAGAATCCAGTAGTGCATACGATGTGTATGCCGGATTTTTCGGAAACCTCCTTCATCATTGTGACGTCGCGACCGAGTTCGTTCGGACACGGGTCGACGAAGGTGCGCACGTGATGCTCAGTGCGCAGTTGCACCAGCCGCCGGACTGTCTCCTCGATGAATCCCGCACGGTCGAATTTTGCGAGCGGATCGAACCACGCGCCGGGATAGGCGATGAACAGATGCTCGTGCATCAGTGTGCGGCCTAGGCGCCCAACCGGGATCAGCCCGGTCACAGTCTGCACCATCATGCGTCAGCGCTCCTCGTATTGTTCCGTGCCTTGTTAATGGGCCATCCAATCGATTGATTGACAAGCCACTATTTCTCGTAGTCATTGGCGACCCAGTCGTCTGTTGAACACCATCTCGCGAAGATCGGATTCGTTCACGTACGCCTCGTGGGCTCTAGAGCACGTCCTGTCATCGATGAATCGATTGTGATGTGACGGCTGCGTTTTGTGCTGATTCAACATCCACATCGATGGAGGTTGAGAGGTTGACGATGGGAAGAGCATTTAGCGTGGATCTTCGGTCGCGGGTCTTGAAGGCTTCTGGTCACGGAGCAGCACCCGCACACCAGCGCGCAGAGGAGCGCCCTGCCATGCCCGACTGGACAGCCGGGAGTTAAGGTGGATGCTTGATCGGGGTGATCGGCCACGCCTCAGAGTGTCGGCAGTCAGCCCACACTCAGGCGAGAGCCCGCTGCCGCCCAAAGCCCTCAATTGCGTCGCCGCCGTGAGCTTGCGCATGCTCCAGGGGCTCCAATGTGTCAATGAGCACCGTGCGTATTCCAATGATTCCGGACAGTGATTCCGAGACCAACCGGACATCCTATGGAGTGCACCCCTATTGTGAGACAGAGAAATTGCGAGACAATTTCATGCTCGTGAGTTCAAATGCGGCATTGTCCGATGGTGTCGATAAGGTCTTTTCGTATTCTTCCGGGGTGAGATAGTCGAGTGCTGAATGCAGCCGTTGCCGATTGTAGACATCTTCAATGAAGCTCGCGATACGTCGCCGCGCATCTGGTGCATCGCGATAGGCCAATCCTGCGACTTCTTCCTGCTTCAAGGTTTTCATGAAGCTTTCCGCGCGTGCGTTATCATAAGGGTTCCCCACCCGGCTCATGCTCGGCTGGATCCCATGCCCATGGAGGATATCAGAATAGCTGGTGCAAGCGTATTGAACTCCTCTGTCCGAATGATGGATCAAACTGCGGGAACCGGAACACGTGCGGAGATCGCCATTTTTAGGGCATCGACAGCAAGGCTGGCCCGCAAGTGGAGTTCGAGCGCCCATCCGATGACCTTGCGACTGAATGCATCGAGCACAACCGCCAGATAGGCGAACTGCTCGGCAAGGTGCAAATACGTGATGTCGGCGACCCAAAGCTGGTTGACGCCTGTCAGTTCCATGCCTCTGGCAAGGTTCGGCACCACCCGCCAGCTGTGCCGGGAATCCGTAGTGCGCGGCACAAATGGCCGAGTGCGCAAACATAAGAGATTATCCTCCCCCATTACCCGCAACACCCGTTTGTGGTTTACCTGCCAACCCTCGCGGCCAAGAAGGGCGCCGATCCGGCGATAGCCATACTGCCGGTTGGCCAAGGCCAGCCTTTGAATAACATCTCGCAGACCAGTTTCTTCCTGACGCGGCGCCGACTGTCGCCAGTGCCGGTAGTATCCAGCCCTGCTGACACCGGCGAGACGGCACATCTGTTCAATTCCTGGAGAGCCTTGCGGCACATGGGCTGTCATTTTTTGAATGACTTCGAAGACGCTGCACCGCCAGGTGCGTCTTTCTGCTGTTGACTGCCCCTGACATGCCGCAAGGCTTCTTGAAAAAAATCAAGTTCAACCTGTTGCTGCCCAATCTTGCGTTCAAGTTCGACAATGCGGCGACGGGCTTTTGTCAGCCCATCGGCACGACGCTGTTCAGCCGACAGTGCAAAACCTGCCGCCAATGATCTGGTGGTGCCTCGGGAGGCCGCTTCTTTGGACGCCCCTGTCGGCTCGGCGTTAGATTGCCACACACCCGCAACTGTTCACGCCAGGAATATAAGCGCTGGCGGTGAATACCCAGTTCATCCGCCAGCCGGCTGACGTTCTCCCCCCCTTTGCATCCGTAGGAGCATGGAGAGTTTCTCTTCTTCGCTAAATCTCGGCTTTCTTCCAATCATTTCCAGTCCCTGCAATCCAGAAACTGTCCGCTATTTATTTGTCTCAGTCGAGGGGTGCACTCCACCTATTCCGATAGAATACGGACGCGATTCCGAGCCGAAGCCGGGTGGCTTACAGTGCCTTTGGGTCCTTTGATGTTTGTCGGCGAACTCGTTTTCGGTCAAGCGGGAGTTCCGTCTGGGACTGCCCAGAGCCTTGTGTTTGCGCACGGCGCGCACCGGGCCCACCACATCCGCCTGGTGCTGCGGCAGCATCGTGGAAAGCAACCGCAATGCCGGTGCACTGCAGATGGCAACCATCGCCGCGGTGTACAACGTCGTGCTCTCGGGCCTTGTCGAGATCCGCGCTGATCTCGCATTATCACCGAGGCCGTTCTCAAACGGTTGCGATGGCGCGCGACAGCCGTTGCTGCGACTTGCCATAAGTTTGCGACGAAGCCGGCATCAGTGCTCAATCGATTTTGCAGCGCCGCCCGATTAACGACTAGGTTGTCGAGGTTCAGGACGGCAGGCGAGCCTCGTCGCGGAAAACTCGGCACAGTCGGATAGATGGTGTACCAAGGCAGACGGGGCCTCGCGATTTTGTCAGTATTGAGGTCTGCTACAGTTACCATCCCATGCTGATAACCTCTACCCCCATGCTGATAACTTTCATCCTTACCGCTGCGCTTTCCTGCGTCTTTGCGCTATGTCAATCCGTTCCGCTTTCGCCACGAAATTCGTATTTCGCCAATGCCCAGGCTCACCGGGGCGATGCGGCGTTGGGACCAGACTTTGCTCGCCGGCTGACTCGTAATACGTAGTCGCGTGGCGATATCTGGCACATCAATGGGCTCAGGTATCGTTTGCCGATCCCAAGGCTGCCAAGTCTGCTGACCCGGTTGCCGAAGCGGGGCCGCGCCGCAGGCGCAAGATCAGGCACCAACTGTGGCCTTGACGCGGTGCATCCATTCCCGCCAACGCACCTCCGGCGGCAGGTGATCCAGCTCGCGGAATGGTCATATGATCGACCATCGTCTGACCGCCCTTTGCCTCTTCTCGTGCGCACGGCTTCTGCCATTTGCTCTCAAAGCCCGTAGATGCGGAAGGTCGAGCGACCAGACAGTTCACGCACCGCGCCGAGTTCGAGCAATCGGTCGAACAGGCCGCGCAGTCCACGGTCGCTTATACCGGCAATCTTTTCCGAGGTAACGATCGCATCGTCGGACAGGAGCTTGTCGACAACGGCGTCCGCCGCCTTGGCCCTGAGTTTTGGTGCGACGGCAAGCAACCGATCCGCGCGGCGTTCGAGCCCCGCCGATAGATCGATGGCGCGTAGCGCCGCGCGCACCTGCGCGGCAAGCAGACTTTCGCACGCTCAGGATCTGTCTCAATGCTTGTCGCCACCGAGCTGGCCGCCGATCGACGCGGGCGAACGCTTGCGCCCAAGGCACATTCGGCGCCCAACAGCGGCACGGCCTGCGCCCAACCCAGCCGTTGCGCCAGCAGGGCATCGGCGGCCCATGCCCCCGAGGACGCGCGCCAAGCCGTAACGCTCCGTGGCCATGAATGTGCCGGTCAGCGTTGCGACCATGCCAGCGCCGGCCGCGAGTTGCCGGAGATCATCCGCCAGATCGCTGACGACCTCATCATCCGGGGCGTAGCCGAACTCTTCCAACACCGCAGCGGGGTTTTTCTCCGTCAGCAATTCGTCCCCGGGCCGAGATGCCAGCCGCCGCCAAGCAAGAAGGAAAAGGCCGGCGGGATCGACATTGTCGCCCGGTCTTGTAAGCAATACGGCATCGCGCAAGGCCGCTTCGTCCTCGACGCGACCCGCCTGCTTTGCCGTTGCCGCGGCCGCCGAAATTGCCAGCCGCTGCCGCCAGGCGCCGGCCCACCGCTCCTGCCGCCGAACCACCGCATCGAGTGCGCCGATGGTGGCGCCTGCGATGAGCGCCACCTCCTCAACATTTTTTCCAGCAAGGCTTTGCGCATCGGGAACCGCCCGACGCAACCAAGCAGGCACGGCGGCTTTCGATGCAGCGACGCTGGCTTCACCAGTCAGCGTACCGTGGTAGCGCAGGGAGAGTTTGGGTCGAAGAATCATCCGCGACAGGATGAATCCTGGCGGCGCTTTTAGCAACCCGATTTGCACATAACCGCCGCGCCTGTCGCACACATCAAACGAACGATAATGTTGCCTTATCGTTCGTCTTAAAAGGCGGCCGCGAAATGCCTCGGCCGCCCTTATTTTTCACCGGAAATGAGATTCATATCGCGGCACAAAAAGCTGCCGACTGTCGCCATCGCCGGCAAATTATTGCCTGGCCCTCGGGGTTACCGGCCGCCACCAGCCTTAGTCCCGACCAAGATGGAACCACACACCTTTGTCCATCTGAAGGCATCATGTGGCGCATTTTTGCCCTTTTCGCAACCGCTCGCCCCTCCGCAGTCACTTCCCCCCCTCCTCCCTCCCTCTCTTGCAGACGGATGGTGTACGCGCCTATCTGCCACCGATGCTTTCAACCTTGCGGGCGCAAGCCTGCAGCCGGCCGGTAGAAAATTACACGCACCGACGGGACAAGCTGATTGAGGGGATCGAAATCCCGGATGTTCCCGGTCAGAACCGTGGCTCCCAGCAGACCGGCCTGGTGAAAGATCAGCGCATCGTTGAGGAAGCGGCGTTCATGCCCCTCCCCTTTCGGCAGATGGCTGAGCCGGAACAGCAGACCGGCAAGCATGCCAGCCCGTCCCCAGGCGGTGGCGTCGGGAGCATGCAGCCGGTGTGCTGGAATATCCTCGATCGTGTCCGCTACCACTTTCAGGACCGACTTCGTCGTGGCGTGGGCCGGGTCGAGACGGCCGAACACATGGCTGAGCTCGGCAAGGCATACGGCCGAGTGGTGGCAAAGCCGATAGGTGAGAAGGTCATCGACCGCTTCGGGCGTGCGCCCCTGCAGGACATCCAGATAGACGCTGGCGTCCAATAGCAGCACGCCGCCGACAGGCGGCTCTTCCCCTGCCCAGGACAGCGCGGAATCCGGCCGCCGTTCCAGCCCCGCGGTGCGCCGCTGCGGTTTGAGAGAACGCAACGCGCTCCCGAGATCAAACGCCAAGATCGATGTCTGCCGGGATGCTGCCCTTGCGGCCGATGAGCCGGATGCCAAAATCATCCTCGAGGGCCAGCCGCGACAGGGCGAGCTCCAGCAGTTCGGTATCGGAAGTCACATGAGCGCGCTTCTTTGCCGCCTCGATCAATTCCGACGGTACCCTGCCGGAAAGGCGTGTGTTCTTGGCCGCGCCAAGAAGGCCGACCGCCCTCGCCTGCTCAAGCACCAGACGGTTGCGGGTGTGGGCAATCCGCTCCTCGCTTTCGGCCGCCGTTGTGCCACGTATGCTCATCCTGGATTCTCCTGTTGAACGAAAGATAAAGGATGTTGAACGTGAAGGCAATGAACGGCAAGGAAGGGCGAGCCTTGGAAGTGATCGTCCGCATCGTACATACATAGTACAGCGCCGTCCGGCGCTCGGAGAAGCATGCCCGGCCCATTGTCGTGCATGGCGGGGAAATCTCGGGGCCATTCGTCACGCGTCTCGCGGTGGACAATTGGGCGCTTTGGTCGCACGTTGGGGCTCTCAGAATCGCACCACTGTGACATTCAAATGATCGAGAGTTTCGATGGGCAGTCCCCGTAATTTCATGACGCCCATCGACGCGGTCGACACCAGCGACCTGCCTGACATTGTCGACGTCGTCATGGAAATGGGGCATCCGGATGAGGCTCCCGCTCCTCCCACGCAGGTCCTCGACTCGCGACAAGCATCACTGCCTGCCCATCTCGAAAAGCTGGCCGACCGCGCGCGCGATTACGTCGAGGCGGCGAGTTCGGCAAACACCCGTCGCGCCTATGCCGCCGACTGGAAGCATTTTTGCGCCTGGTGCCGGCGCCAGGCGTTTGATCCGCTGCCGCCAGATCCCCAAGTCGTCGGCCTCTACATCACGGCGCAGGCTTCGGGATCGGCAAGGGACAAAAAGTCTGTGTCGACCATTGAGCGCCGCCTGTCGTCGCTGACCTGGAACTATACGCAACGCGGTCAACCGCTCGACCGGAAGGACCGGCATATCGCCACCGTGCTCGCCGGCATCCGCAATAAACACGCCTCCCCTCCCCGTCAAAAGGAAGCCATCCTGCGCGACGATCTTGTCGCCATGCTGGAAACGCTCGATCGTGGCACGCTGCGCGGTCTGCGCGGCCGCGCCATGTTGCTTTTGGGCTTCGCGGGCGGCTTGCGCCGTTCTGAAATCGTCGGTCTCGACTGCGGCCGTGACCAGACCCAGGATGGCCGCGGCTGGATAGAGATTCTCGACAAAGGGATTTTGGTGACGTTGCGCGGAAAGACCGGCTGGCGCGAGGTCGAGATCGGCCGCGGCTCGGCCGACAGCACGTGCCCGGTTGTCGCGGTGCAGATCTGGCTCAAATTAGCGCGTATTGGCCATGGCCCGCTGTTCCGGCGCGTTACCGGGCAAGGCAAGGCTGTCGGCGCCGAGCGGCTCAACGATCAGGAGGTGGCGCGGCTGGTCAAACGAGCGGCCTTGGCTGCCGGCGTGCGCGGTGATCTTTCCGAGGGCGAGCGCGGCCAAAAGTTTTCTGGCCATTCGCTGCGCGCTGGCCTCGCGTCCTCAGCCGAGGTCGACGAGCGCTATGTGCAAAAACAGCTTGGCCACGCTTCGGCGGAGATGACCCGCAAATACCAGCGCCGGCGCGACCGCTTCCGGGTCAATCTCACTAAGGCGTCCGGGCTTTGAAAAGCCCTCCCCTTCCTCGGTCGATCCCTAGGGTGAGGCGGTCAGGTTCTTTGAGGTGATGACAACACCTCGTCGAGCACAGCGATCGCCGCGACCAGACTGTCGGCGGCCGACGCTTCGTAGTCAGGCATGATCATCAGTTGCGCGATGGCGCGGCCGACGAATTCCGGGTTGAGCCTTTCCATCCGCTCTCTGGTGCGAGCGACGTGCTCGGGGAGCGTGCGCAGGCCGTTGACAACCTCGCCCAATTGAGACCGGGCAGCAGCAGCGATGTCGAAAA
This sequence comes from Mesorhizobium sp. M0991, assembly GCF_040318915.1. Lineage (NCBI taxonomy): Bacteria > Pseudomonadati > Pseudomonadota > Alphaproteobacteria > Hyphomicrobiales > Phyllobacteriaceae > Mesorhizobium > Mesorhizobium sp. M0991. The sequence continues at coordinate 19,203 of NZ_JAMYNE010000035.1, forward strand.
TGTCACGCGGCTTGGTTTCCGATCCCCGGTAATAGACCTTCTTGGCGATAATTTCCGGAATGGTTTCAAGACGCACCGTCCTGCCTTCCACTACACGGGTTTCGAACGGCGTCGTCGTTAGCGTTCCGGCAACGATGAAGTCGATTTCACCAATGCCTTCGAAGGCGAATTTCTGAAACCGGAGCCCATCCCCCTGATAATCCGATGGCACCAGATCAAAACGCAGGCGGCTTTTAGACGGGTCGATGAAGCCGAGCAGTTGAGGGTCATCGAGGAAAATATCGATGTCATGGCTTTCACGATGACCGATCTGGATCATCATAGCCGTGCCTCCGCCAAATGACCATTCGAAGTCGTAGCCGCCGGCATTCTCTCGAAGCTGGTCAATCAGATCGACGGCGATGCGAAAAAGCCGCCGCCATTCGGAAGGGCGACGGCTATCCTGTTCGGCCATCACGCAGCAAGCGGATAGCTCTCGCCGGACCAGGCGGAGAACGCAGCGGCGAAGGCTTTCAGTTCGGGGACTTGGATATGATGCACCACAGCGAACTCGACCTGCAACGCGGGGGGAACTTCACCGAGAAAGGCGCTGACATGGCCGGGGTGCTGTTTGGCCAAATCGAGATCTGCAAGGCAATGCGCCAGCGTCGCCTCGCCCAGCTGCACGCTGTAGGGCCCGTTCACAGTCGTCAGGACGGATGCTAAATGCTTGCTCATAATGGCCGTAAGGTAGTCTTTTCGGGCCGATGACACAAGTTGCCACCTTTCTCCGTCGGGAATTGCGCGACGTCATCAAAGGATCGGGTGTCCTGATCCTCGCTGTTTGAATCTCTACCCTCAAGAACGCGTTCTCAGGCCCACTAATACAGGCACAGTCGCGGCAAATCGGCTACGCGCAGCCCTGTCACATTGGGCGCTGCGCAATCTCGACGCCAGCGACGCCGGCGATGGTGCGCCTTGACCTTCTGGCGGGCTCAGTCAACCACCTGATCGAAACGATCGAGGACGTCAAAGCCAAAATGCCCATTTCCGACCACTTCGGGATCCGATCGACACCACGGCAGCGCAGGCACGTTCTTGCTACTGACCATCGGTGCTGTGATGTAGCTTAAGGGCGCGCTGATTTCTGAACGCATCAAGGCCGCAATCGTCGCGAAACGCTTCCCCATCGGCGCATTTTTGATAGGAAACCCCGTGCGTTCCTGCGAATCGGCGGCGCAGCTGCCAATGAGTTTACGGCCGTAAACGACGCCGCAGAGCAAAGCGTTTAAGCTTTCGTTAACTTTAAAATCCTTGCAAGATCCAGAGAATCGGGCCTAAGTGCGATAAATGGGTTATTGCGGATAAATATGCGCACTTACAGGTTTCTGCTTATGAATATCGCATTCGACGCCAATAAGCCTCTTTTGGATTTTGATCAGCTGATCCTGAAGCAGGGCGCGGCGCTTTCCAGCCGCCTTGAAAAGCATCGTCTGGACAACTTTCCTCCAGACGCGGTGAAAACGCTTCGGCAGTTCCAGTTGTCCGAAGTCGCCTCCTACCTCGGAATCAGCGCTGGCTATCTCAAAAACTTATCATTGAACGGCAAAGGGCCACAGCCGAATGTAACACCAACCGGACGCCGCTCCTATACGGCCGAGCAGATGCTCGAAATGCGTCATTACCTCGACCAGAAAGGGCGCTCGGATTCTCGCATGTATGTTCCCCACCGCAAGGAAGGTGAACACCTACAGATCGTAGCTGTCGTCAATTTCAAAGGTGGCAGCGGCAAGACTACCACCACGGCACATCTTGCCCAGCATCTTGCGTTGACTGGCCATCGGGTTCTTGCAATCGATCTCGATCCGCAGGCGTCTTTGACCGCATTACACGGTATCCAGCCTGAACTGGATCAATTCCCGTCGCTCTACGAAGCCATCCGGTACGATGAACATAGGAAACCGATTAGCGCGCTGATCCGGAAAACCAATTTTCCTGGTCTCGATATTATTCCGGCAAACCTCGAACTGCAGGAATTTGAATACGATACTCCGCTGATCCTCGCCGAAAAAGGCACCCGGGACATGGGGAGGCTGTTTTTCACGCGTCTCGATGCAGCTCTCTCTGATGTCGGAGACAAATTCGATGTTGTCGTCCTGGACTGCCCTCCCCAGCTTGGCTACCTGACCCTCACCGCCCTATCCTCTGCGACGGCGGTACTTGTAACGGTCCACCCGCAGATGCTGGACGTTATGTCGATGTGTCAGTTCCTGCTAATGCTTGGGGAAATACTCGATCCCATCAAGCGCGGTGGTGGAAACATGAGCCTTGACTGGATGCGCTATCTGGTTACCCGATACGAACCTGGCGACATCCCGCAGTCACAGATGGTTCATTTCATGCGGTCGCTGTTCGGAGGTTTTGTCCTCAAAAACGAGATGGTGAAATCCACCGCAATCTCTGACGCAGGGATCACCAAGCAGACCCTCTACGAGGTCGAGAGGGGTCAACTCACCCGGTCAACGTATGATCGTGCCGTGGAATCCCTTCATTCCGTGAACGGGGAACTGGTTTCGTTGATCCACAGAGCCTGGGGGAGGGCAAGCTGATGGCTAGGAAGGGCATCATGGCAGGCCTGCTGGATGAGGGCGCCGATGACGAGTTTACGCCCGTAAACTCATTCGAGAACAAGGCGTCTAATGAGCAGAACAGGGACAGCGGCTCCCAGCTTAACGTTGCAAACCCTTTGATTTCCAAGCCGTCTACATCCGCCGGGGCTCCCGGACGCCGTGGCGCTTTCGGGATGATGAGCCGCGCCGCCGACGAGATGGCCGCCAAGGTTGCAGCTGCCGAGGAAATAGAGAAGCAGCTACTGTCCGGCACCCAGATCATCCAACTGGACCCCGACCAGTTGGAAGCCTCGTTCGTCGTCGATCGTCTTGATGACGATGACGATTCAAGCCTACAGGAACTGATCCAGGCCATTGCCGAAAGGGGCCAGGACAGCCCCATCTTGGTACGGCCGATGCCAGGTTCCGAAGGTCGGTTTCAGATCGTTTTCGGGCATCGTCGAGCCAAGGCCGCGAAAGCGCTCGGCATCAAGGTGAATGCAGCAGTCAGGCAGCTCTCCGATCAGGAACACGTGATCGCTCAAGGGCAGGAAAACACCGCTCGTGCCGATCTCTCATTCATTGAGCGGGCGCTGTTCGCAAGGAAATTGGCCGTACAGTTTGACAACGCGACGATCATGTCTTCGCTGGCGATCAACAAGACCGTTTTGTCCAAACTGCAGTCCGTAACCACTAACATCCCGGATACCGTGATCTACAAGATCGGAGCTGCGAGGGGAGTTGGTAGGGACAGGTGGTACGATCTATCCGTCCTCCTCAAGAGCAGCAATGTCGATGGCCTCGAACATCTGCTGGGGCAGGACAAGTTCAAGAAAACCAGTTCCAACGACCGCTTTCTGATGGTCTTCAATCTCGCGAAGAAGGCCAACAAGACAGCCTCGATGAAGAAACTGAACGCAGTAGCTGCCAACTGCTGGGCTCCTAAAGACAAATCAGTCAACATCGTCACCAAATCACGTCCCAAGGATTTCTCGCTCGTGCTCACGGAAAAGGAAGCGAAGCCCTTCGGCGAGTGGATTTCAAGCAATCTGGGCGAACTCTACGAAGCGTTCAGAAAGTCGAAACAGGAGAACTGAAACCGCAAAAGAAAAAGGCCCCCGAACGTCACCGTCGCGGAAGCCCTTCTCAACCATAAGCAAGCTGAGAATCACATTTTCGCGAATCAGTGTCAAGCGGTTTAAGCGTCGTTTCGGCGAGCGGATTTCTTTTGCCTAATCGAAGGCGAAGGAAGAGATGGAGACGGGTATTGCAACGACGCCCTTTGGGCGGCGGCCGATGTCGCTTGCCATGCTGGCAGCGCAAAATGAGTCACGTGAGATCCCCAAGGGCAGGGTTGTCGACAAGTGGCAAATCTACCGCAACCTCTGCGAAGGCAAGAGCATCGTCGGCATCGGCGATCGCGCTCTGGCCGTTCTGAATGCGTTGCTGTCATTTTTCCCGGACAGTGAGTTGAGCGAGGAGAACGGGCTCATCGTCTTTCCCTCGAACGCCCATCTGTCGCTCAGGGCGCACGGAATGCCGGAGCCAACAGTCAGGCGACACCTGGCGGCTCTTGTTGACTGCGGGCTGATTATCCGTCGGGATAGCCCGAACGGCAAGCGCTATGCGAGGAAGGGGAGGGCAGGGGAGATACAGGAGGCATTCGGCTTCTCCCTGGCACCCCTGCTGGCCCGTGCTTACGAGTTCGAGGCGGCGGCCGAGCGTGTTCGTGCCGACAACCGGGCACTCAGGCTTATGCGCGAGCGGATCACCTTGCACCGCCGTGACATTCACAAGCTCATCGAGGCGGCCCTTGACGAAGATGTTCCGGGCGACTGGGGAGGCCTGTGGAAGCGTTTCCGCAGCGTTGTGGAGGCAATTCCGCGCCGAGCCTGCACTGCCGAGCTCGAACAGATCGTAGCCGATCTTGCCGCATTGCATGAAGATGTGGTTAAGCTGCTGGAAAGCCATATGAAATCCACGAATCCGAGCGGCAATGACTCCCAAAACGAGCGGCAGCAATCTGATTCAAATACCGACTCTACTTTTGAATTTGAACCTGCTTTAGAGAAAAGCGGGGCGACGGCCGAGCCAAGGACGAGGCCCGCAGAGGCGCCGAAAACATACCCGCTGGGGATGGTGCTGAAGGCTTGCCCCGAAATTGCGGATTATGCCGTCGACGGGATCAGCAATTGGCGCGATCTCATGATCACCGCCGCCCAGGTGCGGGGATATCTGGGTGTTTCGCCGTCAGCGTATGAGGAAGCCTGCCATGCGATGGGCCAGGAGATCGCGGCGGTGGTGATTGCCTGTATTCTGCAACGTGCTCAGCACATCAATTCCGCCGGCGGCTATCTTCGGGCGCTGACTGATAAGGCCAAGACGGGGGCGTTTTCGGTCGGGCCGATGCTGATGGCGTCGCTCAAGGCCAACGGCGCCACAGCAAGGATGACGGGATGATGATCGCCAAATCCCGCAGCTTATCGCTTTGCGCCCAGCTCAAGCGCGAATTACGATGGCCGGCTGATACCTGTGGAACGGAAAACCCGTATCTTCCGGAAGAAGAGAGTTCAGCCGATGAGCACCACCGTCACCGCCGCCGCCGTCTCGAAAAACTTCGGCGCCTATCAGGATGCCGCGGTCCGCGACCCTGTCATCATCACCAAGAACGGCCGGCCTCGCACCGTGCTGCTGGCTTACGAAGATTTTGTCCGGCTGTCGAAGCGCGACCGCCGGGTCGATCTGACCGCGGAACTCAGCGCCGACGAAATCGCCGCTGTCGAAGCCGTCGAAATGGAGCCGGGCCTTGACCATCTCAACGGCGAGCTTCCTCCGGCAAAGGTCTGACAGCAAAAAATGCTGCCGGCTGAAATCAAGGTCGGTCACGTCTTCCGCTATTCGTATCTCTGGCATTGGCAACACCGCGAGGAGCGCGAGGATGCCGCCACACGGCCATGCTGGTGCTAGCGCTGGTTACCATGTAGGAGGACGGCTCCCCGGTCGTCCGCGCCCTGCCGATCACCCGTACACCACCGTCCAATCCCGATGATGCCAGATGCCGGCCGCGGTCAAAGCGCTTGCGGCTTGACGGTGAGCGGGCGTGGATCGGTTTGACGGTGCCAACGTCGAGACAGTCGATCTGATTTCGAGATAGGGTGGTCGGCGTCGGATTCGAGGTCGAGACAGATGGAAGGACGCCCTCCGGCTATTTCCAGCGCTAGGTGTGGTCTTGTTAAACCTGACGCGGTCCGCGCGCCACGGCGGCCAGCGATTCCGTAAGTTCGGTCGTGGCGCGGCGCCCAATTATCCTAGCAATTGTGGAGTGCGACTCCTATTTTGCAAGGAAGTATCGAAGCTCACGCCGCGTCGAGCGTCCCAGCATGGCGGTCAGATCATCCGGCAGCACCGCCTCTTCTGAGGCGGAGCGGCGTGTTTGTTGCCGTCGCGGTATGCTTGCTCTTGCCCAACGCGTATTTCCGGGTTTTGATCGACGAGAGAGAGCATCTCCTCTAAAAAGATCAAAACGAAAGGCTACGGTTTATCGTTCGTTTTTAACTGTCGACGGGCACGGCGGCTTTCGGCCATTTTCGTTGCCAGAAGCGCCGCGATGATTCATGCTGTCGACGATGATTCTGCGCCCGAAACTGCTTCGCCATGGACCTGTGGTCGTCACCTGTGCAGCCCCGGCTGCGCTGGCCACTCCCGTGCCGACCTGGCTGCGCGCCGCGGCGGCCGGTCCGGACTCGATTGAAGACACTGCATTTGCCGCGGCCGCGGCGCTGACCGCCCTCGACGCGGTGGTGCGCCGGCAGGAGCGATGGGCCGGCGCCTGGCGGCGGCGGCTGGCACTCGCGGCAGCGGCGGCAAAGGCCAAACGCGCCGGCCGGGTCGAGGACGAGGCGGCGCTGCGCGACGCGCTGGTGCTCACCCGTCCCGGCGACGACGTTGGACCCGCCGGCCGTATGCTGCTTGCCTGGCGAACGCTGGCATCGCGTCCGGTCGCGACGTTGGTCAGCGAGGCGGTGTTAGTCGATGTCGCGGCGGATCTGGGGAGCGCGCTTGACGAGGCGGCGGCCGGCCAAATCGGTGACGAAATCCAGGCGATAGCTGGCGCGGTCGGTAATGCAGTCGCTGGCGCGATCGCCGCGATCGCCGTGCTCGAGCGTCATGACAGTCGCGCCGCGCGTGAGCTTGGACCGTGGCTTGCCGACGCTGTTCTGGCCGACCGGCTAGGGTGGGCGCATGCGGTGCCCCTGTCCGGCTTGCACCCGGTGGCGGGCGGTCGTCGGTTACCACATGCCGAACGGCAATCCGGGCAGGCGTCCCGGCAACGCATTTGGGCGGCTTATGCGCAGGCGGCGCTGCAGGCGATGGATCTTGCGGCCGAGCTCGGCCGCCGCGCCGACCGCCTGCTGGCTGTCGCCCCAAAACTGCGGGCGAAAGGGGCGGACAACGTCGTCGAAAAGCTGCTGTCCGACGACGCGATCGTCGCATCCGAAAAGATCGCGGGCATGAGCGACCGCGGCCTGCGCCGCCTGTTCGACCGGCTGATCGAACTTGGCGCCGTGCGCGAGCTGTCCGGCCGTCCGACCTTCCGCATCTACGGGCTGTGAGACCATGGAGCAGGCGAGGGGGAGAAGGGCGAAGGAGCGGCCAGATGACCACCTGTTCGACCGCGAACTGGATCACCTGCCGCCAGAAGTACGTTGGCGCGAATGGATGAACCGCGTCGAAGCAACCATCTTCGCTGCCAGCGAACCGGTCAGCCGCGAGGTGCTTACCCGCATCGTCGGCAAGACCTGCAGCATCGACCTTTTGATCGACGACATCCGCGAGGAGCTGCGGGGCCGGCCCTACGATCTGGTCGCGGTCGCCAACGGCTGGAAGCACCTGACGCGGCCGGCCTATGCCGACGCCATCCGTAGCGCCGTAGGCTCTAACGAACGCGCCGTCGACCTCACGCAATCCGAAGTGCTGGTCTTGATGTGCATTGCCTTGTTTCAGCCGATCACGCGCGCCGAACTCTCGTCATTCTTCGGCAAGGAGATCAGCCGCGACCTGATCGGCAATTTGCGCTCCTTCGGCCTGATCGCCTCAGGCCCCCGAAGCCCGACGCCCGGCGCGCCCTATACCTATGTGACGACGAAACAGTTCCTGCTGGAATTCGGGCTTGAAACCTTGCGCGACCTTCCCGACTTCGAGGCTCTCGAGGATGCGGGGCTGCTGTCGAAGGAAAAGCTTCTGGCGGGCGAAATCATGCCGGGGTTTTCGGGCCCCGGCGAGAGTGATGCCGACGCCGACGAATAGAGCGCCTGTGCCTGGCCGCACGACCGCCATCGTCACAGCGGCTGGCCTGAAGGAGCATGACCGTCTCACCCGGGGTGCCCTCAGTCCCACGCGAAAGCCAAGCTGGCTCGTCTGGCGCGGCTCGGTTTGGTGACCGTCACGAAAGGCAAAGAGTTCGATATTCGCGTCGGGCCGGTCGCCATGACCTTTTATGAAAACGTTTGGTTCCCCATCAAAGAAGAATTTGCCAAAAAATCGGCAAGCATGACGGAGGCATATCATGAGCAAGAATATACTCAACTGTCTGGCCGCTCTCTCGCTGATCGGGTTGGTTTCGGTTGCGGGCTATCAAAATGTGCTATCGATCGGCTACGGACAGGGAACGATTTTCCAGGCCGCCCCGTAGCAACGGACAGGGCACCGTCGTGAGTCCGGACTGCGATGGATGAAGGGCAGGGTGTGGTCGTCTAGACTGATCCGGCCTCTGAAAATGCCCCTCGAGACGCCAATTTTCGCGTCGGCGATGAGCTCGGCCTACGACAGATCGTTGCAAGATAAAGCCAATGCCGTAACGGCGGTTTTTGTTTTCTGCCTGCTCGCGCTGAGCATCATAGTGGTGCTGTTGGTCGCATGGCTTAGATCTGAGGCGTCGAACGAAGACAAAAACAAAGCAATGGCCGCCAATATGTTGATGGCCAGTGTCCTTCCGACCAAATTGTCTCGATTATTGACGACTTGGGGGATGATCTGTCTGTGCAGCGCATATTCAGGAATGTGTTTGCCTTCGCGCCCGACAATGGCGAGCATCTAATCAGTCACTACATGAATCGCAATCTATTCGGACGGATCGAGGCAATGAACCTCGCTATTACCGATCGTCGGCGGGACAACGAGCGGTCTTAAGACACTGGGCGATCTCTATCGCGAGGTTAAGCACCTCAACGCAGGGCGTCCGGTACGGTCCACGATAAAAATAGAGTTATGTAGGTCGCTTGCGCGGGCATAACCGGTCCGGCTATGGGCGTCACCTCAGGGTTTAGGTCCCGAGGCTACCTTGTCACAAACAGCCGCTGTCAACCCAAATGTTACGCTGACCTGTCGCCGGGTTTGTTACGTCACGCCGGGGTATACCCTGCCGTGACGGCGAAGAAATAGCTGCCGACCTTCTTAGGCTCGGCCGGTTAGAAACGGACAATGCCCAGGATATTTGGTAGTACGGCCTGCTTCTATGACACTCGTGTGCGAGGGGCTTAGCGCGCACGTGGGAGAAGTGTCGCAGACTGTGGTGGTAATAGCGCAACTTTGCACAGTAAGGCGCCCCGCAGTCACATTCGGACTAGCACTCGATCTTCGTCGTAACCGCCCGATTTGCGACGATCCGCTTCGGCCGACCGCTGCCGCGACAGAGAGGCCATCCCGAAGACGTCCGCCTTGCGGACCAAGACGCGGGGGTCGTCGCGGATGATCACGTCCTGCCGCTTCAGGTCGATCATGATCGACGTGCTCGTCTCCGGAAACGGCTGGCGCTTGGCCGTGAGAGAAAAGAGTGTCGTGCGACGGCGCAATGGGTCTAGCCGGACGATATGCTCGTGGTCAATGTCACCCGAAAGGTGCACCGCGCACCCGACGTAGCACCTGAGCACACCCTCCAGGTCGACGACGCGTCGGCTGTTGATAACCAGGCGACCATCCTCGTCGATCGCCCCGAGGCCGTTATCAGCGGCGCGGCGCATGGCGGCTGCGGTCCGCTGTGGATCCGCAAGAGCATGAAGGTATTCGAGCGTCTGCTCGGCAAATTGCTGCTGACTGCCGAAGTGATGGCGGATGTCCCGCACCATCGACGGGCTAGGACGGTAGGCCGAGCGTGAGCGGTTAAGGAGATTCAGCGCCTGGTGGACCAGCAAGTCCTCACGGCGGTCGGCTGCCGCCCGCTCGAACAGCCTCTCGTCGATGCGAGTACCCTGGCTGACGTCTTGCGCTCTCGCGAATGAGACGCGCTCCGCCGCAAGCAGATCATGCACATCGGACGGCACTTCGTCGGGATGGGGCAGCCGCCCGCGCTGCAGCGCGAACTTGGCGATCGCGTCGATCGCATTCGCGATCCTATCGGCAAGATGGGGTTTGGCGCTTAACACTTTTGCCCGACGGTCGGTCCGGTACTTGCTCGTGGATGCCCGCCGCCCACGCCGTCGTTCGAGCAGGAAGTCCTGCTCGTCCTCAGGCGAGCGGAACAGCGCGAAGATGCCAGGCGCCAGGGCGATCGGCTCGACACCGGCGGTTTGGGTCAGCACCACCTTGAATTCAGACTGCTGAAAGTACTTCTGGAAGGTGCCGCGGGCGGTCAGGTAGCCGTCCCCGAATCGCCGTAGGCCGTCTACGGGTACCGCGCCGACGATCAGAACCGAGACGAGCAATACGCGGCGAGCGAGCTCCCACGCCGCTTTGAGGGCGACCACCCGCTCGGCCGGATCCTCGATTACGTTCAGGACGAAGCCGAGGTTGACGATCTCGGCATCCTGCAGGCTTATGTCGGGCGCGAAGTGGGGATCCCATCCGGTGGCCTCCACGCCCGCTACCGCGAGCGCCCGAAGGTCGTCGCCCTGCCCGCACCCATAGTCGAACACCGTGACCCCTGGCCGGATGAGGCCGTGCCGCACGGCGAGGGACATAGGCTGCGACAACGTGTGCCGTACCATCGCGGTGCGATGACGATGGACGGTCGCGCTGGTCATGCGGGCACCACCTCATCGCCGACGACGGCGAGGCCCGCCTTAGCGAGCCGCTCGGTCCACGCCTTGCGTCGCCCGATGGCATGGCTGTCCTTGAACATGCCCTTCGCCACGAGTTTCCGAGTCCTCTCGGTCCACCGGGCCACCCGCGGATCGTGCGGCATCAGCAACTGCTCCTTGCGATGGAGGACCAGCGGATTGTTAGATCGGCTGAAGTCTGTCCGAGTGTGCCGGCCTGTTGCAAGGTCCACCCGCGTCGAAGCGATCAGACACGGGAATGCGGCGATGTCGAAGTCCTCGTACTCGAGCAGTCCGACGACATCCCTTTCGACCCGGGCAACATTCCACCGTGGCGGACATGCTGCCGCAACCGCTTGGTCGACCTTCGCTCGCGTTTCTTCCGCCAGACCGTCGATCGCCTCGCGGTGGACGTACAGCGCGCCACGGACGAACTTTCCGAGCACCATCTACCTCCCCGCTTCCTGGCGCGCCTCCAGCCACGTCGCGATTACGGCGTCGGCCAGCTCCTCAACCTCGTCGTCGCCGATAAACGGAACCTGCAGATAGATCTTGTCGTCGGTGTCGAGCTTGGCGATCAGATGCCCCTTGCCGAGCAAGCGCTCAGCACCCGCCTCGCCAAGGGCGATCCGCGAACTTCCCTCGTCGCCTAGGCGTAGGATCATCTTATTGCCAAGGTTCGTCCTCAGCTGCATAGTCATGACGTGGTTGTCGGCCCGCTGATATACCATGAAGAGATGGAAACCGGCGGCACGGGACTTGGTCGCGATTTTGTTAATTAGGCCATCGACCACCTTCTTGAAATCGTCGTCCTGCATCCAGTTGGCGACTTCGTCGAAGAATATTACTATGCGGGGCATCCGCCGGCCGGGAGGCATCTTGCGGTTGTACTGATCAATGTTCCGGCAGTTCTCCCGGCTGATCTCGTCGTACCGCCGGTCCATGTCGCCGACCAGCCGCTCGAGGAGTCCCATCGCCTCCTCTTGGTCGTCGATGATTCCGCCCTTGAGGTGCGGCAGGCGACGGGCCCAAGCGTAGTCGACGCCGCGCTTGGGATCGATCAGGTGCATCTCCAGCTCGCCCGGGCTGTTGAGCGCACACAGATCGAGCATCAGGTTAGTGACGAGGATACCCTTGCCGCTCCCAGTTGTGCCCGAGATTAGGCTGTGGGGTGCCGCACGTTCCTGCGCGATATAGGAGCTGGCCAGCGGCAGGTAGCAGAGGGTGCCGTCATCCTCCTTCTCACCGAGCAGCGGCGAGGTGCGTTGACCGTCGACCGGATCTGCCGCGCGCTTAAGCCAAGCATCGGCAAGGTGCAGAATCGCGCGTGCTGGCCGGCGCAGCCCAATGGCGATCTGACCCGGCATAGGCGATATGCGGACGATGTCGAGGCCGTAGCGCGTGAGCAGATCTGTGCGCTTCCGCTCAAGCCAGGCCACCGTCAGGGTACGGCCACCCACGTACACGAGGCCGGTATTTGGAGTGAGCCGCTGACCCATGACTGGTGCGTCCATACCCTCCGCCTGCAGTGCCGCCCGCAACGCGTCGATCTGCCCAGTCAGCCAGGTGCGGCCCTCCGCCTCGTCGCCAGTGTTGCGCAGGCGGTGAAGGACTTTCATGATCTGCGGGCTCCAGGGGCCAGCGGCGGCGGGCGGCTCGTCCGCGACTTTGACATCGTCCGGCCCTGCGGACGCTGCACCGCTCGTCGGCGAAGGCTTGTTGGGTTCCGGTTCGGGCGTTGGCGGCGGCGGTGCGTCGTCCGACGGCCTATTTCGACCACGGCTCGAGTTACCTTGCGGCGTCGAAGCCACCTTCGATTCGCCAGCTTCGGCTCCCGCGTTCGGCTGAGGCCAGCCGGCAGGTACGTGAATCATTGCGGGCAGCGTGTCGTCGGCGAGGCCGCGAAGAGCCTCAGCCGTCTCTGCTCTGGAGAACACCCACTGAGCTAGACGTCGGCGTTCCGCAATCACTTTCGCCTCGTCGGGTAGATGAGGCATCGGCTCGAAGACGGTGTCGAGCTCGTGGCTGAACACCATCGAATACCCGTCGACCGAGATAGGGAACGTGCCCTCCCGCAACCCCTCAAGCCAGCGGTCCTGTCCGATCCCGCCGACCTGGTCGAACGGTTCCATATGCTCAAGGACCATGTCCGCGAGCCGGTGCCGCCATATGGCGGGATCTAGGTTGGCCGAACCGCCGAGCAGGCGGTGGTTGAGCGCCGTCCACGTCGCTTCGAGCTGGCTGGCCGAACGCTTCCGGTGTTCGGAGATGCCGTCCTGGCCGACATACTTGGCCTCGGCGATCACAACACGGATCTCTGGTCCGTTCGCACCGACGGCTAAGTCGATTGCGAGGATGTCGGCCATCTCGCCGGTCAAATCCAGCCAGTCGCGGTAGTCGTCAAGGAAGAACCATGCGGTCCTGTTCTCGCGATCCACGCGGAGCAGGCGGTCGAGCTCGCGCTGGGAGAGCACGAGGCCGAGGAGTTCGTGCGCGTAGTTCGCCCACTGCGCGCCACGCATCACCACACCGCCCGAGAGCTGTGCCGCGCGCGTGAACAGCTCGTGGCGAAGAGCCGACAGCGTGTCTGCGTCCAGCCCCTGGAGCAGGACGCCGACGTCTGTGTCGATGCAGTCGCCGAGTTCGCGCTCGGTGATCTCGGTCGAGACTATAACGTTGTGCGTCGATCCCGGCACACTGAAGTAGCGGATGATGCGGCGTTCGTCGGTGGCGATGAGCCGCCGATCCGCGACGCGGTCGAAGGTCATCACCCAGTTGCCGAGCTTGTGGGCCTTGGCAAGGATCTGGCTGACCTCTCCCGCCTTGAATTCGACTTCCTGGACGGGCAGCCAGGGTTCCGGGTTGGTCGCCACGTCCCGCATCATGATCGTGCGTAGCGCGTCGACGTATATCCGGCCAGCGAGTGGTTGCCTCGGCGCAGTGAGGTACAATGCGGAAGTAGTGTTCCCCTTCCGAAACGGACGCCGCTTCGAGCGGGCCGTCGGGACGAAGGTGGCGATTTCCTCACTGGTGCCGTCGTCGAACCCCTTCGTCCAGCGCACCTTGCTGCTCCGCGCGATCACGTCCTGCAGGACGACGACGTCGTTCGCCTTCTGGGTTTCCTGCGCGAGCGTCTCGGGGCTGAAGATTCCCACGCGCAGGCGCGACAGGAAGTTACGCGCGGCCTCGCTGGCGAGGCTGGTGTCGATCTCGTGGCTTATGCGACGGTTCTGCCGCTCGTACACCTGGCGCAGTCTGATGGGGTCGTCATCAGTTACCACGAGTTCGCATCTGATCTCGCTGTCGTCCTCGACGCGCCTCGACAGCCCGTTGGCCATGGCGAGCGGAAGGTTCTCGGAATCGGCGTTGAGGATCACCACCGAGAAGTTCGCGCGCTCATGTGGCCGAAGCTTGAGGTATTCGTCGGCAACGCGGTCGAACGCCGCGATAGCCGCATCTGCAGGTTCGTTGGTAACACCGTGCTGCGTGCCGCCAGAGATCGGCTCGAGCAAACTATAGCCCATGATCGCTTGGGTCTCGGCGACAAGCTGCGCATCGAGGCCGGGCAACAAGGCAATGTCGCCATAGTAGGTGCGGCCGAGCGTTGCGATCCGGTCACCGACGAAATCCTCTATCCCGCTCCGCTGTTTGGGATCGCTCATCACGACTGCGGTCATCGCGTCGGCCAGCTGGCGGGCCTTGGCGCCAATCTCAGCGAGCCGCAGCGGGTGCCAGGCAGTCAGGATGGCCGATGGCGTCTCGCCCTCGACGGTGATGAGCCCGATGCTCACCAGCGGCGAGAGAAGGTCCCGGATGCATAGCTCCTGCGGCGCGATGGTCATGACGCTTCGTAGCAGGTCGCCATAGAGTTCGGCTTGGAGCAGTATCTCCTCGGCCCCGATGCCGGTGCCACGCACTAGTGCATCCAGCGCGGCGCCATAGGATGCCACGAACGCGTCGTATGCGGAACGAAGTTCCTGCCCCTGATCTGAGGTGATTACGCCCTGTTCGACGATGGCAGCGAGTGACCTAGGCCAGGTGACGTCGATCCGGTTCTCCTCGCGCCCGGGGTTTGCGAGCAGGCCTTCACTCTGCTGAAACGCGTCCGATACGGAACTTCGCTGCGCGAGGTCCACTGTGCTTGGCGCTGCGCTGCGGCTTGCCCGGTTCTGGTGGATGCGCCCGGAGATCAGATGGGTCGGCTGCGCTGCGTCCTGCTGGCGGATCTGACGCAGGTCGATCGAGAGCGAGAGGCCGAGCGCCTCGGCATGCGGCTTCCAGATCATCTGCGCGCGATTGGCGTGCGGCTTGCTCGATCTGTCCTTCAGGACGACCTCGAGCTCTTCGGGGGTGACGAAGAAGGCTTCGAACTCGAGCTCGGTCGCAGCCTTCCCACTACTCGTGTTCTCCTCCGCGACGTTCTGCTCCCAGCCGTCCTCCCAGCATCGCCCGAAGTCGAGGACGGTGTGCGGCGCGAGCAGTTGGAGGAGCCCGCGGTAGCGGTCTCGCAGATAGCGCAGGATGCGCGTGTTCTTTTCCGATGCCCAGAAGTCCATCTTCTCCGCGTTCCGGAGTCTGATGAACAGAACGCGTGCGACATCGTCACCATCGGCGTCATCCGTCTCAGGGAAGGCGCGATGCGCGAGGCGCAGCATACCTTCGCCGAGGTCTCTCGTCTCGATCGGCGCGCGGAAGACCATTCGCTCCCACCGCTTGTAGAGCTTCGGATCCGTTTGCAGCCGTGGACGATGCCTAGCGAAGAAGTCATCCACCAGCTCGGAAGGCTTGAGATTTTCCTTCGCCAGATCCGCGAGCAGCTCGTCCTCCGCTGCCTTCAGGGTTCCCGGATACTGCCGATCAAAGAACGACTTCGTCTCGCCACCGAACGACTGCTTCGGCTTGCGCTTTGCGTCGCTGAAGAACGGCTCAATGCGATCCCATCCGACTTCGGAAACCGCTTGCTGGCTCGGTGTCCACTGACCGTCATGGACGCCTCGATCCGCGACGAGTGCCTGCAGCTTGTCGTGCACATCGTCGTTGAGGGTACCATCCCTCTTCATGTCCGCCAGGCGCTGGCGCAGCTCGCCCCTGTTGAGCGGATCGCCGTCCTTCGCGCGCAGGTAGATCGCCGGCTGCGCATCTTCGACGATCTTGCGGAAAAAGCGCGCTGCCGTCTCTGGAGATTCCGTAATCTTCATACGCGGATCGCCACTGTCGCGCGGAAGCCGCAGTGCGGGCAGCGCTGCGCGGACGGCGTTCTCGGGCGCGAGGCCCTTGTCAATTAAGTAGAAGACGACGCTCGACACGAAGTTGCCGATGGTTTCGGCGTCGTGTGCGACGAACGCGCCGAGCACGCCCTCCAGCACGTTGGTGAACTTATTGCGGATTTCGTCAGAACTATGCTTCAGAGCCTCCGCCGACCAGATCGCAGAACTCTGCAGTAGCCACGCCTCATCGATCTTCGAGTTGTGTGCCAGCGTGGGCTCGGTCGCCTTCACCATGTCCGGCGGAACGGTGCAAACGGTGAGCTTCATTCCCGGGGTGGCATGGTTCCGGTGCCACGGCGCTGTCTGGTCGGAGACGATCGCAGGCGATACGTCGCCGACCGCGAGTTGAGGATGGACGAAGACCTCGACCCCACCCCCGTGCGCGGCGGCGTCCTTCGCCACGCTCTTCGCGATGGCGCTCGTAATCGCGGCGTCCATTCCGATGATGCAGTAGAACGCCCTGCCGTTCGACGAATCCCGCACCTCGGAGAGACGGCGTGCCGCGACCTGCCCGATCAGTTCAAGCGTAGACAAGTTGTGCTGCTCCGCTGGTCGTCGTGGCGTTGTGGAATGGGTTGATGACGAAGGCGCAGTCGTCGGACTTCCGATCAAGAAAGCCGAGCACGCGGAGCCTGTCCTCGAGCCGTCGCTCGTTTTCCTTCAAATCCGCAAGAGGCGCCGGAAGGGCGCTTGTCTTCACGTTGAAGGCTATGCGCACCTCTTCCGGGCCGATGACGATATTATATCTCGTCATCAAGCGGTGGAGAAAGTCGCCGAACTCCATCGGTGTCGTGATGTTGGCCAGCACCAGTGCCTCGAGAAACGCGTCGCTAGGCGCATACCATGTGCCCGAGCTGCGTTGCGCTCTGAGCATCCCGATGTGCTTCGCGTGGTTCGAGAAGGTGGAGGTGATCGAATGCCCCTTGCTGTTCTGTGCCTGTGTGCGCAGCTCGGCGAGCTGTTCCTCGGGGGGCGGCATCCAGTCCGGATTGGGTGATCGGCTAGGCTTCCACCGGAAGCGCGTGGCGAGGAGGTCCATCGCTTCCTTCCCGCCAGCCGCACTGGCCAGGACGGCGCTCCAGTGGTCGGAATCCGCGAAGGCGTCGATGAAGGCGCCGATCGCCTCGATCTGCATCGACCGATGGCGCCTGAACTGGTTGGCGGAAAGCTTGCGTATGGGGTTGTTGCCGGTCGCCCCGAGAAGGTCAAGGAAGAACGGCGGTACCGGGACGTTGTCGCCGATGGTCTCCTGGGCGCGTTCCAGGATGTAGAGGATCTGCATCAGCCCGCTAACGCGCTCCAGTGGATCGAGCAGGTTCTCGACCGGGATGTTCCGCAGCGATAGCAGGGCGACCCAATCCTCAGCAAGGCGGTCGTAGCTTGAGGCGCTGGACATCGGAAGATATCCGATGTGCGTGTCCCCAACGGATGCCGTGGTCGGTCCCCCGATACGGCGCGCCAGTCGGTTCCAGGGGCTTCCAGAGTTGAGCAGGCGCGTCTCGATCAGATGGCCGAGCTCGTCTCGCAGCGAGGCGCGGTTAAGCATCAAGTACAGCATCTCGCCCGTACGCCGCATGAACTTACGGTCGAGCGAATTCTTGTCGTTGACGTCCGCGAACAGCATGTCGGGGCCGAGCGGTAGGATGTGCCGTGACGTCCACCGCTTCGCCGACTGGGCCTCAATCTCAGCGGTACGCAGGAGCTCGACCGACCGCGCCATCTCGCCGAACGTGTCAAACTCATCCTGGAGATACCCGAGCTCCAGGCCGGTATAGTCTCGGCTGACTGTCTCTAGCCATCCGTGCCAGCGCGCCTTCTCATCGACCGACTGGCCATTGGCGATGCGGATCACCTCGCGATCGCGGAAGAGCATGTGCCTGAGCTCGTTGTTAAGCCGCAGTCTGTAGGTGATGGCCTCGTGCTCTGCCGACGTAACGGAGGCGACGGCCGTAAATACGGGGTCACCCAGTCCCTTGCGGTGGAAGCAGATGTGCAGCGCCTCGACCACCGTGAGCCAGGGCGATTGGTCATCGTAGAACAGCAGGCCCCAGATCGCGTACTCGCACCAGAGCTTCACGCTGGAGAGGTTCTGGGTCTCGGGCACCCGAACGGCGCCTTCCGCGAGCTGCAGGAGCTGATTCCGGGTTGTCATCAGATCTCGATTCTGTTGGCCTGAACTTCGCCCTGGGCACCGAGCGACAGCATGCGCACGACCTCTGGGCTGGGTTCGTCGTCGACATGCATCGCGCGGATAGCAGCGGTAGCCACCAGCGCGTAGTGGCGTATCTCCTGATGACATTGCCGGGAGAAGCTCGCGGGCAAGCTGCCGTTCGCCACGCGCATCAAGTACTCGAACAGGAGCGGCCGCAGATCCAGCTGCGGCATCTTCGACTGCTCCCAGAGCTTGGGGACAGCGACGCCGAGGGAAGGCCGTAGGGTGACTGGATCGCGTGACAGCTTGACCGAGAGGTTGGTGGAGGAGGTGCGGTCGACGGCCTCGACCGTCGCGACGCGCCCGGAAGGATCGTCCGTCTTGCCGATCGTGCCGGACAGCCAAAGGTGGTTGTCGTCCGAGGCCATCATGCCCGTGAGCGCGCGGTTGAGCCCACGCACCAGGTGACGGGTGAACGCGTCGGTGACGTCCCGTCCCGCATTGGCCTCGAGGACGTCCAGCAGCCCAAGATACTCTCCACCATGATGGAAGATCGTGAGGCGCCAAGGTGTCGCCGCCTCGAAGTTCGAGTGGTCGGGAAACAGGAAGAACGCGCGTCGGCGCTGCGCCTCGAGGCCGCGGCGGAAGTTTCGGATCGCCACATCGCCACCACCCCCACCGAGATACTCTCGCCGAAGAGGGTCGAACAGGTTCGAGCCGTAGGTCGGCTCCTGCCCGAACAGAGTAGCGTAAAGCTGCTTGGGCTCGCGCTGGACGAGCATCGCGTCCACCAGGTTGTTGGTCTCAAACCCGACGCCGAGGACCTCGAAGATTCCAAACACGCGGTTCGCACGGCGCCGGTCATCCCGCAGGTTGCGACCCATCGCGTTGTTGTATGGGTTGGTGCTGCCATAGTCACAGGCTGCGGCGCGCCTTTTTGCGGTAGCGCAGTCTAGCAGTGGGCGATCGGCGTTCTTTGCGTCGCCGAGGATGATGTTCACGACGAGAGTGAGCAACTGCCGAATCGGCACATGCTGATCGTTGGCCGCAGCTAAACGAAGGGACTCGCGTAGCCTGCGGCGGAACGAGGACGGCACCCCGTTGGAAGCCATCAGCAGCGATCGGTTCAGCTGAATGGGACAGGGGTTGTTGCCCGTAGCGACTGCGCATCCGGAGCAGGTGCTATCCCAGTCGGGATGGTCGAGGACGGCGTCGAAGATGGCGTCTACGGTCGCGCTGCTCCACGTCCTGCTGAGGTTCATGAGCCGCAGCGATACGCCATTGGCGGTCTCGCTCTCCGCCCGCAGCATTTCGGTTATGTGTTCATGCAGCATGCGATAGCGTCCCGCCTCGGGCCCACCGGACCGCGCGGCGTCGCGGAAGTACTTCAGCAACTGCCCGTCGTTCGCGGCCACCAGATACAGGCGCTCGTCAGCTTCACCGAGAAGGGCGCTAGCGAAGCTCGCGAGCTCGGCAACCTTCTCGCTATCCGATATCTCGCTCAGGTCGCGGATGACGCGGAGTTCCCTGCCGTCAGGCATCGCGATCCGAAGCACCCCCTCCGCTCCAGGCCAGCCAATCAGCGCGGCTGGGTGGTGGTCCTCGAGGAATCGCCGGATATGGTAGGTCTTCCCGTCCCCGGCCGTTCCAGTGAGGATGACGTTCCTTGCACCGTCGCCGGCAAGCTCCGCAGCGATGTCTTGAAGGC
This sequence comes from Mesorhizobium sp. M0991, assembly GCF_040318915.1. Taxonomy (NCBI): domain Bacteria; kingdom Pseudomonadati; phylum Pseudomonadota; class Alphaproteobacteria; order Hyphomicrobiales; family Phyllobacteriaceae; genus Mesorhizobium; species Mesorhizobium sp. M0991. The sequence goes on from NZ_JAMYNE010000035.1 coordinate 38,951, forward strand.
GGGGAGCCGGCGTGCTGATGCTGGCGATACCGTACTCGCCCTCGGCCAGCCGCACGTTCTCGTCGCACAGGCTGTCGGACGTGGCCACGGGCCCGTATGTCGCGAGGAAGTCTACCAGCCTGTTATGGACCTGCGCGTTCATCAGAGATGGCAGACGGCACAGCCGTCCTCAGCCTTCGACCGGACTGCGCGGCGTGGCATGTTCTCCACGTCATCCAGCGAGCGGCCATCGACCCAAGTATACTTGCGGCCCTTCTTCATCGTCTCGTACGCTTTCGCCTTCTCATACAGTTCCGGGTGGCGCTCCTTGAGCCCCTGCCACTCGCCGATCTGCTGGTAGAAACAGAAGTAGCAGCCCGAACGGCTGCGCCACTCGTAGTAATCCGGCAGGCCTAGGCCCGCGCTGTCGAGGATCCGTCCGACCTCCGCGATGTCAATCGCGTCGTCGCGGTACGGATACACGGGCGTGATATTAGGCTTTTCCGAGATTACGACGGGTTTACTGCCAGCCGTGCCGGTCCCGAGGTAGCCAGCCCGGTTCTCGTCCGCGCGGATGCCGATGTAGGAGTACGCCCTATCGCCGCCGATGAAGCGCTCAAATGGGGCGATCTTCATTATCCGCGTGCACCACCTGGCGCGTGGGCTGGGAAGGAAACCGGCGAAGTGTTCAAATAGCGCCACGTCGAATGCCGTGCGCCCTGGCTTCTCCGCCACGTCGAACATCTCCATCGCTGAGACGCGATGTATCCTGACGCCGAGGATGTTCTCGAGTCGGTCGAGATAGCTGATCGTCTCGGGAAGCTCGACGCCGGTGTCGGAGAATACGTATTCGAAATTCACCTCGGGGTTTCGTTGCTTAAGGTATACCGCAAGCGCGGACGAGTCCTTGCCGCCAGAGACAGGCACGATGTGTCGCGCCTCGGTGTCTTTCACCGCGTCGTCGACGTTGGTGGCTAGTAAGCTCATCTTTTCCCCCCCGCTGCCTGTAGGCTACGAACCTGACTGTCTTCGGTCTCGTCGATTTTAACAAGCATTCTAGTGAGTTCTTCCACTCGGGCCTGTACGATCGGCCTCAGCGCGACCGTGGGGGTCTCGGTATCAAGCGCGGCCGCCTCGATCCGCTCCCGTGCGTCGCGCAGGGCCGACCTGAACTGCGCCGAAGTGCGATCGTCCCACTTGTCTAAGCTGCGCTGGAGGAGAATCGAACTGAGAGCGTTCGCGAGCGACTTGGGTGAGAAGCGGCCGTTGACGGCCTCGACGGCCTTCCGCAGCACGGCTCGGTCGACGATGCGGAGGTCGTCGCGACGGTCGAGCGATCCGGCGTCGAAGCAAGCCGCCCATGCTGTCACCGCCTCCAGTGGATCCATGCCGAGATACGTGGATCGAAAGCTTTCCGCGATCACCCCGACAGCTTCCTGCGCGAATTCGTCGCGAAGATGATCGATCTCATTCCTCGCGATTTCAAGCTTCGCGATCAACGTCGGGGAGGGCTGCTTGGCACCAAGTGCTGCGGGCAGGGATTCTAGTAGGAGCTTCACGGGGTCAGAGGTGCTTCCGACTGTCCGCAGCAACCCTTTCGAATACATCCCTAGCTTTTGTGAGCGTCTCGACCCGTCGGGAACGGTGAGTAGCCAACGCGTCAATGCATCATAAGCGAAGCGGACAAGTTCGTCGCTCGCCGTTGGCCGCTCGTGCGCGAAGATATAGGCGATCTCTGCGAGGTACTCACTAAGTTCCGGCGTGGGGTCTAGGACCTGCACGCAGAACCCGTTCGGATTCGATACCATGTTGTCGAACTGGAAGCCTAGCGTATCGGCGACGTACTGGCCGTTGTCGTAGAGCGCCACCGCGCGGGAGAAGTGCTTGAAGCCTGCAGCCATCAGTACCGGGATGACGGCCAGGGGAACGCCCATCGGTGCCGATGCCAAAGTCGACACGAACGTGTGCAGGTTCCGATACGCGCCGCTGTTGCGGCCAGTTGGCACCCGGAAGAAGTCGGCGATGCGTAACCAGACCTCCTGTAGGCCTGGATCGGTGATTCCGTCGGGATCAGCGAAGCGCGTTGATCCGGCGGGTCGAAGCCCCGTGTTCTCGATGACAGTGCGGTATATCGACCCTTCCGCGCTACGATCGCCTTCCTCATAGCCCAAACGCACTCGATCGGAGCGTTCGAGGATCGACCCGACGACGCGAACGCGCGCCGTCTGCATCGTGCGCGACGCAGTGCTGCGCATCAGCTGCTCGTTCGCAATTGTGGGTGTCTTGTGGAACCATTGGCTCAAGAGGCGCGACGCCGCCATAGAGCCTGGCCGTTCCGGCGAAATGTCCAGGCGTTGGCCCAGGGAATACCAGGTCGCAGCGGTGGCGCGGGGATCCAGTAGTCCCCGTAGAAGTGTCGCCAGCTCCTCGAATGCGACCGACTGGAGTTCGTCGATCTCTGTCGTCACCATCGGATCCGAAGCCACAAATTCCTTGTCGCCGCGAAGTGCCTCGATCGATGTCAACTCTATCGCGGCACTTTCTGCAGCGAGCGGCCTGTCGGGAACCACGATGATCGCCTGCATGCTGGACTTCTTCGCCAGCTTCTGCGCGGCCGCGATGTCAGCCTTGTCCTCCGCAAGCACGTAAATGATCGTGTTCTCGGCGCGGTCGCCGTCTTCAAGCAGCCCCGCTAGTTCGTCGACTGAGGCGTAGCGTCCGATCAGAAAGCGGTTCACGCCGAATTCGGCGTTATGTCTCGGTGCACGAAGATGAGGCGCGGGAAAGCGGTCTTCCAGGAAGGACCGGAGATCGAAGGCGCTCGAGCGCCGCTCCCGTTCCTCGCGTACGCGGATCGCAACGTCGACGTCGGCGCCGTGCCAGACCGCCACGTCGTCGGTGTGCCGGCGCCAGAGCAGTAACTTGGCATCAAGCAGCTCGTCGACCGCGTCCGCGACTTCTGCGGTGGGGAGTTCTGTCTCGGCCACCGCTAGCTGGAGAACGTCGCGTGGAAGGCGCTGTCGTACGCCACTGGTTCCAAGCTGCAGAAGGCAGGCAGCCGCGAGGAGCATCCGCTGGAGCGCGGTGTCCGCCCTCGACCGCGCGCTCTCGGTTTCGATCCAGCGCCGATAGGTGCCGCCGATGCCCACATCGGTCCGCATGGCGTCCGAGAACGCCGTGTACACCGCCTCAATGTCGACCTTACGCGTTAGATCGATCTCACGCAGGAAGGAGAAGAGGCTGCGTTCATTTTGCCCGACCCGGGCGACCAGCGTCGGCAGCACTTGCAACGCTCCGGCTGATAACGGCCTGACGTCGTCAAGTATCGCACGCGCCTTACCTGCGTCCTCGATGCCGTCGAGCCACTTCCACTTGACTACCTCGTCAGCAAGGGCCGCAGTAACGGGAGCCATGATGCCTGCTATCTTCGGCGGACGCATTTCCGAGACGACGTCGGCGATAAGTCGGTAAAACTCCTGGCTGTCCTCGATCATCCGAAAAGGTCGGAACCGCCCTTCTATCTTGCGCCACTCGCTACGCGAGGTCTCGTTCAGGCGTGTGGCGTATGCGAGGAGGTTCTGGTGGAGGAGCAGCGTGAGGCTCATAGTGGGGCCGGACGCACGCGCCACGCGCTCAGCGAGACGCTGGACGACGTCTAGTTCGCCCGACCGCCCATCAGCCACCAGCCCTTCGAGATGTCGGCCGAACTCATCCCATATGATCGCGACGTGATTCCATCCTCCGTCGCGCATCGCTTTGCCGAACCCATCGAAGCTCTTTGGCGGCTGAGCCATTCCAAACGCCTCCGCGAGCGCGGCGATCGGATCGTCGATCATCCCCGACAGGACGATGACGCGTCCCTGAACAGACGTCGAGATGCGGTGGCGCAACGCCCCCCCAACTGTGGGATCGACTTGATCGGTGCGCTCCAAAACGGCGGCGAGCGCGCGGCGATCGTCAGCCGAGTTACGGATCGCCAACGCCGCGACACCGGCAGCCAGGCTCTTCCCGCTGCCATACGGCGCGATGACCATCGTGGTGGAACCGCGTTCGGCTATCGCGGTGATGATGGGAAGCGCGCGGCGCGTCGGACGATAGTGCCCGAACCGGTCAGGATGCTCCAGATCCTCGATAAGACTGAGCGAGCGGAAGAAGTCAGCGCCAATCATGCTCCCGCCTCAAGGCGGAAGTAGTAATCGCGAAGCCAATGCTCGATCGGCCTTATCGTGGCCCGCAGATACCGCTCTCCGGCGAGCGTCTCGACGACGACTCCCTTTGTCCACATGGCACTGGATGCCTTGCCAACCATCTCGTCGACGGCGTCAAGTCCGGCGCAGAAAACGCGGCCTGGTCCGAAACGGAGCGTCGCAAGTTCCCGCAGGGAGACTGCATCTTTGCCGGTTTCCTTGGCCAGTAGGGACGAGCAGGCGAGGAAGGCCTCTGCCGGCAGGCCAACTGGTGTCCGAGTGCGCTCGTACCGCCGCACGAGTTCATGACGCATGATGAGACCCAGTTCGCGGAACGGGCATGCCCCGACATCGTCGGGATCAACAACATCAACCCCCGGTCGCGCGGCATAGGCGCTCAGCAGGCAGGCCACGTCCTTGATCGCCATTGCCTCGCTTGCTGGTCGCATCGCCCTGGTGCGGGTAAACTGGAGGAAACCTTCCACGCAGGCCGCGCGATCGAAGATGCGCTCGGAATAGTCGTTAAAGAACCAAGACCAGATCGTGCCCTCGCGCGTCGCAAGAGCAAGATGAAGGAACCACCAGGTGCCTGGCAGCTCACAATAGGGATCGTGGGCGATGACGAGATCCGCGATCTCTGACGGCACGCGCCCGGTCCGGGCCTCGCCCTCGGCATCGCGCGCCAGGCCGGTAGCCTTGAGCCAGAAGCCGAGCGACTCGACCATCTTTGAGCCGAGACCGAGATCGTCCCCAACGTCGGTACTGGGATGGAAAGCCCCATCCTGACGCATGCGCGACAAGCCTTTTGGCAGCCAGCCGTACCGCACGGGGAACGTGACGTGCCCGCCATAAGAGAAGCGCATCAAGCTCGTGTCCACGCGACGCTCCTCAGGTGTTCGACCGAACCGGCAATGATCGACACCGCCTCGTCGATCTCTGTTTCTGTACTCAGCACGGAGAGCGAGAACCGGACTGTCTCAAACGCCTCGCTCTCTGACAGACCCATCGCGATCAGCACGTGCGAGGGTTCTGGCCGCCGGCTGGCACATGCCGAACCCTGCGACGCCGCGACACCGCGACTGTCCAGCTGTGCGATCAGTGACATCCCGTCAATCCCAGGAAACCTTACGCTGGAGATGTTGGGCAGGCGTTCTGCAGCGGCTCCAAGCCTTACATCAGGGATCGCGGCGCGTAGTGCGGCTTCCAGTCGATCGCGCAGCGCCTTCATTTGGTCGACGGATTTGCTCAGCCCATCAGCACGCTTGTTGCACGCGGCCCCGAACCCGGCGATCAGGGGAACGGCCTCGGTGCCGGCTCTGAGCGCGCCTTCCTGATCGCCCCCGACGAGCAGGGGTACGAGCGACACGCCTCGCCCTGCCGCCACGATCGCTCCTATCCCCATGGGCGCATGCAGCTTGTGCCCGGAAACTGTGACCAAGTCTGGACCGACGCCCGGAGAAAGATCAATGGCCAGCTTTCCGAATGCCTGCGCGGCATCTGAGTGGAACGTGGTCATTGGACGTGTCGCCAGCAACGCAGCGATTTCCTTGATCGGCTGGATCACGCCGGTCTCACTATTCGCGTATTGGATCGAAACGAGAAGCGGCCCCCGTGCCCCAGTGACCAAGGTTTCAAATCGGTCCAGGTCTACGATACCCGCACGATCGACTGGAAGGTAATGGAGGGTCGCACCGATCGACGAGGAGCGCACGGCCGCTCGGAGTACCGACGGGTGCTCGACGGTGCTGGTGATGACTGTAGTCGCTGCAACGCCCGCGAAGACGGTGTTGTTAGCCTCGGTGCAGCCGGACGTGAAGGTCACGCCCTCCTCCTCCGCACCGGTTATCAGCGACAGCACACTATCGCGCGCGCGCGTCAGGATCGCGCGCGAACGGTCTCCGAGCTCATGGGCGCTCGCCGGATTGGCCGCGCCGCTACGGAGCGCGGCGATAACTGCTTCGATCACTTCCTCAGTGGGTGCAGTGTTCGCAGCGGCATCCAGGTTGATCACCTTCGCGGTGCCGGACGCCGAAAATTCATTACCGATCCCGATGTTTAGCACTTCATCCCGCCATCCCCCGAACGTTCGATGGCTTATAGGATAGGCCTCTAGCACCGCCAACGATCTATCTGCGCCAGTAGTCACGGGACCGCTTCGGCGATTCCGTGATCTAGGAAGATATCAGGGATCGTCTCGTTCCTGCAACCGCTAACCGGGGGTTGGAATGTTATGTGAGCTTCGTTCCCGGACGAGTTGAGACCCGGGGGGCCGACCGCCTCATGCAGTCGCGGCGCGAGATCATCTTTCCGAAAACCGACATGGCTCGACCAAAGCAAGCCACCTTGACCCGAGTGCGCCGCGTCACTTTCCCGTCTTATGTTTGACGCCTGCTATTCGGCTGCGATCGCCAGGCTTTCTCGTCAGGAACGCCTGCAATGTTGGCCTTCGAGGCAAGCTTAGAAAGATCCATGTTCTCAATAACCTGCGGGAGGGTATTTCCAACTTCCTGTTTTTTTATATGGCGGAGCCGGGGACAGACCCTTGCCGAGGTCACGGCGCTCCTTCATTTCCGACATGTCCTCGATCTCGAAGAAAGAAATCGATGCCTGTGGCTGTCCATGGCTGTGAAACACCTGCTTCAGGTGATTTTCCTTTCGTGGAACATGCGCGTTGCTCCCCCCGAAGCCTCCATTATTCGCCACGATCACCAGCTGGTACATGTGATAATGCAGGGCGGCCGCCATCTGGTCGAAGGTGCCGACATCCTGATTCAGCGCAGGAATGGCGAAAACGTCAGACCTGTTACGAAGGTCGGATGCAAGCCTGAGATCGGTCGCGTCATAGCAGACGGCCGCAGTGAGCCAGAGCGGATCTGCCAAGAGATTTGTTGTCCATTGGTACCCAACAAGCCATTGAACAGGTCGGAAGCCACGGACCAATTTCTTGGCCTCCCAGGCTTTCTCCATCTTGGCGAGGTGAAACTTCCCTTGGCGTCTGGTCTTGATCTGGAGGCCCCTGCCGGTCATGAGTTGAGGCAATATCCATATTGCCGAATTGACTGGAGGCAAGCCAGGTTCAACCTCCTCATACGTCAGGCCGGTCAGGATGATGGTCTTGTAGGCTCGCGCGAACGGAATGAGATGGGTCTTGATATCGCGTGGATGGACCGCGAGCTCGGGCAAGATTAGCCAGTCTAGTCGCTTGTCCTGCGTCTGATGGGTCGCCCGGAGCTCCAGCATCTTTTCCACTGCCGCGAGCGCGGTCGAAAGGTGATTTCGATGCTTCTGTCGGATAGCGGTGCCGGAAAGCGTGAGATCTCCATCCACGATTTCATGAGCTTCTGGGGTAATGGTCTGCACCACGCAACCCCGAAGCGGTCGATCCTCTCGTGGATATGCCAGGAGCGGCGCCAATATCGGTAGCATCAGAGTGCCCGTTGCCTCTCCGACATGGCGTCTCGCTGCCTCCAGTTTTTCGTGCAGGAACAGGACAAGCTGCTCAGGGTCTCGCTTTAGCCATTCGCCGTCGTCGACCCTGCACCCCGGCCATGCCAGCATCGAATAGAGCAGGTCTTCGGTCGTGTGCGAAATGGCAAGCCAGTCGTCACCGAAACCCTCATGTCCGTTATGGAGGCCATAGGAACGTTGGTACCAATGGCTGCGCACCTGCCGATAGATAGTCCTCGTCTCTCGCCATGATGGCATACGGACTTCGGTGAAATCGAGGTTTCCGGTAAGTATGAACCTGACAAGGTACCCCATTTGGAATTTCCAGCGTAGACCCGAGTCACACCAGATCGGAGGTTCGTAGAGCGCCTGCAGGAACCCTGATGGCGCATACGCCTTGTCAGCAATCCGAACCCCCACAACCTCGGTGTGTCTGCGATCGCTCGATAGCTTCACCTCGATGGATGAAGGCGTCATTGCGTAAGGTTGCTTTTCGGTCAGCATCATTTTGGCGAATGCATACATGAAGCTCAGGACTCCTATCTCATTCCGGAGATCGGGGTCCGTTGGTGCACGTGGGGATTTGCACCGCGACAAGGACGTCCAGCCGTCGTGTGCCGGACTTGGCTGATCCCCGAATATCCACGACGGCTGCAATTCGGCGGCGAAGGCAGGATCGCGAATCGCGATTTCCTCGAATAGATTCGTATCCACCGAACCAGCTACCAGTTGCCTTGCTTCACTTTCGTCGAGGACCGACCGCCTGGCCATAACCGCAAGCGTCGCGAAATCGGCATATGTCGAGGCCTCCCGATCGCGGTTCAGAAAGGAGAGAAACTCTAGATAAAGCCGAGTCTCCGGCATCCTAACACGCTCGGTCCAGCGCTTGTCCGCTTTCTCCCTCATTACCGCCAACAAGAGGACTGCCTGCTGCCTTAGGTACCAAGGTGTCGTCCGAGTGGCGGATGACACCACTTGAAGGGCTTCGGCCGCCAGCACTGCCCGGTATTCCTCGACATCGACGTTGCTAGGCAGGTACTCGTCATCCTCCACGAAGCCGGTCTCGGTTGCACCGGCCTTGAACAACTCGGAGAGGCAGTACAGGGCAACAAGGCGCGGCTGGCCCCGCGTTCGCTTGAGGTATGGGCGCAGAAGTTCCAGCACCAGCCTAAGAACTTCGGGCGATGGCCAGATGTCCAGACCGATGCGCAGGAGCCGCACGTTTGATGGATCGTCGATCCATTGCTGGACGAGACTCAGCGCGAAATTACGCGCCTCGTCGTCGAGTTCGGACCGCGTCATCGCCGCCCCTCGGAAGGGCGTTTCGTCCGCCGGTGGGTCGGTTTCGACGCCGATGGCCCTACCACCGTCCAGAAGGGGCCGCAGCGATCGGAACGTGGTTCTGAAACGCGCAGCCGAAAAGCGGGCCACGGTTGCGTCCCTTACGTCTGGAACCGGAAGCATTCGATCGTTACTGGCTTTCCTACTTTGATTGTAGTGTTCCTGCGCACGTACGAGGCTCTGTACGGCGTCGATTATTTCCTCGCCCCTCGTAGCGTCAAAGCCACCCGAAAGTGCGCTCTGAATCCTGGCCATCTTCCGCCCCTGACGGAGCAGTGGACGATTTTCACCACTAAAGTTAGCCGCCTGCGTCTTGTCATCGGACACCAGAAGTCCCGGCGCCGCGTCGGCAAGAACCCCCGCCAACCACGCGAAGACCGAGAGTTTGATTTCTTCCAGATCCCGGTCTCGCTGGACGGTCACGACCAGGCGGACGTCGTCGACGTAACGGGTTGTATCGCGGAGCGAAATGCCGGCGGAGATCGTCGTTTCCCTGCTGGCGGCGAGCTGGCGGTCGAAATCAAGCAAGGCAAGGTTCGCGAAGAAGCCGGCAGAAACCAGGCCCTGCGGCAGGCAGATCTCCTGGAATCCGCGAATTTCTACTCCCTTCTTGGCGTATTCCTCAACATCGGACCGATCGTCTTTATGCCATCTCCAATGCAAAACATTAGCAGCGAGTTCGTAGAACCGGGGATCGTCGCCTTCGCGTTTGATACCCTCGAGCTTTTCCATGAGCATGGGTGGCCGCACGCGGTCGTAAAACTGCTTCAGGTCAGAGCTGACGATTACGACTCGACGGCCGTCAATTTCCAGCTTTTGGGCGATTTCTTCGGGGCGGCCGATGAAGCTTCGATAATCGATAGAGAACGACCGGTACAGCTTTGACGACCCCCAACGATGCTGAAGGCCACCGAAACCATCAGAGTCGCAAAAGAGTCGGTTGCCGTAGGACAGGACGGAACTCCATGCTTTTTCCTTGTCTTCGGACGGGCGCGGATCGCCCTGTAGGGATTCGACGCGGTCTGCCAGGCAGAGCATTACGGCAGTAGCCGCGACCTGGTCGCGAAGGCTGACGTGGGCCAGGGGCCGCAAGTTTACCTCCCTGGAGTCCTTTGGCCCCCAGATATCGGACCTGGCCGCCGCCCACTTTTGGCTTTTGGGAGCTGGCACGAGCCGGAGCGGCAGGGTAGTCCACTTCCCCGTCCGCAGTTCGTCGCCTATTGATTGCAGGAAGTCAGGAAGGTTCGCGGTGGCGAAATCCAGCTCCAAGGTATCCGAGAACCAGTTGTGGTACCGGATCCAGGCAGAGGCCTTTTTCCATGCCTGGATGAGGACGTATTCTTGCGAAACAGCTTCAATCGTTGGGTTGAGACGTTGCATGTTTCCCCGCTTGGCCTAACCCGCTTCGAGCCGGCAAATTTCTTGAGTAAACTGTCGTGGGGATTACGGGTTGCCGCAACGACGAATTGCAACTGCAGTGATCATCAACGCCCTGAATCCTCGAACGAAACCTTGAAACTCTGATATCCCGATGGCCAAGCACCAGCAATCGTGATTGCTCATGTCGGCTTCGTGCCCGAAAAGGTTGGCTGAAACCACTGGCAAAATCGCCACGCACGCATGACACCCCCCTCGGGGCTACGCCCTCCCGGCGGTCTCATGCGTGCGCCACAAGTGGCCGACTTTTGCGCCGCCGCCTGGCCTGATTTTGCTCCGCCGTTGACAGTCGCATTAAATTGACTGAGGCAGCGTCACTGTCATTCGGCTGCCTTCTGAAGCTTCCCGAAAACAAACAGCTTGCCTTCGCGGACGCTGCCTTCAAGTGATCTCGCCTTCGCCAGATGCGCTGCAATCGCGCTGGCCAGCATGCAGCCCGTTCCGCGTATCGATACGGCAAGGCGCGGCATGTCAAAGCGGATTGGTCCTTGATCCAAGCGCAACAGAATATCGGTCGATCGGGGTCCCGCCGCGTGGCCGCCCTTGATCAGCAGGGCCTGCATCCCGGCCAGCAGCAATTCCTGGCCTTGCCACACTGCGCCGTCTTCATCCACCGCTGGCTCTAAGCCAACAAGAAGCGCCAGCTCGATGAGATTGGGTGTGACGAGGCGGCAAAGGGGCATCAGGTCGCGTTTCATGGCGGCGACGGCCCTTGCGTCCAGCAGCGCCCGGCCTGACGTCGAGGCCAGCACCGGGTCGAGTACTGCCGGCACCTGTGGATTTTCGCGTAGCACAGCCGCGACGGCTACGACGATCTCGGCCGTTGCGAGCATGCCGATTTTGATTGCCGCCACCTTGTTGGCCTGCAGCGCGGCGCGCATTTGATTGGCCACAAGATCGGGCTGCGAAGGATGGATTTCCATCACGGCTTCGTGCGTCTGCACCGTCAGCGCTGTGACGGCCAGGCAGGTGCGCACGCCAATGGAAGAGATCGTCTCGATATCGCATGCAATTCCAGCCCCACCGCTGGAGTCTGATCCGCCGACCACGAGCACATGCGGTTCTCGCCTCAGCGCCATGGCTTTGTCTTTTCGATCCATTCTCGCGTGCGTGCTTCGGGATCGGCATTCAACGTGATGTCGGTGACCACTGCCGCGGTGTCCGCACCAGCCTCGAAAACACCGTCGAGCCGGTCGGGGTTGAGGCCGCCAATGGCGACCAATGGGATCGGCGCCACCCGATGCTTCCACTCGCTGATCCGCTCGAGCCCTTGCGGCGCCCATTTCATCTGCTTCAGGACGGTGGGATAGATGGGGCCGAGCGCGATATAGTCGGGCTCGGCAGCGATGGCCGTTTCCAGTTCTAGATGATCGTGCGTGGAAAGCCCGAGCTTCAATCCGGCGTACTTAATCGCCAGCAGGTCGGCCGCAGCCAAATCCTCCTGGCCGAGATGGACGAAGTCGCAGCCTTCCTCAATTGCCGTGCGCCAATAGTCGTTGACGATCAGTTGGCAACCATGGACCGCGCAGACGCCGTTCGCGCGGCGGATTTCCGTCCGCAGCGTGGCCTCGTCCCTATCCTTGATGCGCAACTGAACCAGCTTGACGCCAAGCGGCACCAGGCGTTCGATCCAGGCGGCGCTGTCGACGATCAGGTAGAACGGATCGAGCTTCATGAAAAAACCGCCCTGCCGATGGTTGGCGTCGACGGCACGGCGACGTCGCGGGGCTCGAGCATTCCCGAGCTGAACGCTTCACGACCGGCCTCGACCGCCTTGCCGAACGCACGCGCCATGCCGACCGGATCGGCCGCCTTGGCGACCGCGGTGTTCAGGAGTACGGCGTCAAAGCCGAGCTCCATAACGGTTGCCGCGTGCGACGGCCGTCCGAGCCCCGCATCCACGATCAGCGGAACGCCTGGGAAATGTCCGCGCATCGAGCGCAGCGCCGTGATGTTGATCGGTCCGAGAGCGGAACCGATCGGCGCGCACCACGGCATCAAGACCTTGCAGCCCGCCGCAAGCAGCCGCTCGGCAACGATAAGGTCGTCGGTGGTATAGGGGAATACAGCAAAACCGTCCTCACACAGGATGCGGGCGGCTTCGACCAGACCGAACACATCCGGCTGCAGCGTGTCGTGGTTGCCGATCACTTCGAGCTTGACCCAGTTCGTCCCGAAGATCTCGCGCGCCATCTTCGCGGTTGTGACCGCTTCCTTGACGGAGTGGCAGCCTGCGGTGTTGGCAAGGATTCT
>NZ_JAMYNE010000036.1:0-43686 GCF_040318915.1 Mesorhizobium sp. M0991
CGCGTGTAGTCCTTCTCCTCGGGCAGCACGTCAGGAATAGAGGCCTGGAAGGCCGGAGTGAAGCCTGCCGACGCCGACTGCAGGATGAAGATGAGAAGATATACCTGCCAGACTTCGGTGACGAAAGGCAGGAACACGGCGACCGCGGCCCGGATGAGGTCGAGGGAAACCAGCATGGTCCTGCGTGGCAGGCGCTCTGCGAACGCAGCGGCGACAGGAGCCACGCCGACATAGGCGATCATCTTGATGGCGAGCGCCGTGCCAAGCACCGCGCCGGCATCGGCGCCGGCAAGATCATAGGCCAGCAGCCCGAGCGCCACGGTGGCAAGGCCAGTGCCGATCAGGGCGATGACCTGGGCCAGGAAGAGATGACGGTAGGTGCGATTGGCCAGGACCTGAAGCATATTTTGCCTTCTTGCAGTGGATTGGGGTTCGTCGAGCCAGGAATGTAGCGCGAACAGCCCGCCTGTCTCAGTGGTGGTGACCTTCGGGTTCGACCATCTTGAACGGCAGCACCTGCTCGCGACCATTCGCGGCCAGGATCAACCTCGCTTGGAACTCATGCGGCTCGGCCGGAGCAACCGTGCTCTCAAGCCGATGATGGTTGTCAGCGACGGGTTCGAGGCGAAGCGTCTCTGACCCGTTGGGCCGGTCGATGATCACCGTCGCTGTCAGGCCGTCGGCATGCCGATCGATGGTCAGCCGCATCCGCTCGCCAGCGGGTGTGTCGACGATTTCCAACGTCCCCGCAGCCAGATCGCAGGCGACTCTGAAGGGCTCCGGCGCATGATGGTGAGCATGAGAAGCTTCCGCGCCAGTGACGGCGGGGCCGGCTGGACTCACCAGGCGGACATTGGCTTCCGCCAACGCCGGCAAGTGGGCGAACAGCTCCTCCTTGAGGGCTTCGGTTACGCCCAGCACGTCCTTGGCCGTCGCCATCTCCGGAACACTGATGGCCACGTCGGCATGCAGACGATGTCCGATCCAGCGTGCCTGCACGCTTTCAACGCGTCCGATGCCCGACACGTGTTCGGCGGCATGATGGATTTCATCGACGATGGCAGGCTCGACTCCGTCGAGCATGCGGGTCAACACGGCTTTCGACGACTGCCAGACGATGGCGAAGATCGCCACGGTGATCAGCAGCCCGACGATCGGATCGGCAAGCGGAAAGCCCAGCCAGACGCCGATAGCGCCCAGCACGACCGCCAGGCTGGTAAAGCCGTCGGTGCGAGCATGGTAGCCGTCCGCGATCAGCGCAGCGCTGTTGATCTCTCGCCCGACGCGGATACGGAATACGGCGACCGCTTCATTGCCGATGAAGCCTATGAGGCCGGCGATGGCGACCCAGCCAAGAAACGTGATGGGACGCGGATTGATCAACCGGTCGATCGCCTCGTAGCCAGCGACGATGGCGCTGAAAAGAATGATGAGAACGATGACGATCCCGGCCAGATCCTCGACCCGGCCCAGGCCGTAGGTGAACGTCTTGCTCGGTTTGCGGCGGGCCAGCACGAACGCGATCCACAGCGGAATGGCAGTGGCCGCGTCGCCGACATTGTGGATCGTATCGGCCAGCAGCGCCACGCTGCCGGAGAGGAACACAACCACAAGCTGGAGCGCTGCCGTGATGGCCAGAACGACGAATGACCATTTGATCGCCCAGATGCCGCGCGTCGTCGTGGCGATCGTCGGATCTATGACACCGTGTGTGTGGCCATGGCCGTCATCACCGTGATCATGTCCGTGGCCGCCCATGCCATGCGTCATCGGGCCAAACCCGAACCAATCGCGAACTTTGTCTTTCATGGCGCTTCTCACAGGTACTTGGTGATGTCTTTGAACTCGTCGATCGAGCGGCGCTGATCACGTGCCAGCGGCCCGACGACGTCTTCAAGGCAATGGTTGAGATGATCCTGGATAAGGGTCTTCTTGGCTTGCGAGATGGCCTTCTCGACAGCATGAAGCTGCTGGGCGAGATCGAGACAGGGCCGGCCCGCTTCGATCATGTCGATGACACCCTTGAGATGTCCGCCAGCCCGTTTCAGGCGCTTGACGATATCGGGATGGGTTTCGTGCATGTGAGGTTGCTCGGTCATATTTTGATACTATCCTCCCGGAGTGGATATGCAAGTCTCAAAGAGGCCTCGATTTTAATGTAGCAAAAACCATTCGTTAGGATTTTAGACAATAAATCCCCGTTTATGCCGAATCGGATCCACAGCACAGTTTTTTGTCTGGTCATCGTCTTGGCGATGATGTTCGGCGTGCTCCGTCCTTTCGGCTATTCGACCTCACACGATCCGATCGCGATTGCCACCGCGGTTGAACGTCACGGCGGAGCCGCCGCGCAGATCGAAGATTATGGCCACGCGCACGATGATGACGTTTCCGGCGAGCAGATCCCCGGCCATTTTCACGGGCACGATGCGGCCGACCATTCGCACGAGACAGCGAGCACGCCTGTCGGGTTCGCACCGACCTTTCCGCAGGTCGAACGGGGCTGGCTGAATTATCCGCCGACTTTCGTCGATCCGGGCACGACATTCCGGCTTGAGCGACCGCCGAGGCCATTCCTCGCCGCATGATCGCGGCCGCTCACGCGGCCACCCTCAACGACGAAGATTGGAAATCTTATGCAAGGACCCTTCGACCGGGGCCGGTCACGCTCTTGTCGCGAACGTTGGCGGCCCGCCCTGCCGCTGCTTATCGCTCTGCTGACCCTGCCGCTGCTCGCCGGAGCAGCCTTAGCCCATGCCGTCGCCGCCGGCGACAAGGGCTACATCCAGGAAATCTCGGGCATCAACGTGCTACCCTTCATCTATCTCGGGGCCAAGCACATGGTGACCGGATACGACCACATCCTGTTCCTGTTCGGCGTGATCTTCTTCCTCTACCGGATGAAGCACATCGGCATCTATGTCAGCCTGTTTGCGCTCGGTCACTCCACGACCATGCTGCTTGGCGTCTACTTCAACGCCGGCATCAACAGCTACATCATCGACGCGATCATCGGCCTGTCCGTGGTCTACAAGGCGCTCGACAATATGGGCGCTTTCCAGCGATGGCTCGGCTTCCAGCCGAACACCAAGATCGCGACGCTGGTCTTCGGCTTCTTCCATGGTTTCGGCCTGTCGACGAAGATCATCGAATACAACATCTCGCCGGACGGCCTGGTGCCCAACCTTTTGGCCTTCAATGTCGGCGTCGAGATCGGGCAGCTCTTGGCTCTTGGCGCCATCCTGATCGTGATGGGCTACTGGCGCCGGACACGAAGTTTCTGGCGCCACGCCTATACCGCAAACGTCATCATGATGACGGCTGGTTTCCTGCTGATCGGATATCAGCTCACCGGCCTGTTCGTCGCCGCATAAGGAACCGAATCATGTACAACACCGACCTTCCCAGCCGCGCCGATTTGCCGACGTCAGCGCAGCTCAAGCGCTCCACCTTCATTGCCGCGCTGACGGCGTTCGCCTTGCTCATCACGGTCGTCATGCCGTCCGAGTATGCGATCGACCCGACCGGAGCAGGCAGATTGCTCGGCCTCACCAGAATGGGCGAAATCAAGACACAGCTGGCAGCCGAGGCGGCAGCGGACGAAATGGCCGGCGCGAAGGCACCAACCAAGCGGATGACGCAAATGGTCCCTCCGGCCGAATTGATGGCGCGCATGGACCGAATTGAAAACCTCCTCGTCGCTCTGACCGCCGAACGGCCTGCTTTGCAGCCGTCGCCAACTGGGGAGGCGGTATCCCAAGACAATGTGACAGTTGGAGAGATCGCTCCTGCCGAGGCTCCGGCCATTGCTACAACGCCTGCCACCGAAGCAACCTCGGAAGCCCCGATCCAGCCAGATGGAAGGCAAGACGAGCTATCCTTCACGTTGGCGCCAGGCCAGGGTGCCGAAGTCAAGCTCGTGATGCGGCAGGGCGCCAAGGCAAACTTTTCCTGGACAGCTGACGGTGGCGTGGTGAACTTCGAGACGCACGGCGATGGCGGCGGTCAGTCCGTCAGCTATGAAAAGGGTCGCAGCGTTCCAGCTGACGAAGGTGCCATTGAAGCCGCCTTCGATGGAAATCACGGTTGGTTCTGGCGCAACCGCGGTGCCAGCGACGTGACCCTGACGATCCAGACTGAAGGCGACTACATCGACATCAAGCGTATGATCTAGCGCATACAGGGTCGCCCGGCGCCACTTCGAGCGTCGGGCGTCACCTATCCGTCTGTTCCACCGACGAGCGCAGATGCACGTCGAAGCTTTGCGCCGCGAGGAAGACACGGCTGACCTTCAGGTAAACGGGTCTTGATCCACCGCTCGATCTGGTTCACGGCATTTCAGCCCGACGTGATCTGCCAAACGGCTACGCCGGCAAGCGCCAAGCCGGCAGCGCCCTCAATGGCTCGGGAAATGGCATCGAACAGGCGTGGCCGGCTATCGAAAAAATGCACCAGACGTTCACGAAACAGGATCGACAGCACCGCAACGCAAGACAGCGTCAGCGCCACGCCGGCCATCATGGTGATTGCGAAAAGAATGCCGGCGACCGGAACGCCTCTGGATATTGCGAAGGTCATGACAAAAAGTGTCAGCGGACAGGGGATCAAGCCGGCCATGACGCCGACGGCCTCGCCTTCATGTTTGTGGTGATGGCCGTGACTCAATGCGCGCCAGAGCATCCAAACGCCGATCAGGCCAAGCAGGCCTCGACTGACGTCTTCCAGTAGCGGGGCACGGCCAACACTGCCCAAGGCAATGGACACCAACGGCAACGAGAGCGCCGCGATCAGAACCGCGATCGTCACATGCGTGAAGGAAAGTGTCAGCGATACCAGAAGCCCACGCCGGACACTGGCATCCGATCCGGCGAGATAAGTGGCCAGCACGGCTTTGCTATGGCCCGGCGTCAGCGCGTGTGCCGCGCCAAACAGGACACCCATCGGCAAAAAGGCCGTGAAGGCCAACCAGCCGCCGCCGGCCGAAAGCAGTTTGATCTGCTCGGCCAGCGCCAGGTAGATCGTACGCTGAAATTCGACAAGCGTCTGGAACATGGCCATCGAATCGGCTCCGGTCAGCCACAGGTCAGTTCGAGGCGCGTCGCGAAAATCTTGCCGAGATCGGTCCCCGTCGGATCACTGAAGAACGCGTCTGTCAGGCTCTTCTGGTTCTGCGCGATGGCCGTGTCCGGATCTGGACGGACGACGGAACGTGAGCAGCCTTGCGGCAGACCGGCCACCGCAAGCTTGTCGTCGTCGGTAAAATCGATTGCCGTGTAGAAAGTCGGATCGTAGACACCGATACTGACTTTTCCAGCAAGGGCCAACGGGTCCTTCGGCTGCGTTTCGAACTGGACGACGAGTTGATCGTTTTCATAGCTGACGCTGAACTTCGGCGGTGGCGCCATCGTCACGTCCTTGCCGTTCAAGGTCACCATCTGAAAGTAGTTGTACTCGGCCAACGACGCATGGACGGTGAGAGCGACTTCATCGAGTTCCTTCGCATCAAGGACAAGGTCGGAATTCTTGTCGAATTCCATCAGCACAGTGCTGGAAAAGAGGTCGTCGAAACGCCAGAGATGCCGAAGCGACTTGACCGTCCTGTCTGGACCGACGGTCAGGTCCAGCTTCGCTTCGGCAAACACATGCGGATGGGCGTTCGCTGCCGCGGTGGAAGCGAGCAACAGCGCCGCGCCGGATACCATGCCTGTCAGTTGCATCTTTCGCTCACATTTCGCTCGTCGATTCCGCATCAGGCAGGACACCTGCCATTGCAAGCAGGCCGAAATGGGACGGGCCAAAGCCCATACCAACCTTGATCGATCAGGGCTGTGTTGCTTCATCTAAGGAGGCAGCTACCCAAGGTCGCCCTTCAGCCAATGTTTGAGCATGATCACCGCGATACCAGCAAGGATTGCCAGCACTATCATCCAGATAATCTTTTGCCGATCGCTCAATTTCCTGCTCCTGATCGATTCAGAGCATTCCTATCGCGAGTTCCTTGCAAACGCAAAAAGCCCCGCGTCCCGTGCCGATAACACCAGCTGATCCGCCCTAGTCGTCGGCGATCGAGCTTGCAATGACCGTGTTCGATGTGATCCGGACCTCGGGAACGTCAAATGGACAAGTGCTTGCGATTGCCGACTGTCAATATGTAGAGTTTGGAAACTTGCATTCCGTTTCTGTCCTCGCCGATTGTTTCGGCATCCGTCCGGGCGAAGAAACGCTCCTCGAATGCCGCGCGGTCGACATCGAATAGCTTTATGGAGCAAGTTTGCACGGACTTGCCATTCAAGTGGTTTTTGTCACCGCGATCATGGTTTTGGCCGGGAGGTCGTCACCGGTCGCCTCCCAGTCCTGGAAGGCGCCTACGTCACCGACGGGGGCAAGTGCTGCGTCGCCGGACAACGGAGTCCATCCGCGTCTCCTGGCCGCAGGACGGTTCGTTCGAAGTCAGGTCCATGGGCAAGACAAATACCGTGAAAAGCTTCCAACGCCAGATCGACATTATCGGCACGCACCAGCGGCGATCTCAGGCATATAGCAGCGAGCGCCGGGATAAAGAGGGGCTTCGACATCAGCACACCGCAGGGTCAAAAAATGGACCCTCTGGCACGTTAGTCAAGAGTGCCATTTAGCGGGCCCAGCGGCTGCGACGAGATCGACCTCCATCCGACTGTCGGCGGCTGCGCCGTCGCCCCGTAGTATCATTCGCCAGTTATTCTCCGACGCGGTCCGCATTGAAGACCCGCGGTAGCCGTCGAACTTGTGTGTCCATCCCTCGGCCCTCGGCAGGCTTCTCCACCAGGGTGGGGATCAAAGGAGCGATGAACGCTGGCCGGCTGGTGCTGGCAGTTAGTCGTTTACGCATGGAATCGTGTCTAGGTCGCAGGCATATATCCGCGCTCCACACGTCCCGACGTTGGTTGAGATCGGCAGCCAGACCGGCCAGCCACTCTGTGCGCCAGGCGGATAGAGGTGAGTGTCGATCGCGAATTGCAGAAACGTTGCCAGCGGATAATTGCAAAGTCAGCGCGTCACGCGTACGGATCCATAAGCCCCAGCGCGCTTACATCCATAAGCACCCCAAACCCGATGATCTGCTCCAGCGCAACGTTGCGAGATAATGTGCCCAAGCTTTTGACCGGTTCGGACTTCATGCGGCTGACCAGGGCGTATCGATTGTAGACCGCCAAACCGACCATCGCGACGAATAGGCTGATCTTGAACAGGAGAATTCGACCGTAGCTGTTGCGCGGATCGGGGAACGAGCCAAGCATTAGCCAAGTGTTCATAGCGCCCGTAAAAAAAATGAGCGCAACCGCCATCATACCAAAGCGGGAGAAGCGCCACAGGACGGTTTCCACGCCTGCGACTTCGGATGGATGCCGCTGTGCTGCCGCGATAAGCAGGCCGAGGGGCAGGAGGCCACCTATCCACGCCCCGGCACTTGCAACATGGAGAGCTTGAGTCAGTGAGGCTAGAAGGCCCAACGCCGCCGCGTGGCCCTGCCAACCCTCACAGGTCAGTAGCAAGAAAGCCGGCCCGACGATCAATTCGGGCCGCCCCGAGAAGCTGATCACCAGGAGCAGGAGAACGAGCGAAAGGCGAACAAACCAAACAGTTCCGAAGTCGCTTTCCATGAGAACGCTGCGCAAGGTGTCAACCATACCCTCGCGTCCGGAGAGCCCGGCCGTAAAGCACAGCAGCCAAATTGCCGCGAAGATTGCGGCCGCAAGTGCGAGGGCAGGATTGATGTTACGGGGTAGAGGCGCAAGCGCGGGAGCCGCGGTTTTGTCTAGCGCATAGAAAGGGAAGAGTGCCGACCCGAATAGAATCATCACTGAGAGGAAGTAGACCCACCGGGCAAAGGCCAGAGTGCCATCAACGTCCATTTCTACGGTCTGACTTCAAATTTGAAATTGCCCTTCACCTTGTGCCCGTCTGCTGACAGCACGTGCCAATCAACTTGATAAACACCCGGCGCAAGGGACCTTGATACAGGTGCCACCATGTCCTTATCGCGCACCGCGATCTCCGTGGTGATCTTCGCACCATCCGGCCCCGACAGATCGATGCCCGAGAATCGAGCCTCAATGGGTTCGCTAAAGCGCAGTCGAATCTCAGTGGGCGGAGCGGCAATGGTGCTATTGATCTCTGGAGTAGCCTCGACCAATCGAGCATGCGCAAGCGCCTGGCCGGATAATGGCACGCTCCACAGCGCAACTGTGGCGATCATTCGGATAGTTCGGTTCAACGCGAACTCCTCCCGCGATGACGGTCATCAAAGACTATGCACTTTCTGACGAATATACGAATATTTGGTGTTGCAGGGCCGCCACCGTTCGAGCTGTCACGAAATTTTCCATTTGCCGGAAAAGTGATGGGAGATCAGGCCAACACGTTACCGACCGCCGAGACTCTCGATTGAAGGTCACGGACGCCGCAAGCGTTTGTAATTATCAGGACAAGCGCGGGCCAAACAAGCGTTTGCGCCCGCGTGACTCCGTTTCAGCTACTTAACCGGGATCATGAGATGTGCGTATGGAGTGCCCGGCCACATCACATAGGGCTTGGATGTGTCAGGCTTGGGGTCCGTCGGATAGCCCTGCATCATGTCCATTGCGTTGACGATCATCACATGCGGGCCGGTCTCTATCCAATTGTTGCCTTCCTCGGGCTTCGTCGCATAGGGATCGGTGTTGCTGCCATCGGTACCGCCGGACAGCATGTACATGAAGCCGACCTTGCCCTTGGGCGGTTCCTTCTTTTCCATCCATGCCATCGCCCATTCCATCGCGTTGGCATCGCCGCACATTGGGTCCGGGCCGGGCGTGGACGGGCTGTCCGGCATGCACCAGAAGCCGTTCTTGCCCTCGCGCAGGGTGCGCATGGCGCCCTTTTCATCCGCGGCGTAGACCGCAGCGCCGCTTGCCACGGCAGGGGGTGCAGCAGATTCAGCGCTCTTGATCATCGCAGCGTCGTCGGCGGCTGCGCCTTGCATCGTAACCAAACTGCCTGCCGCCAAAAGGGCAGCGACCGTCAGAAGCCGTTTCATGGCCGTTCTCCGGTTTGAGTTGATCTTGTGCATGATGTCCGACGCACGGCTTTCCAGAGCCGTTTGTCGGTGATCAAACAGTAGCAGATTACATGCCTCCGGACAATTTATGTTTTAGCGCGCCTTCTAATGTCTTTGCAGTGGGCGTGCTATTAAACGGGCGCCTTCAAATCAGTCACGAAACTCCTGAGGGTTCACTAACCAAGATGGTGCTGTTCAGCGAGTGGCCAAATTTGCGCGGTTTCCCAGCAACCTTGCTTGCGTCGTCAAATCGCCACCTACCCAACCCTAGATTAGCCCACGCATCGTCAGTTCAGCCTTCAGATAGGCATAATAGATCGGCGCGGCGACAAGACCCGGCATACCGAACCAGGCTTCCATGAAAACCATCGCCAGAAGAAGCTCCCAGGCACGCGCATTGATCCGCGAACCGATGATCTTGGCGTTTACGAAGTATTCGAGCTTGTGAATGATGATGAGAAAGGCAAGCGAGCCGAGCGCTGCAAGGAAGGAGATGCTGAGGCTGACAACCACGATCACCGTGTTGGAGATCAGATTGCCGATGACCGGCAGAAGGCCGGCGACGAAAGTCAGCGCTATCATTGTCCTGATGAATGGCAGATCGATGCCGAAGGACGGCAGAACAGCGACGAGATAGATCGCCGTCAGAAACGTATTCAACGCCGAAATCCGGATTTGCGAGAACACGATGTTGCGAAAGGCCTTGCTCAGAATGTTGACACGATCCGCGAGCGCGACCGCCAGTGGGCCGGGCTCGCGCGATGGCGCCGCCGAGCTCACCGCGATCAAGCCGCCGATCACCATGCCGACGATAATGTGGACCACCAAGACGCCGACATCCCGCCCGACGAGTTGAAGCTGGCCGGCATGTTCGCGGAGCCACCGGGCCGCGAAGACTTCCAGCTCCTCGATGTTTGATGGAAAATAGGCCATCGCCCAGGTCGGGAGATGGACGCGCGCGGTATCGATGATCTCGGCCATCTTCTTGAGGAGCGTCACGACGTTCTCCGAACCGCCAGTCAATTGCGACATGCCGCTAAAGATAGCGGCGGCTATCAGGAGCGTGAAAATCAATGCCACCAAGGTCAGCGCAAGGCTTTTCGTCAGGCTGTTGGAGACGCCGATTCGATGGAGCATCGGTGCGGCGAAATGAACGATGTTGAACACGAGAAGGCCCGAAAGCAGTGCCGGAAGCAGTCCGAGTTCGAGAACGGCGACGAGCGCTATAAGCGCAAGCAGGCACGACGCGAGATAGAACCATGAGAAAGTCAGCACTTTTCACCTGCAGAAGCAGCCAAGTCCTCTCCGGGTTTCATTAGCTTTGATACCCGGTGATGCGCAAGCGAACACGCGTTCAACACGTGTGTAAGGCTAACCGCCTCGGAGGTCCCATGCTTGCGCGCCAAGTCGCCCGCTTTTGCCCCGCCTCATGCTCACGCAGGACCGCGATGATCAGCTCTTCCGTAAACCGCATTCTCTTCATCAGTCCGCCCTTAAATCGAGGCCGGACTTTAATCTCAGATGGAGGAAATTACCGATGGCAGGTCAGCCGCTCGAGGATGTTTATGCCGGTTGGCAAGAATGATCCTCTTCGTAGTGAAGCCGAAGTTCATTCCGCCGCGAAGACCATCAGATCCTCGAAGGGGAACTCGACATAGTATTGGCCGGACGGAAGGGCGTCCCGGGAATAGGTCCGGATTGTCAGGTCATTGCTTTCGAAAATGACTTCATGCCGATCGCCAAGGAAAAGGCTCTCGACGCAGGTCATGGCGATACGTCCAGGCCCGTCCTCCCCGGACCACGTCACCCGCTCAAGCCGGACGAGTGCGGTGACTTTGGCGCCGACGGTCAGCTCCTGCTGGGCGCTGCCCACAAGATGGATGCCGTTGGCGACAATTTCCGCACGGTTGCCGTTGATGGCGGTGACCACGCCGTCAAGGCGATTGCTGGCACCCATGAACTCTGCTGCAAACAGGCTCTTCGGCTTGTTGTAGATTTGCTTGGGCGTTCCGTCCTGTTCGATCTGGCCGCCGTTGAGCAGCAGGATGCGGTCGGCGAGCGCCATCGCTTCCACCTGATCATGGGTGACGCACAGCGCCGATAGCCCGAGATTGGTGATGAGGCGGCGCAGCCAGATCCGCGCTTCTTCGCGTAGCTTGGCGTCCAGATTTGACAGCGGCTCATCGAGCAGAATCACGTTCGGCTCATAGACCAGCGCACGGGCCAGCGCCACGCGCTGCTGCTGTCCGCCGGAGAGCTGATGCGGATAGCGCTCGCCCAGTTTGCCGAGGCCGATGCTGTCCAAAGCCTTCTGGACGCGGCTCGCAACATCTGCCTGGGACACTTTGCGCAGCTTCAGGGGATAACCCACATTCTCGGACACCGTCCGATGCGGCCACAGCGCATAGGACTGGAATACCAGCCCGAGACCGCGCGTTTCCGGCGCCAGATTGATGTTCTGCCCGGCATCGAAAAGCGGCTTGTCACCGAGCAGTATCTTGCCGCTGTTGGGTGTCTCCAGACCGGCGACCGCTCGCAAGAGCGTCGTCTTGCCGGACCCGGACGCACCGAGCAAGGCGACGATCTGACCCGGTTCGACCGAAAAGGACACACCTTTCAGGATCTCGAGGGTGCCGTAACTGAGGCGCAGGCCGTCTATGATGATATCAGTCATTGAGGCGGACTCCAAAGCGCATTGCGAGGGCAAGACCGGTCACGATAATGACGGTGTTGATGACGGCGAGAGCGGAAACCAGATCGATCGCGCCGGTGCCCCAAAGGGAAACCATGAGCGAGCCGATCACTTCGGTTCCCGGTCCGAGCAGATAGACGCCCGTCGAATATTCACGGGCGAAGATCAGGAAGATCAACAGCCAGGCTGAGAACATGCCGCCGCGGATGAGCGGCAGCGTGATGTCCCTGGCGACCCGGCCCTCGCTGGCGCCAACTGACCGGCCGGCTTCCTCGAGCTCCTTGCCGATCTGCAGGAGCGTTCCGGAAATCAGCCGCATGCCATAGGCGAACCACACAATGGTATAGGCGAGCCATACCGAGATCATCGTGGCACGCAGGGGTGCGATCGGCTTGAAGAAGAGAAATATCCACAGCATGGCAAGGCCAGCCACAATGCCCGGCATCGCCCGCGGTATCATGGCCACGTAATCGACGACTTTGGTCAGGGGTGCGTTCGAGCGGTGACCGGCGAGTGCCACGGCAGTATAGGCCGCGATCGAAGCCGCGCCGCCGACCACCGCGACGCCGACCGTGTTGAGAATGGCGCTGATGACATTCGGATAGTCAGCGAGATCGCGATAGTGATCCAACGTCAGCACCTGGAAGATATTCACCCCGACGCCCCAGCTTGTCACCAGTGAACGAATTGCGACGCCGCCCACCGGTATGATCACGGTGGCGGCGAACCAGGCCACCACAAGCGCGAAGGCCGGCCAGCGAAGAGCGCCCAGCCGGATGGGGTTGTGCCGACTGCCCTTGCCTTTGACAGACACATAGCGGCTGGCGTTGCGCAGCATGTAGCGCTGCAGCACCACCAGCGGCAGCGCGATCATGATGATCGCCACCACCACTACGGCCATCAACTGGTAGGAAGGAACACCGAGCTTGTTGGTGAGCTTGTAGAGATAGGTGGCGAGAACCAGCACGCCTTCCGGATCGCCAAGCACCAGCGGCAGGCCGAAAAGTTCGAAACCGAGGAAGAACACCAGAACCGCCGCATAGAGCACCACCGGCATCACCATGGGCAGCGACACACTGGCGGCGACGCGCCAAGGGCCAGCGCCGGCGGTGCGTGCCGCCTCTTCGAGGTCGGCGCCAACGTTGCGGAGCGCCGCCGATGCATAGAGATAGACATGTGGGACATGGGTGAGCCCGGCAATGATCGCGATCGATGTCACCGAATAGACATTCCAGGGCACGTAGCCGATCATCGACTTGACCGCCAGCGAGACGAAGCCGACTGGTCCCAGTGTCATCACATAGCCGAAGGCCAGCACCACCGCCGACATGAAAACCGGGATCAGGATGATCGGCTCCAGCCAGCGCTTGCCCGGCACGTCGGTGCGCACGATGATGAACGCCAGCAGGATTCCCACCGGAACTGCGATCACCGTCATGCCCACCGCGAGCTTGAGCGAAGTCGTCAGCGCTAGCCAGAAATCCGCGTCCGCGAGGATGAAGCTGTAGGCGTTCAGCGACAGATGCGCGGTTTTCTGGAAGAAAGGCGCGGACAGAAAACTCTGATAAATGATCAGGGTGACCGGTGCCAGCACCACCAGGATGGCGAGGAGGTTGGTGCTGACACGAAAGACACGGAAGGGCATGATCGCCTCGAACAAAGCCGGGGGCCGTCCGCTAGCAAGAGCGCAAGCGCGCCGTTCCGATGATTCTTAATAGCAAGAAGGGTGAGAGAGCCGACTGTGGAGGCACTCCCGATCAAGCGATTACTCGCCCTTCATGGCTTTCTGCCACTCGTTGAGGAACGCCAGCCGTGTCGTCTCGTCGAGACCTTCGAGCAGCTTGTCGTCGAGCGCGATCGGGTGAACGTTTTCACCGGCGGCGGCCTTTATGGACGCCAGCGTGGTTGCCCCTTCAACGTCATCACGAACGGCATAGAGCTTGATGTCGTCGGCGATCAGCTTCTGCGCGCGCGCCGACAGCAGATAGTCTACGAATAGCTTCGCAGCATTGGGATCCTGGGCTTCCGCCGGAATGACGGTGGCGCGGGTGGTCACCAGGACATAGTCCTTCGGGATTATCACACCGAGGTTCTCGTCCTTGGCCTGCTTGGCGAGGCCATATGAGCCGAAGATGCCATAGGCGATGGAATGTTCGCCAGACGTGACCTTCTCGATCATCGAGCCGGCGGAGCTGTAGAGCTTGATATGGGCCTTGCCAAAAGCCTTGTTAAGCGCCCAGGAATCGGTCCAGTTCTTGGCGTCCTGGTTGTAGAAATAGAAGCCGACACCGGATTTTTCCGGATCGTAGGACGCGATCTTGCCATCATATTCTGCGGTCTTCCCGCTCATCAGCTTGAGAAGATCGGCGTGGGTTGCGGGAACATCGCCTTCAGGCACGAGACGCTTGTTGTAGACGAAAGTCACCGGGTCGGCGGTGGTACCATAGATCATGTCCTTGTAGGACGCCCAGGCCGGAAGGTGGGCCGCCTCCACGGATTTGTATTCCTGCGCATAGCCGTCTGAGGCAAGTTTGATCTGCAGATCCGGAGCCGAGGACCATGCGACATCTGCCGTGCCTTGGCCCGAAGCGGTTTCGGCAATGACGCGATTGTAGAGTTCGGTGGAATTGAGGTCGGAATATTCGACGGCGATGCCGGGGAATGCTGCTTCGAAGTCCTTGAGCAAGGGCTGGACCAGCGCCGCATCGGTCGTCGAATAGATGCTGAGGTGTCCTTCCGCGGTGGCGGCGGCCACCAGATCCTTGTAGTTGTCCGGATACCCGGCGGGGATCTCGGCAGCGGCGGCAAGCGTCACAAAACCGGCTGACAGCGAAAACGCGGCCATCATCGTCGCAAGACGATTTTTCATTAGGGTCTCCTCCAAGTTCGCCTAAATCGTACCTCCTCCAGGCACAAAAGGCGAGTATCATCCTGACCTGTCACCAACCTGTCACGGCGATGTCGAGGTTTGCTCAGCCGACTAGGCCCGATGGGTCGTGATCAGATTGTCGACGACAGCGGGATCGGCCACATCGACGTATTGCCGAATTGTTGAAATCTTGGAGCGGCATCCTACGCGTCACGGTCGCTGGCCCTGCGCATCGATCATGGACTTGCTCCAATCCTCGATGAAGCGGCGGCGCAACGCCTCGTCCTGTACGGCAAGTAACGCAGGGCCGATGCGTATGGCGCGCGCGATACCAGACTCCCCAAGTTTTTCCGGGCCGTCCGCTCCCTCAGGCAATTGCCCGTTCTCGGCAAAGAAGAAGGCGCTATCCCTGGCAACCTTCTGTCCCCGGGCTGACAGAAGGTAGTCGAGAAATCGTTTGGCAACGCCCATATTCGGCGCCGTCTTCGGAATGAGCGCGCCACGACTGAGTATCAGCGCATAGTCCCGCGGGACAACGACCCTCAAATCGGAATTGCCCCTGGCCGCGGCGTAGGCATATGACCCGATCATATTGTAGCCTATATATAGGCTCCCGTTTGCAACGTCCTGAAGGGTCTCCGCGGTGCAACAACGCACCACAGTTTCCGCTCGGCTCATGCTTTCCAGAAGCCGACCGTAGACCGCCGTCGTCTGCCGCGCATCACTGAACGCCAATAGGTAGCCGATGCCCGAAAGTCGGATGTCGAACGTTCCGACCCGTCCGCGATAAAAATCGATCCGCCGCCTGAGAAGATCGGCGAGTTCGATGTGGGTGCGCGGTACGTCGCCGGACGGCACGAGGCGGGCGTTATAGACGAAGACGGCCGGTTCGTAGGTAAAGCCGAATACCTCGTCGCGCCAGTTTGCCCAATTGGCGACATGCGCGGTTTCGGCCGACACGTGCGGCGCCGCGCAGCCGTCATTGGCGAGCTTCACGAGTTGGTCGACCGACGGAGACAACAAGATGTCGCCCAGCACCGCGTCCGTCCGACAGGCTTCACTGGCACTCCTTTGCAAGTCGTTGGTGACATATTCAACATACTCGACTGCCACGTTGGGGAAAACGGACTGAAAATCCCGGATCAGTGGTTCCATAGCCGCCAGATCGGTCGCGGCGTGGATCGACAGTCGGTCCTTCTCCGGCTGAGACGAAGGGAAAAATGCGCTGCTTCCTTCAGCAGCTCTTGCCGCGTGACCGATGCATAGGAGGACGGCAGCCATCAAACCGAATGTCGGCAATGTTCCCGTTATCATCCGGTCTTCTCCGTGGCGATGGGCAACGTCAAGGTGACGGTGAACCCTTGCGTGCCCTTCCCGCCATCCTTGCTTGTCTCGCGAAAGGTCAGCGCGCCACCGTGAGCCGCCGCAACCTCCGACGCGATGGCGAAACCAAGACCTGCGCTGCCGTCATGAGATTTGGACGTTTCGAAGCGCTGCGTGACCCGCTCCCACTCGCCCGGCGGAATGCCCGGTCCGTCATCTTCGACCTCGAGATGGGCACGCGTACCGTCGCTGCGTACTCTGACCTCAAGGCGCGACACCACTCCATGGCGCAAGGCATTGTCGATGATATTGACGATCGCTTCGCGAAGGCTGACGGCGTCCGCAAGCACGACCGGCTCGTCGTCAGGCGCCTCGAAGGAGACGATAATGTCCGGATCGATAGTTATCGGAACCGCCGCACGGAAAGCGCGCCGTGCGACATCTGCCAGACCGTGCGGCTGAAGCTGCACGGAATCGGCACGATGGATGACCATGGCGTGGCTGAGCAACTGGTTGGTCAGGCGCGCAAGTTCGCTGGCGCGCTGCTGTACGCGATCGAGATGCTGGCGGCTCGACTTGTCCAGCTTGGCTTGACTCAACAGATCGAGCTGCGCCGTTAGCGCTGTCAGCGGCGTTCTGATCTGGTGCGCCGCGTCGGCGATGAAGCGCTGCAGGAGTTTCACGCGCTCGTCGAGCCGACTCATGAAATAATTGATGGAAGTAACGAAGGGCCGCAATTCTCTCGGTACGACGACCGTTACCGGCGTCAGGTCTTGTGGATCGCGACGGCGGAGCGTCGCTCCGAGATGCTTGACCGGTTGCAGAGAATAGCGAATAGCAATCATCGCTCCAGCTAAAGCCAATATGCTCATGATCGCCAGGAGGACGGTCGCCCTGAGAGTCAATTCACCCGCGAGCGCGCGGCGGGCTTCCGTGGTCTGCCCAACGATGACATGCGCCCAACCCGATACGGCTGGATCGGACAGTGCGCGCGCCACCACCGCAATCCGAACCGGTTCGCCGCGATAATGCGCCGATTCCAATACCGGGACATCGTGTATTGCGGCCAGATCAACTTCTGTTTGCAGATCGGCATAACCTGTCAGCGTCGCGCCGGAAGGGCCGATCACGCGATAGAAGATGCGATCGCGGCTGGCGAGGCCCAGGAGTTCAAAAGCTGATACCGGCAGGTTGATGATGAGCGAACCGGATTCAACCGTAAGGCTGTCTGCCATCTGGATGGCCGCACCAAGCAGAAGCCGGTCATAGGCGCCATCGGCGGCGGTACGTGCGTAGTACGACGCCGCACTCACCAGAAGAGCCGCACCCAGGCCCAGCACCAGCGAGATGCGGACCGCCAGGCGCGTGAAAAGGGAAGGCTCAGCCGGTATCATCGGAAGCCAGCTGATATCCCACGCCCCGCACGGTAACGATCTGCGCCTTGGCGCCTTCCAGCTTCTTGCGCAGCCGCCCGACATAAAGTTCGATCGCGTTCTGATTGGCCGGCTCGTCAAACCCGAAAAGCTGATCGATAAGTTCATCTTTGCTGAAGACGCGGCCTGGCCGCGACGCCAGTATCTCAAGCAACGTCATCTCGCGTCGTTTCAATTGCACCTCGCGCCTGCCTACTCGGACTGAGCGGCTGCCGCGGTCGAGCACGACATCGCCACACTGTACGATGTTGGTCGCCTCGCCGCTTTTCCGCCGGAGCAGAACACGGGCGCGCGCTTCCAATTCCCGGAAATCGAACGGTTTGACCAGATAGTCGTCGGCGCCGAGATCAAGCGCGCCAACGCGGTCCTCTATCTCGGAACGGGCCGTCAACATCAGAACCGGGGTCGTATTCCTTGTCTGCCGGAGCCGTCGAACGATTTCGAACCCGTCGAGGCTGGGCAGCATGACGTCGAGGATGACGAGATCGTAGCAGGTGAAATCGAGGATTTCTGCGGCAGCACGGCCGTCCGTCTCCCAATCGACTGCGTGGCCGATCATTTCGAAGCGGCGGCTGATAGCCTCGCCAACGTCGCGCGTGTCTTCGACGAGGAGAATTCGCATGCCGGAGCATTTGCACGGAAGCAGCCGCCTATCAAGCGTCACCTCTTTGCGGAGAGGCGCTTGACATCATCTGCAGATCCCGCGTTGGCTTCAGCCCTGTTACCGTCAGCAGTTCAAGCCCAATCATTTGAGCTTTATCGACGGGCTGCGTGATGGCGTCTGCCTTCATGTGATCTGCGCATCCACGCCAAGAACGGGGCGCGTCGGTACATGACCCGCGCTGCAAGCCAGGCTGGACCACGCACTTTGCCGCATTCAACGTATTCGACCACACCGTGATCAGTCGCTAGTAGATGCACCACCATCGCCATCAGGGGATTATGCTTCTGGCGATCGTATGCTGATAGCGATTGCGCAATGCCATCATTTGCGCTTCAGAGAAGTATCCAATTGCGTCATTAAGAGGATATCATGCCGACAGGCGATGGCAGTTTGAGCGACATTCTTGGAATCTTGTCGGTTCTCCTACTCGTGGCCGCAAACGGCTTCTTTGTCGCCGCCGAGTTTTCCCTGGTCGCCGTGCGCCGAAGCCGAGTTGCCGAACTCGCTGCGGCTGGGCGGCTGAACGCGGCAGCGCTCCAGCGGGCCGTCGACAATCTCGATGCCAATCTGGCGGCGACCCAGCTCGGCATCACCATTTCATCGCTGGCACTCGGCTGGATCGGCGAACCTGCTCTCGCGCATCTCGTCGAGCCTCTCTTGATCGGGCTGCTCGGGTCGTTGGCGACTGCGGGCTCACACACTGTCGCCGTCGCGATCGCTTTCATCATCATCACCGCGCTTCACATCGTGCTTGGCGAGCTCGCACCAAAGAGTCTGGCGCTCCAGCGCAGCGAAGACACTGCGCTCTGGGTCGTGCGTCCGCTCGGTCTGTTCCTCTTTCTGCTCAGGCCGGCGATTCTAATGCTGAATGGTCTCGGCAACCTCGTTCTGCGACTCTGCGGCCTGCGCCCGGGAACCGGTGAGGATTCATTGCACTCGCCAGACGAGCTGAAGCTTCTGATCTCGGCCAGTCAGGAAGGCGGCCTGTTGCAGCAGGCGCAGCGGGAGATGGTCGAGCGGGTCTTCAATATCGGCGAGCGCCGCATCAGTGACATTATGACGCCTCGGCCGGATATCGACTGGATCGACGTGAATGATGACCGAACCGAGACTCTTCGTACGATCCGCGATTGCCGCCATGAGCAGCTCCTTGTTGGCAAGGGCGGTATCGATGAACTGCTCGGCATGGTTCTGAAGAAGGACATGCTCGACCAGGTTCTTGACGGGCAGGTTCTCGATCCGATGGCGATCATCCGTGAGCCGCTCGTCGTTCATGAATCAACGCCGATTTTCAAAGTGCTGGAGCAGTTCAGGAAGGCGCCCGTCCGCATAGCAATGGTCCTCGACGAGTACGGAAGTCTGGAAGGAATTGTTACCCAGACCGATTTGCTCGAAGCCATCGCCGGCGACCTGCCCAACATCGAAGGCGAAGAGCCGGATATCGTCGAGCGTGAAGACGGCTCCCTTCTCGTGGATGGTATGATGTCGGCCCAGGACGCCTTCGATCGCCTTGGTTTTCGAGCACGGCCAACTGAAGGCGACTTCCATACGATCGCAGGATTTGCCCTGTTTCGACTAGGGCATCTGCCTGAGGTCGGGGAACATTTTGATTATGGCGGCTGGCACTTCGAGATCGTGGACATGGATGGCCGGCGGATCGACAAACTGCTCGCACGAAGGAACTCTCCCACGGGGCGGCAAGAAACATCGGAGTAAGAATGCCCGGATTCCTGCAAGACAGGCGTCGTCATTTTCATTTTTGCGTGGTTGCTCGGCGGCGCCCTTGCTTTATCCCGCAAACCCGGCAGTCGTGGTGGTGATTCTGCCGTTAGTCATGATGACGCGGCAGTTGGTTGCCTGCGTGGCTCCCTTCCCTGATGGCCTTTGGAACGGCTTGGGCTAGCGGACGGATGGGTTTCGCCTGTATTAAAAAAACTCGCCAACTTGTCCAAAGTGTCAACGGAGCATTGCCCTTGCCTTATCGCCGCTTGGAGTGTGATCGGCAATCGTGGTATCGCAATGCCGGGAGGCGACGATGCGTGTCATTTTCCGATGTGATCCAATGTTGGTCGAGCATTTGCCACGCCCGATCCTCGCGCGCGGCGCGTTGCCGGATTGGCTGCGCACAATGCCCGCTACTTCCTTTTCGGCGATCCACGGCCGCGACATTCGCACGCTCAAGCAGTGCCCGCCCGTTATCGATGCGATGACCTATGGCTTCATGATCCTCCTGCCGTGCGACGTCATCGCCGACAAAGGGACCTTTTCCTAGGACTGGCAGATTCCGGACCCGGTCACCGGGAACCACCCCCGAGCGCCTTTGAGCTTCCACACGCCGGGGCAACTCGCAGGCAGCCCGTTTGCCACTCCCGGTCAAGCCGCCCTCAAATTCAACAGCTTGTGGACCATACAGGTCGAGGACGGCTGGTCGCTGTTCGCGACGCATCCGGTCAATCGCGACGATCTGCCCTTCAGGCTGGTGACGGGCCTGGTGGATTCCGACCGGTTCAACGATGGGGGCATTAATTTCCCGGCGGTCTGGACTGAGCCCGAGTTTTCCGGCTTGCTCAGGAAAGGAACCCCGGTCGCGCAGTGCTTTGCGGTTCCACGGGTTGAGCCGCAGCTGGAATACGAGGTGTTCGATGAAAAGCGGCAGGCATCGTATGCGCAGACGGTCGCCGATGTCCTGTCAACGCCCGGTGTGTACCGCAAGCGGTTTCGCGCCAGGCGGGGACGCTCCACCAGCGAGTGAGCGACGCAGCGCTTCCTCATCAAGCCATAGCCGGCCGCTGGACGCCGATGTGAGTGCCATGGCGATGACGCCGAACGTGGATGGGCGCAGACTGTAGGCAATCGAATACGCAGCCATGGCCCGTCGAGGTCGCCGACTTCCTGCAGGACGACACCCAGATTGACGGCAGCTTCCCGGGCGTCCGGGCTCATCTTCAGCACCCGCCGATAGGCTTGAGCGGCGCTGCCGAACTTGCGCATGTCCTGACGCACCAGCCCGAGGTCAAACCACGCAGCCGGATGCCCACCGCCGGCGACAGCGCGTTCGAGGAAGCCCTCCGCTTCGGCAGGCGCACCGCGTTGCCAGGCAAGGCGCCCGAGGCGCGCCGCTGCCTCCTGGGATTTCGGATCCCGCTGCAAGACAAGTGTCCAGCATTCGCGCGCGGCCGGGGCGTCGCCTGCCTGATCAAGGGTACGTGCTCGCTCGATGAGGATTTCCGCCTGCAATGATAGCTTGGCTGCGCGATCCAGCTGTTGCAACGCCGCTTCAAACCTGCCTTCGGCCCGGGCAATCCTGCATGCCAGAATCAAGGCAGGCACATTGTCCGGGCGAACGGCAAGGCTCGCTTCGATGCGCGCACGAGCCCCCGGCATGTCTGCCCTTGCGAACAGGACCGCCGCCAGAAGATGGCAAAGCGCTGGATCGCCCGGGTGCTGCCCCAGGCCGAATGCGCACAGATGCATCGCTTGGTCGTGATTACCGGAATTGAAAGCAGCCACCGCCCGGCGGATCAGATCGCCACTATCGCTTTGATTGTGCGCGTTGTTGCTCGGACGCTCACTGGCAGTCATGTCCTCAAGCGCCCGATGTCGATTCCAATTATGTTTGGCGGGGCCGCTTGCCATGAATCGAGCAGAGTAGCCGATTTGGAGCCTCGCTTGTCATCACGCTTAACCGCTTTCAAAGGCAAGAAGGCCACAATCCGCCCCAACTGCTGCTCCCGTGCCCTTGGGCACACACGCTCTAGTGACGACCATTCTATGAGCGCGCTTGTAAATATTGGCTACTCGCAAGGGATGTCGATAGGCGTTCGTCAAATTCCAGCAAAAGCGGTCTCATGTTGACCAGCTTTTCCGGTGTAAATCTGGTCAGCGGTCCAGAAACAGCCAGCGCTCCGGCCAAGCCCTCGCTGCCTGAAAAAACCGGTACGGCCATCGTCGCTGTTTCAGAATCTCCCTCCCCGAGCGATACAAACGGAATCTTCGCCATAAGAGCTATTCGCATTCTAGGCTTAGCGAGACTAAACCGAGCAAGCACTTGGCCAGCTGCATGATGGTCAAGCGAAAGCACATCGCCCTCTCGGATTTGATCCCGGATCAAATGGCGACAGTCTGCACGAAACAGGCAAATGCTGCGATTTCCCTCCTTTCGAAAAAACGATGCGCTTTCATTCGCCTGTTCAACAAGGCTCAAAAGGAGAGGCCGAACGAAGGCCTCCATCTAAAAACGACGGTAGAATGAGCCCAATATCATCGGCGTAGGGCCGGCAGCAAAGCGCTTGTCCGCCATGCGAACAATGTAGCCACTCCGGACAAGGGATTCCGTTAACCGAAGGATCGTGCTTTTGTAGAGGCCTGTTCTAGAAGAAATCTCGGCCAAGCTTAAACCTTCGTCGCGCTCTGTGAAGCACCCGAGGATCGAAAGCGCGCGATCGACAGCTTCAACCCCTCCCGCTCTTGTGTCTGCTTGGAGCCTGCCGGACATAATGTAGGGACCACAACACTGGCGCGTCGGTTGCGCCAGGCTGCGTTACAGCTTCGCTAGGCATCCAGGTTTGGCCGGTATCCGGATTCAGGAAGGATGATCGCAGAACGCGGATCCCCAGATGTCAAACCCCGATGGTCCCCGGCGCGGATCGTGAACAGCGGAGTTTCCGCCACATCCTCGGCTGCCGCTACTGTCAAAACAATGCTTGCGGGCGCCACTGCGCTCATGGCAACAAACGGGCTAATCTTTGTTGACATTTCTCGTCATCGATGCCTGCCATTATAGCCACGACCGTTCAGGACGGAATCGATGCGGCGCAAGATCGCCTTGGAATATCGAGGTAGGCGATAGCGAACCTCGGTCGTCTGAGTTTTTTGGCGGGCTGAAGTAGGAGGCTTGAGGTGTGTAACACGCGTTGGGCCATTGGTCGCTCGACAGCGACCGAAATCATGGAGCTGAGGTTTAATGAATAAGATTGCCTTACTTCCTCTGGTGACGTATCCGGAAGCGAATTCCACCAAAATCGCCTTAAACGCAATCGCGGTGGTCAAGCACATTGGCGCGGCGCTTCACGCATTAACGATCAATGTCGATATCCCGGGTATTTCCAACCCGGTGTCGAGATACTTGATCAACCTTCCCGAAATGATCCGGGAGACAGAAGCGACCAGCCGCAAGCACGGGCTCGATTTGCTGGAGGCATTGAAAGCTGAAGCGGCACGTGTCGGATCGTCCCTGACAACCGAGGAGATTGCTGTTCAGCCGGCATCTGTCAGCGATGTTGCGGCAGTGAAGTCACGCTATTTCGATTTTGCTTTGATTGGGTTGGAGCCAAATAACCAGACTGCGCGCATGACCGTTGACGCGGTTCTGTTTGGTTCGGGCCGACCGACCATAATTCTGCCGGAAAGCGCAAATGTTGGTGCAATCGATCATGTTATCATCGCTTGGGATGGGAGTCGCGTTGCGGCCCGGGCCGTTGCCGACGCGTATGAGTTTCTGCAATGTGCGGCAAAGATAACCGTACTGACGGTGACAATCGAAAAGCCGCTGCGCGATATTGGCGAAAGCCTTGCTTTAAGCCTGAGAATGCGTGGCCTTCCCGCTGAGGGAGTCTCAATCGATGCGGAAGATCGCCCCATTGGCGTTACGCTTCAGGAGCGCGCTGTCGGCATGGGCGCCGATCTGCTTGTCATGGGTGCGTACGGCCATTCCCGGATGAGAGATTTTGTCGTGGGTGGCGCAACCAAGGGCGTTCTGGGCGATCTGCGCCTGCCTGTCCTTTTGTCGCACTAGAAATCTGCAAATCTGGCCTCGAGTAGCGGCGGCGAGCTGGCTCCTATGGTTGCGCCAGCGGCGTCAAAGGAACCAGCTACGAGTTCAAGACGAAACCGTGCCTAATTCTCTTGAGTTGCGGATTGTTTCGCCTTCGAAATTCGAACTCGAACTGAACTGGGGAGCATACCCGTTCGCGCCGCCTACGATTGATTCCTGCCCTTGCCAGAGGCAGACAATGACGGTCCGCCTTTGGTGCCCATCAAATCCACGCCTGCAGCCATTTGAGGCCGAAGGCGCCGGGAGCCAGAATACCTGTGGCCCAGACGAAGGCTGAGGTGATGTTGGCAATCTGAAACGTCAAGGCGGGCATCTTACAGATGCCCGCCGCCAATGGCACGGATGCGCGCAAAGGACCGAAGAAGCGCCCAAAGAACACCCCGGCCACCCCCCATCGCTCGAAGAACAGGTGACCGCGCGGAATGAGGTTTGGATAACGTGACAGGGGCCAATGGTGCGAAACCCCGTTTCCCAACCGCGTGCCGATCCAGAAGGACAGCCAGTCCCCCAATGCCGCCCCAATGGCGGCGGCAAGCCACAGGGGCAGAATGCGATACCGCTTTCGCCGATGAGAAAACCGACACCGATCAGGATCACGGTTGCAGGCAACAACAGAGAGATGAACGCCAGCGATTCCCCAAAGGCCAGCACGAGCACCAGCGGAACACCCCATGCTTCATGCATCCGGATAAACGCGATCGTCGCTTGCGTGACCTCATCGAGGCTCATTCATCACTTTCCAATTCGCACCAAGCGTGACCGACGGTTGACATCTCACCATATCGGTCCCTCTGGCAAAGACCTGCCGCCCAGGAAACGGAAATCGTGCAGACGTGTAGCGGCCGAGCAACGCACACGGCGCGAGTAACCATTCAGAAGGATCTTCCTCCCGCTCTGATTGACAGAACCCACGGGATCGACCTTAACTCATTCTTAACAAAGGTGGTTGGGCGGGTCGGATGAGTTCCTCACGAGTGCGGTTGTGCGTTCGGTTGGGCGGCGGTGCGGTCGTTGCAATCATTGCGATAATGTCCACGTGGTCGGCGGCGACGGCTTCACAGTCGATGCCGATCGGTGGCTTTACCTCGCAGCCGATCGGTCACTACGATTTCTGCAAATCCCATCGGGCCGAATGTGAGATCCGCTCACGCGACAATGGTCCGGAGCACATGACCGGAAAACTCTGGCGGCAGATTACGAGCGTTAACCTGACGGTCAACAACAACGTCAAGCCGATGAGCGATCTCGACCAGTACGGACAGGACGAATTCTGGGCTTATCCGGACAGTGGTTTCGGCGATTGCGAAGACTATGCGCTGGAAAAGCGTCGCCGTCTGATAAACAGCGGCATTCCTGTGTCGGATCTGCTGATGACGGTTGTTCGCAAGCCCGACGGCGAGGGTCATGCAGTGCTGACTGTTCGTACCGACACGGGCGACTTCATCCTCGACAACCTCACCGACACGGTGCGCCGCTGGGACCAGACCGGCTACCGCTTCCTGAAGAGGCAAGCCGGCACCGACACGGGGCGCTGGGTCTCCCTCGATGGCGACAACCCGCTGGTCAGCGCAATCAAGTGACGGTAGTGTAACAGTTCACCCCAAAGTTGACGCCTTGCCGAAAGAGATCTCTGTGGCTGATGCGCAGCCTGCTCTTCGTCTTAGGTCGGAGTGTTCGTCGTTGTTAAGGCTTTGTGTCCGGCTTCGCCTGATTGCTGCTCGCCCCCTTCGACGAGCACGCTCAATGGCGCTGTCGCCTCCGGGCAGCCGCTCTGAATTTTTTTCCATGACGAAATGTTGAGAACCATGTCGCATTGCGCGAGTTCCGGTCCAGACGGCAATCGCAGACAGGCGAATTCACCGTGATGGAACGTCCGGCCGTTGGCGAGGCACTGACATTCTGCCCGCGCGGGCGTTGCAACAAGCGCCACGAAAACCAGGATGCAAGAGGCATGGAACGTCCTCATGCGAAATCATAGCACGATCCGGAGCGGGCGCCAATCGCCCAGCATGAGCTACAGCGCCGTGATGATGACGAACGCAATCGCGACCGCGGTGGCATGGGAACCGGCGTTGGCGAGCGAGCCCGGGAGGCCACTCAGCAGAGGCTCGATCAGATGCACAGATAAGCACCCGTCGCCGGCCGCTCCGGCGCCCGTGAGCAGTAGCGCCATTAGTGCGGCGAGAACTCGGACGCTCCGCCTCGCCCAATTTCGACCCTCTCACGGCCTCGGCAACGCAACCCTGGATGAGGACCGCGTCATTCCACACGCAAATAACCGGTCAGGCCGCTCTTCTGATGTTCAATGACGTGGCAATGGAATGCCCAATTACCCGGATTGTCAGCGACCAACGCCACTTCCATCACTTCTTGCGATTTAAGAAGGGCCGTATCTGTTACAAGCGACGCAATTTTGCGCTTGTCGGAGCGTAGCAGACGGAAAGACATGCCGTGCAAATGGATCGGATGATCGTTCGGCGTTTCGTTGCGAAGGCGCAGAACATAGCTTTTGCCTCGTTTTAGAGCCGCGAGCGGATCAACTGGCCCCGGCGCGTCCCCTCGCCAGGCGACGCGGTTGATCGACCAGAAGGTGTAGCCGAGCGTGCCGCAAACACCCGGCGCCGGCGCATCACCATTGGGCGACCAGCCAAAGACGAAGTCCATTGTCTCGGGATCGGCAAGATCCGGCTCCGGTACGCGATTCGGCCGCAGCGGCTTGAGTTCGCCAAGCGTCCGCCCCGCGCTGGCGCCGATAGGCCGGAATCGGACGAGAACGCGAGGTCCCTTGGCTGTTCTGAGATTCAGGCTGACGATCTCGTCTTCGCCATCAGGCACGCGGAGGGCGACATCGGCGCGCTGGCCGGGCGCGATGACAATGCCCCGAGGCGCAACAGGCTGCGGCAGCGGGTTGGCATCAAGAGCGATCACTTTGGCCGTTCCGCCATCGAGGTCATAAGTGCCGATACGGGTGACATCCGTGACTGCCAAACGCAGGCGCACAAGGCTGCCCGCCGGCAGATCGTAAATCGGGGTGACTTCCCAATTTACCGTCGAGACCGTACCCAGCGTGCCGCCGCGCGCAGCGTTGCGTGCCTTGACCAATTCGATGAACTGGCCGTCTTCGCCGAGACGGAAGTCGCGTATATTGAGCGGCAAATCCTGGTCGAAACCGGCATCTTCGTCATCTTCGACAACAAGCATGCCTGTCAGACCGCGGGCCATCTGATCGAGCGTGTTGCAATGCGGATGATACCAATAGGTGCCGGCATCCGGCGGTATCAGAGTGTAACGGAAGCTTTCGCCCGCCGCGATGGGACGCTGGGTGAGATAAGGCACGCCGTCCATGGCATTGGCGATGCGCAATCCATGCCAGTGCACACTCGTCGCTTCGTCGAGATCATTGACCACGTCTATGGAAAACGGCCTACCTCGCAATAAACGCAGAGTGGGCGGCGGCCCGCCCGCACCGAAACTCATCATCCCTTTGGTGACGGTGCCGGGCAAAATCGACCGACTGATCGCTGAAACCGGCAAGGTCAGATCGGCTGCTACGGCCCTGCCGGCAATCAGCCCGCCTGCAGCGCCGACAGCTACTGCTGCCGTGCCGCCCAGCAAGAATCCCCTGCGCGACATTCCCGACATGAAGCAGCCCTTTCAGTGGAGTATAGCGGACGTGGTGTTGTTGTCTCTTCGTTCACGAATTTCGAACCCTGGCAATGATTCAAGGTCAAGGTGGCGTAGTCTCCGAAGGACTTCAACTGAAGTTGGAGTTTCACTTGCTTTTTGATGATTGCCACACAACGTCGCACTGAGCCGCGAGGCGTCTACGTGGCAGCTCTCGCCGAACGGCGTGTTGTGGGTGTAGCGTGCCCGATTGGCAGGAGTTACGACGCAAGCTATCCCCTTGCCGGAAATGGGCTCGCCTGAAATAGCACATTTGAAGCGGCCACCGTCTCTTAAACGCCCATAAACGCAAACGCCCATAGACGCTCATCACTCGTCAGCGCTCTATCTCGGCCCATTTCTGCTCGCCGCAGGATCGGTGCAAATACGGTCGTCCAATTTCAATAACGGAACCCTGTAATGCTGCCATCACATACGTGGCTAGGCGGATGCAGGGCGCCCTGCCCGTCCAACCTCTGGAGACAACCATGCGCGCTTTGCCGACTGTCATGGCGCTTGCGGCCCTGCTGGGCACGCAGCCCGCTTTCGCCGAATTCGTCACAGCTTTCGATTTTCCGCAGCCGAAAGACACCAGCGAATTTTACACGGTTATCGAGATTCCGGCGGGAAGCTTCACCAAATATGAGATCGATGCCGAGACAGGCCATGTCGTCGTCGATCGATATCAGTCCATGCCGGTCGTCTATCCGGCCAACTATGGTTCCGTTACCAGTTCGTTGGGCGGCGACGGCGACCCGTTGGATGCGCTTGTCTTCACCCGGGAACCCGTTGTGCCCGGTGCTCTGATCAAAGTCCGCGCCATCGGCGTGCTCAACATGGTCGACGGCGGCGAAGCGGATGACAAGATCATCGCTGTGCCGGCTACGGATATCGATCCGCAATATGACGGGGTCAAGACCATCGATGATCTTCCGGCCATCGAACGACAGCGCATCGAGGCATTCTTTCGAGTTTACAAGCAGCTACCTGAAGGCCGCAAGGCCGTTGAGCTGAACGGCTTTGGTGGCGCCAACGTCGCCATCGACATGGTTGGCAAAGCCATTGAAAGCTACCGGAACAAGAAGGACTGACAGGAAAGCAGAATCTCAACAGGAAGCTCATCCATAGGGCTGGTTCCTAGCGGTGTTGGAACACCGCTAGGGTATGCGTTGGGCTCGCGTCGCACTGTTGGATGCGCGCGAACTGCGCTTCGCTTTAGCTCCGGGCGTTTGCTGTTGATAAAGCCAAATCGTTGGCTTTATCTCCGCCTTCGCCTGGTTTCTGCTCGTCCCCTTTGACAGGCAAGCCAAACGGCGCCGTCGCCTCGGGGCATCCATCCTGAATTTTTTTCCATGACGAAATGTTGAGAACCATGTCGCACTGCGCGAGTTCAGGACCTGACGGCAATTGCAGACAAGCGATTTCGCCGTGATGGAAAATGTGGCCGTTGGCGAGGCACTGGCATTCGGCCCGCGCGGGCGTTGCAGCGAGCGCCGCGAAAACCAGAATGTAAGAGGCCGTGATCGTCCTCATGCGCAAGATCATAGCACGATCCGGAACTGTCGCTAGTGTGAACGCTTCACAAGTAACTCGGCGGAGAACTCGTACCGCGGGCGCTCACGATCCTCAATCGTCGTTCGCGTCGGTTTTTGCCCTGTTGTCCGTATTTTGTGGCCCGAATCAAAGGCACGGCCAAGCGACCAAAATGACCAGCAAATCCATCGGCATGCCGCGCCCAACGACACCTGCCAAACTGCCGGCATGCATGACGAGCAGCGTTGTTCGAACCAACGGCCGCGATGATGCGCGACACGTTCAGGTTGAGGGAATGCGCGGGTCCTGAACGAGATAGAACCGCGCAGTCGGCGTGAAATCAGTCACCAGGAATGAGAACGAAACCGTGCTCAGCGGATCGACCTCGCCTTTCCGGAACAGAAGATGGTCATAAGGTTCGAATTCACGACTGAATTCGGCGAAACTATCGGACCGAATTGCATCCGTTTCGCGGCGCGCCTGGTCGAACGAAAGCCCGTCGCTGGAATCGCTTGGCTGGTTGAGAATCTCCTGCAACTCGAACTCGAATTCGACCCAGGCGTGACCGCTGTTGTTGAGGGCAACGATCCTTAGGGAAATGAACCCGGTGGCATAGTTGCCGGAGGCACCGAATGGCTGAACCGGCCGGATGGCGCGTATGGTGAGGGTTACCGGGCTTGCCGACTCGAGTTCCTCGGTGATCACGACGGGATCGGCCCTTGTTCCGGCTCCCGAAGCGGCAATGATCCGGAATCCGCCGAGTTCGTCGGAAAAGGAGTAGGCGCCTGCTTCAAATATTCTGGGCCTTGTGCCATCGGCTCCAGCGAGGAGTCCGCTTGCTGCGAGCACGGTTGCGAATATCCCTACCAGACGTGCGCCTGATATTCGGGTTGACGAGTGGTGCCACATGGCTCGAAGTATGAACGACATTCCCGCGGCCGCATACTGGAATGGCTCAGGCGAGAGGGTATGATGGTTGGATTTGGCGCCGTAGGTCGAGGCATTCAACCGGATCGGTCGCCGCAAACCGCGGAGAGGTTGTCGCTGCCGGCGATATGCGCGAGAGGACGTACCGATGTTCGGACTTGGCATGACCCACCTGTTGGTTATCTTCGTGGTGGCGCTGGTTGTTTTCGGCCCGGAGGAGCTTCCAAAAGTCATGCGATCGGCGGGGGCAATGATGAAGACATTCAATCGGATTGCGGGCGATTTTCGAAAGCAGTTTGACGACGCCGTACGTCAAGCCGAGAAGGAACTCGACCTGCAGGAAACCCGCTCGATGCTTCAGAATGCGATGGAGGACGTGCCGCGAAGCGCTGACAAGGCCATAGTAGGGAAGGACAGCAATCTCGATCCGGCCGCTGAGCGGGGCGCAGAATCTGAACTGACGTCGGTCACGGCCAAGGATGCGAGGTTTAATGCCGAAACGTCATCAAACCAGTGATCGGGCAGAAGAGCAGTCGCCCATCGGAACCATCGCGAGGCTCCCAGCCGCTCCACCTTCACCGTTTCGGTTTCGCCGACTGCGCGCCGGGACTCAAAACCTCATCTCGGGCATTCCCCTCGCTATAAAATCCCTTCACAGGTTACCATTGTTCCAGCACTGCCGTGCTGCAGCCGTGGTCTGTTTGACAATCGTGTTGCTGACTGCGGCGGTCACCGACGTCGGCTCCGCTTCAGCGCATCGCAACGCGCTCTGGCAGGTTGTGCAGACCTGCGCTCTTGCCGCAGCGCATCTTGGCAGCGCTTTCCCCTGCGAGGAAGTGATCCTGCCCAGGCAGGGCGTGCCTGGATCAGCTCTCATTAAATCACCCCGATACCGGACCGAGTTTCTGTTGACGCCACTTACGGCTGTTGCCGGCCTTGAAACCCCGTCTGTCCGTTGGCAGGGCAGTTCCCAACTCTGGAATCGGGCATGGAAAGCACGAAGCAAGGTCTCGGCGAGCCTCGGACGTCACCTTCCACGAACGGCCATCGCCATGGCTGTGAATTCCAGGACTGAGCGATCCCAGGATCAGTTCCACATCCATATCGATTGCGTTGCGGTGTCGGTGGAAAAGAAACTTGTCCTGAAGGGGCCGAAGGTGGAAGGTCCGTGGCAGCTTCTCCCTTTGGCTCTGATGGGGAAACGCTATTGGATCAAGGCAGTCGACAAGCCGGATTTGGAAACGACCAACGTAGTCGGCATCATCGCTTCCGGCCTGCCGCAGGCCCGGGGCGCCATGCATCACGTAAATGTCGTCGTCGTTGGCGCCGAACTCGCCGGCGCAAGACCGGGATTTTACATCCTGACCAATTGGGAAAGCTCAGCGGCCGAGCGCCTTTTGGATCACGACTGCACCTCGCGTTGAGCGCCCACGAGGCAACTGG
This sequence comes from Mesorhizobium sp. M0991, assembly GCF_040318915.1. Lineage (NCBI taxonomy): Bacteria > Pseudomonadati > Pseudomonadota > Alphaproteobacteria > Hyphomicrobiales > Phyllobacteriaceae > Mesorhizobium > Mesorhizobium sp. M0991. The sequence continues at coordinate 31,457 of NZ_JAMYNE010000036.1, forward strand.
CGAAGCAATAGCCGCACCCGGACATTCGACGGAAGTCTCAAAGCAGTCTTCGCGGAATGGTATCCGGGCATGGCAAACGACAATCCAAGACCCGATCAGCGCAGCAAAGCTGCGTGACCGCCCCGCAGTTCCTCATGCTCTCCTATCTGCAGGCCCGCACCGGCTAACGTCGGCTCTTCGACGATCCGATGAAGGGACAGCCCGAGACGAGCTGCGCACCATGCGCCTCGAAACGCGCAAGATGGGTCGCGGTTGTCATCGCTCGGACGCAATAATGACCGCTTGTTCGTGGTCTGTGACGTCGACACGTGGCAAATTCGTCGTTTTTGGTCGGCGCGCGTTTCCTGCCATGTCACATCGCTGACACGGACATCGCCGAACATTGTCCGTGAACCCACCCGGAGCCTGCCATGCACCGTCTTATCGCTGCACTCGCAATAACAACAAGCTTGAACACCGTTGCGGGGGCAGCGACGGTCTACCCGCTTGATCGGGCCACGATCCTGGCGCAGTCGCCTTTCGACGTGAAGGTCGAGTTCGACAAGGTCGTTAGCGCCGACCAAGTCACGGTTACGATCAACGGCCAGCCGGCGGAAACCGTGTTGGGCAAGAAATTCGAATTCCTCGAGAAGGAAGAAGATTTCGACGCTTCGGCGCTGTTGATCCGCGCAGCCAGCATTTCGCAGCCTGGTACCTACAAGCTGGAGGCGAAGGCCAGCGACGAAATGAAGTCGGTGAGCTGGCAGGTTTTCGGCACCCCGGCAACGCCCAAGGCCAAGAACGTCATCTTCTTCCTCGGCGACGGGCTTTCGGTCGCGCATCGCACCGGCGCCCGCATCATGTCGAAGGGCATGACGGAAGGCAAAGCCAACGGGCGCCTCAACATGGACGACCCTCGATCACATGGCCTTCATAGGCACGTCCGCGACCAATGCGATCTCAACCGATAGCGCCAACACGATGTCGGCTTACATGACGGGCCACAAGACGGCTGTCAACGCGCTCGGCGTCTATGCGGATCGCACCAAGGCCAGCCTTGACGACCCCAGGGTCGAGACGATCGCAGAGGCGCTGCGGCGCACCGGCAACAAGTCGATCGGCGTTGTCTCAACCGCCGAGGTGGAAGACGCCACCCCTGCGGCGGTCGTCGCCCATACCCGCCTGCGTGCCGACAAGGCTGACATTGTCGGCATGTTCTTCGTCGTCAAGCCCGAAATCGTCCTTGGCGGCGGCTCCGCCTACTTCCTGCCGCAGAGCACGCCGGGCTCGAAGCGCAAGGACGACAAGGACTACATCGCAATGTTCAGGGATGCCGGTTACACATTGGCGACCGACAAGACCGAACTCGTGGCCGCCAAGGGAACCAACACCGGCAAGATCCTCGGCCTTTTCCACACCGGCAACATGGACACGACACTCGACCGTGAATTCCTCAAGAAGGGCAGCGTCGAGAAGTTCCCGAACCAGCCCGGCCTTGTCGAGATGACGCAGACCGCACTCGATCAGCTTTCCAAGGACGAGGACGGCTTCTTCCTCATGGTCGAAGCGGCGTCCGTCGACAAGATGTCGCATCCGATGGACTGGGAGCGGTCGCTGTTCGAGACCATCGAGTTCGACAAAGCCGTCGGCATCGGGATTGAGTTCGCCAAGACGCATCCGGACACGCTGATCGTCGCCACGGGCGATCACACGCACGGCGTGTCGATCATCGGTACCATCGACGACCAGAAACCGGGCGAGGAGATGCGCGACAAGGTCGGCGTCTATGCCGATGCGGGCTTCCCGAACTACACCGACGAGAACGGCGACGGTTATCCCGACAAGGTGGACGTCACGCGGCGACTGGCTATATTCGCCAGCAACTTTCCCGACTATTACGAAACCTTCCGTCCGAAGCTGGATGGTCCGTTCGAGCCGGCCGTGCAGAACGGGGCGAAGCAGTACATCGCCAACGAGAAGTACAAGGACGTTCCGGGAGCGGTCCTGCGCGTCGGCAATCTGCCGAAGACGGCCGGCACGGCCGTCCACGCCGTTGACGATGTCGTGCTCCAGGCGACCGGCCCTGGCGCCGAGGAATTCAAGGGCTATATGGAAGAGAGCGACGTCTATCGCGTGCTTGCCGATACCCTGGCTCTTGCGCCGGCAACGAACTGATGCACTTTAGCCGATCTGGCTTGATGAACCAAGTCGCGCCATGGCTCCTGACGCTACGGCGCCTGGAGCAGAACGCCGGAAGCAAGTTTCGCTTATGAAACAGCGCCCGATCACCCGCCGCAAATTGGTGCTGCTTGGCTCGGCCGTCGCACTGGTCAAGATGACTGGCGCGAGTTCCGCTTCCACGGCAACGGCAACGGCAACGGCAACGGCAACGGCAACCCTTGGCTTCGATGAGCTCTATGGAAAGATCAGCGTTCTCGGGCTCAGCTTTTCGGACAAGGTGAAAGGGCTCGCGGAAGCGGAAGTCTCCATGCAAGGCTTCATGGCGCCGCCGCTCAAGGCCGAGGCGAATTTCTTCGTGCTCACGGAAATCCCGATGGCGCTTTGCCCGTTCTGTTCCTCCGACGCCGACTGGCCGGACAACATCGTGGTCATCTACCTCGACGAGGCGCAGACCTTCGAGCAGGCCAATGCCCCGATCGAGGTGAGCGGGCGGCTGGAGGTCGGTTCATGGACCGACCCGGAAACCGGCTTCGTCAGCCTGCTTCGAATCGTCGATGCGCATTTCCGCACGGCCTAACCGCAAATGCTCCGTTTGACGATCCGTGACCTTGAGATGTCGTTTCAGGGTCTTGGCAGGCCTGCGCTGGCTCTGTCCGCGCTGGAAATCGCGCCAACCGAAAAGGTTGCCGTTACCGGTCCGTCCGGGTGCGGGAAGACGACCTTCCTGAACGTCGTCACCGGGCTCGATCGCGTTCGGAAGGGTTCGGTTCGATGGGGCGAGACCGATCTTTCCGGTCTTTCGGAAGCTGGTCGCGACCGTTGGCGCGCTATGCATGTCGGCCTTGTCATGCAGGAGATCCACCTGTTCCCCGGCCTCTCGGCGCTCGATAACGTGCTGTTGCCGAGCCGACTGTCGCGGCTCCGTTCGAATACCGACTTCAGAGCGGACGGCATGCAGTTGCTCGAGCTGGTCGATATAGATCGTCCCGATCAGCCGGTCGAAACCATGTCTCGTGGACAGATGCAGCGGATCGCGGTGGCTCGGGCATTGGTCGGGCGGCCGGCAATCATCGTGGCCGACGAACCGACAGCCAGTCTCGATGCCGATTCTGGGGCCTCTGTCGCGGACCTGTTGCTGCGACTCTCCAACCAGGCGGGTGCGACGCTGATCGTGGCGAGCCACCAAAAACGCCTCATCGAAGGCCTCGATCGCGTGATCCATCTGGAGTCTGGCGCCGTCGTCAGCGACACCGGCAAGCCCGCGGCCACGCATGATGAGGCGTTTCTTTGACGTCCGCGCACGATCGGTCGCGAATCCGATCAGCCGAGGTAACCATACTGCCGGTTCTGCGGCCGCCCTCACGCGAAGGAAATGACCCTTGTTGCGGTTTATCGCTGCGGACTTGAAGCGACACTGGATCGGCGTGGCTGCGGTGGCGCTGCTCATCGCGCTCGCGACCGCGCTCGGCGTCGCTGTCACGCTCGGCGAGCGGGCGCTTCGGTTGGGTAGCGCACGTGCGGCGGGCGCCTTCGATCTGGTAGTCGGCGCGCCCGGCAGCGAGACCCAATTGCTGCTGTCCGCCGTGTTCCTACAGGCAGCGCCCTTGACGCTCATGCCGGGCAATGTACTGGCGGGGCTGATCAGGGACGAACGTGTGGCCTGGGCGGCCCCCGTCGGGTTCGGTGATTTCGTCGAGGATTTCCCGATCGTCGGCACGACGCAAGCGCTGGTCGACGGACTGGGCGGCGTCTCCGAAGGACGCACGTTCGAGAAGCTCGGCGAAGCGCTTGTCGGAGCGTCCGTGGCGAAGAACATGGGAAGCCGCTTTCACCCGGCGCACGGCCAGGTCCGCCAGGCGACCGCAATGCACAATGATGTCACCTACGCGGTCGTGGGACGGCTGAGGCCGACCGGTACCGCCTGGGACCGAGCCGTCATCGTTCCGATCGAAGCGGTCTGGCACATTCATGAACGCGATCGGGCGGGAACAGGATCGCCGCTCCTGCAGGCTGCCGCCCAAGGGGCCGCAGAGACAAGCGAGTTCGACCAGCCGATCCATCCGGAGGCCGTCCTCGATCCATCCACACCCGGCCTGCCAGCCATCGTGGTGAAACCGCGTACGGTCGCTGACGCCTATAAGCTGCGACAGGCGCACCGCAACGATCGGACCGTCGCGATCTTCCCGGGCGAGGTGCTGACGAGGCTGTACGGGACGCTCGGCGATGCGCGACGCGTGCTTTCCTTGGTGGCCGGCGGAGCGCAGGCGCTTGTCGCCGCCGCGATCCTGCTTGTCGTGGTCCTTCACGTCATGCAGCGGCGCCGGCAGATTGGTGCCTTGCGCGCGTTCGGGACGCCGCGCGCGGTGGTGTTTGAAATCGTCTGGCTGGAGACGTTCGCAATCATCGCAGCAGGGGTGCTTCTCGGCTTCGGGCTGGGCTACACGGCCGCCAGGACGGGTGCGCACCTCTTGAGCGGAGCCAGCGGCTTTACATTGCCGGTCGAGTTCCGCAGCGAGGACTGGCAGTCCGCCCTTGTGTTATTGGCTGTCACGGGTCTGATCGCTCTGGTGCCGGCGATGCTTGCATACCGGCAATCGCCGGCGCAGGCACTCAGAAACTGAACCGATTTGTGCTCATCAAAAATTCTCACCGCAGCCCGAATTAGGAAACTGCTCGTCCTTGCAAACGGTTTCGTCAAAGCCAACAAAACCTATGCCCAACGCTCTATCGCGATTGACACCCAAGACAGTCGTCGGTTCAGGTTGCCGGAAGATCGTGACGGACGCAAAGGAAGTGCAATTGGCTGAAATCGGGTGGAGCGAGGCGGCGATCCTAGGAGTGGTTCAAGGACTGACGGAATTTCTTCCGATCTCCTCAAGCGCGCATTTGCGGATCGTTGGTGAATTCCTGCCACCGGCCGGCGATCCCGGCGCCGCATTTACCGCCATTACGCAGATCGGGACCGAGATCGCGGCCCTGATCTATTTCCGCCATGACATTATCTGCATCATCGCCACATGGCTGCGTTCCCTGGCCGGCCGCCGTGAACGGCTGGACCCGGATGCCCGCATGGGATGGCTGGTGATCATAGGAACCCTGCCGATCGGCATCCTAGGACTATTGCTGAAGAACCTGATCGAAGGTCCGGCCCGCAACCTCTATCTCACGGCAACCATGTTTGATCGTCTTCGCTGGTTCTCGCGGCCGCCGACCGGCTGGGCGCCAAGCGCAAGGCTTTGCGCGATCTGGGCTGGCGGGACGGCTTTCTGTTCGGCGCCGCCCAGGCGATGGCCCTCATCCCGGGCGTTTCGCGATCGGGAGGCACTATAAGCGCCGGACTGCTGATGGCTTACACGCGAGAGGCCGCCGCCAGGTATTCGTTCCTGCTGGCGATACCTGCCGTGCTCGCCTCAGGCTTCTTCCAGCTCTATGCGAGTTGGGGGGCAGACAGTCCGGTCGGCGCCGGTCCGACCGCGCTGGCCACCCTGCTGTCCTTCGCGGTCGGCTATGTCGCGATCGTGGGTTTTCTGAAGCTAGTCTCGACGCGCAGCTACATACCCTTCGTCTATTATCGGATCGGGCTCGGCGCCTCGATATTTCTGCTTCTTGGCGCCGGTCTCCTGTCAGCGTCCTGAGATTATTTCGTGCCGCTGACGAGAATGTTCTGTTGGGATTCGATCGCTTCCCAATGGCCGGAGTTGGATCGCGACTGGCGCTTCAGGTAGGTATATCCGGTGTCCGACCACAGCAGGACCTTCGGCTCCAGATTGTCGAGAATGAAGTCACCGGCGGTCGTGTTGACGCTCAGCATCGCGTGCCCCTCGCCGCTCGACTGCCTGACCACCGTTATCCAAAAGGTTTTGCGGGGGCACGCCCTGTCTCATCAGTTCGCGACGTTTTTCCAGCACGATGTCGTCGCAGTCGCCAAATCCCTTATAGGGATACTCCCATTTCTCCTCGACACCGGGTATCTATGTCCGTCATGGCCATGATCGTCGTGTTGGCCCTGTTGTTGATTTCGATCAGCGTCTCACACGAGGAGCGGGTCAGTTCGACGGGCTTCGGGTCGCGCGTGACGATCGAGCAATCATCGCGATAGTTCCGACAGTATTCGTAATGACCGATCGCTGCGTTGTCCGTCCGTTTGTTCGCATGAATGTGAGCTGCCCTGCATTCGCCGACCATGACCGATGACTTTTGCGATCGCTGGTAGGCGTCAACGTATCCGTAAACCACCGCGTCAAGCCGGTGAGCGACATGGAACACAATGGAGTTCCAGAATATTGGTCCTATCCTGACGATAATCTGGGTGATTGCGAGGATTATGCACTGGAAAATCGGCGAACGCTGACGCGAAAGGCCTTCGCGTCTCCAGTCTGCTCTTGACGGCAGTGCGCAAGTCCGATGGCGAAGGGCACGCTGTATTGGCGGTTCGAACCGACAAGGGCGATTTCATTCTCGATAATCTGACCAATAGGGTTCGTCCCTGGTACGAGACGAACCATAACTACCTGAAGCGCCAAGCGGAATACAACACGAGACGGTGGGTTTCCATCTTAAGCGAAGACAATCTTCTCGTCGGCGCGCTTAGGTAACGCGATGCCGAACATTTTTTCCAGCGTCCTTGCATCCGAACATCCGAACACCTTGCCGGCTCGCAAAACCTCCGCCTCTCTGTTATAGGCTCGAAAGCACACTGCCATGACCATATGACGGCACACTCTGCATCCCTTCACGGAGCCGGAGGCTGCCAACGGAGCCTCATGCCAACAGCCAAGCTGCAGCCCTTTTTCATGACGGTGACGATCGTTGCAACTTGTGTCGGAACGGCCCCAGCCGTGGCGCAGACTGTCACAGTCGTCCCGACGGGCAATCGTCTTGCCGAGCAACCGGTGATCCCAAGAGCGTCCGCGCTTCGTTCCAAGGCATTCAACACGACGTACGAGGAGAAGTATCGGGCCATAACCGCCTTGATACGGGACGACCGCAAACTCGTCGGCAAGATCAGGAAGGCGGCGCTCGCCTGTGGCATCGATCCGATCCACATCGTCGCGGCTCTCGTCGGAGAGCACACCTACAATATCAGCGTGGTCGACTCGGTTCAGACCTATTACGTCAAGGCGCTCGCCTATGCCGATCTGAAGTTCTCCTTCAGCTACAGGGGCACTCCGGTCCAGTCATTCGTCCAGCGGCCCGAATTCGCATCCTGCTCTTCTCTCGAAAGCAGCGCGCTGATTTGGAGCTGCCGTGACCAGGTCTGGGAAGAGACATTCCGGGGTCGCAAGGTCGATGGCGTCGACTACGAACCCATCACGTTCCAGCGGGCCTTCTTCCAACCCTTCTATGCGGGGCAGACCTTCGGCCTGGGACAGATAAGCCCGCTTGCAGCCCTGCAGGTCACAGACATGGTCAGCCGGGTCAGCAAGCTTCCCCGATTGTTGCCCGATCGCCCGCAGGCGATCTATCGCGACGTCATGGATCCTGATCGCAGTCTTGTTTACATCGCCGCGATCATCCGGGATTCGATCGATGCCTATCGGGAACAGGGGTTCGATATATCCGGTAATCCCGGAATCACCGCCACGCTCTACAATGTTGGCCAGCCGCGCAGACGTGCACGTGAGTTGAGGCAAGCCGTGACCGACAAGACCGGCCGCACCCTGCCCGTCGAGAACTATTACGGCTGGCTCATCAACGACAGGCTCGAAGAACTCAAGGCGCTTCTCACCGATGGCACGAAATGATCGTGGTTGGTGGCCGGACACTCGCGAACCTGCGTCGGATGGCAGGACAGATTTATGCCGGAAAAGCTGGCTGTCATGAGACCAATTCCGCTTGCATTTGGCGAACATCTATCGACATCAGATGGAAGCAAACAGTGCACTCAAGCGAACTCATAAAGCGCGCCGGAATTGCCGGTCGCGTGCAAGATGGCCAAGCGAGGTATCGTGTGTCGATAACCATGCGGCTCCAAACTGAGAATGGCTTACCCAGCGCGACGCTCTGAAAACCACATATTTGAAAGACAAGGTGGCGTTTGGCATGCGCCTCTACGGCTTGACTGACTGAGGGGGTGACATCGCCATGCTTGATCCGATCGTGAATTTCTTCACCCGGATTTTCCAGTGGATCGGCCGCGGCATCGGCTTAGCCATCGGCGTCATCCTGTGGCCGTTCGTGTGGGCCGGGCGTTGGTATACGCAGCGCGGCTGGATCCTGAAGGCAGTGGTCGGCCTGGCGCTGCTGATGCTGATCGGCCTCTACGCCAATTTCTTCTACGCCACCCAGTGGTGGAACAATTTCAACCCGAACTATCCCGACACCTATATATTCGAGAAGCGCAACCTGTCGGCCGGCGAGCAGGTCGCCGCCGGTGCCGGCACCGACGCCGCCAGGACCTGTGGCAATTCGGCGATCGCCCAGTTGGCGGCCGACCTGACCGACTTCAACGTCAACCAGAATGCCTGGGTGTCGTCGATGATCCTCTACAAGCTCGGCCTGTTCGGCATCGACTGGGACCACACGCCGTGGATGGACAACAAGGCCTCGTTCCAGCGCGGCATCAACCAGGCGGTGCGGCGCACGGCGACCGAGCTTGCCGACAATCTCGGCCGCGTGCGCACCACTTCGCAGATCGACGCCGATCTTCAGGACGCGCGCGGCAATCTGCAGTTCGATGAAGAGACCTGGTATTTCGGCCTGAACCCGTTCGGCCCGAAGACTCCGACGCCGAGCTATTATCGTGACGCCGTGCGCAAGCTGCGCGCCTTCAACGCCCGGCTGGAAACCTGCCAGACGGTGTTCGATGCCCGCGCTGACAATCTCAAGCAGTATATCGACCGCATCTCGTCCGACATCGGTTCGACCTCGGCGATCCTCAAGGAGCGCGCTGAGCACTACAACAATGGCTGGTTCGATTTCCGCGCCGACGATCGCTTCTGGTTCGCCTATGGCCAGCTCTATGCCTATTACGGGCTGATGAAAGGCGCCGAGGCCGATTTCGAGGACGTGATCAACGAAAAGCACCTGCAGAGCCTGTGGGACACGATGGACTCGCAGTTCGTCTCGGCGCTGCGCATCCAGCCCTTCATCATCGCCAATGGCCGCGAGGATGGCTGGCTGTTGCCGAATCACCTAACGACAATTGGCTTCTACATGTTGCGCGTGCGCTCGAACCTGGTCGAGATCAGCAACGTTCTTGCGCAGTAACTCGGTGGATGAAGCGCTCGAGGGCATCGAGGCATTGGGACCGGTAACTTCTCTGGGGTGAGCGCGGCCACGATTTGTTAGCGCCGACTGGGCCATCACCGTTACTTTGTTTAAGGCGGCGGCGATGGCGGTGGAATGGACGATCACGATCGAGAGCAGGAACGAATTCGGCGATGTCGAAACGAGGTCCGGATCGACAAAAGCGATGAGCGTCCGCGTGGCGGAGACCTTGACCTGTCGATCGAGGATGGCAAGAAGATCATGACCGCCCTGCAAACAGTGGTCGCGACCTAGGAGGCGAAAACCTACACCCTGTTTCGACGGGTCTGTCCGGATTGCCACAATTTTCGGCCAGTCAAGGACTATACGACGCGTCGAATTCAAACGGTGTTCGGCACAGTGGAGGTTCGCAATCCCCGCTGGGTGTTGTGCCGGGATTGCCATCCAGGGATGGACGCCGCATCCAATGATCGAGGTTCCCGACCTGTTGAGGGAAGTGCATGAATGGACCGGCTTTGCGGATAGCTTCACGCATGTTCGCACCGGCGACGTCCCAAGGAATGTCTCGGCCATGCTGGCCGGCGTACTGGCGGATGCGACCAACCTTGGTCCGAAACGGATGGCCAGCGCGTCCAAAGGCATCAGCGCTCACCAGATCAGTTGGATGAGAACCTTCCATGCACGGTCGGAGACCTACCGCGCGGCGCAGGCCTGCGTGACGGACGCACACACCCGCCATCCGCATTCTCGCCTTTGGGGCAATGGCACGACGTCATCATCTGACGGCCAATTCTTCCGCGCGAGCGACCGAGCCGCAAAGCGCGGCGACATCAATCTGCATTACGGCAGCGAACCCGGCTCAAAGTTCTACAGCCACCTTTCCGATCAGTACGGCTACTTCAGCATTCTGCCCATCAGTCCGACCGAAAGTGAGGCTGCTTATGTGCTCGATGGGCTATTCGATCAGGACACGGTCCTCGACATCCAGGAACACTTTACCGATAGGGGCGGCGCGAGTGATCACATCTTCGGTCTGTTCGCCCTCATAGGCAAACGCTTCGCGCCGCGACTGTGCAACCTCAAGGACCGGAAATTCCACACGTTCGAGAAAGGCGATGCATACCCGGCGCTGTCGAACCACATCGGCGCGCCGATCAACACCACCCTGATCCTCGAGCACTGGGATGATCTCCTCCATCTGGCGGCGTCGATCACCACGCGATCCTTAGTGCCGTCCACGATCCTGAAGAAACTATCCGCATCTCCGAAGGAAAGCCAACTCGCACGAGCGCTACGGGACTCGGCCGGGTCGAGCGATCGCTGTTCATGATCGAATGGTACTCAAGTTCGGCGCTACGCCGGCGTTGCCAGGCCGGCCTCAACAAGGGTGAGGCTGCGCATAACCTGAAGCGCGCCGTTTTCTTCCACGAGCGTGGTGAAATCCGTGACCGGTCGTTCGAAAGCCAGGCGTTCCGCGCCTCCGGCCTCAACCTCGTCGTCAGTGCGATCGTAGGAATACGGTCTATATCGAACGGGCCGTTACCTACTTACGCAAAACGCATCGCGAGATTCCGGATCATCTGCTCAAGCACGTATCGCGGCTGAGTTGGGAGCACATCAACCTGACCGGCATCTACACCTGGGATGCAGAACATCAGATGCCTGAAGGATTCCGTTCGCTCAGACTTCCGGCTCGGTTACGCCACGCCGCATGACGTTCATGCTCCGTTCGACGTTAGCGTGTCGCTGGGAACGGTTCTTGTTCCGACCCTCTACTCGCTGGGTTACACAAGCAGCCAACTGTTCCGACGGGTCCTATTTCCCCAGGTGGCCCTCACGGCAATTCCCGAGCTGACCACCTCGATGATGGTCATCATGAAGGCGCTTTCACTCGGATTCGCCATCGAGGTCGTCGATATCTTCGCGCAGTCCCAACTGACCGCCGCGCTGAACTTCTACTACCTCGAAGCCTTTGTGATTGCCGTCGTGATCTACATGGTGATCGCCTATGTCGTCATACAGATCGCCGACAGGCTGGAGCAATCCCTCCGGGTGTGGACGTGAGGCATGCATGTGGGACAGGATCGCCAAGCTTCGGGATTACTCTCGTCACGGTAGGGGCCGCCGACCGTCGCGCGCGCTGGGCGCGCTATTTCTCATCGCCGTTGGCCTCTATGTCGGATACCATGGCTGGACAGGACTATCCGCCGCGGGGGCCTGATGCGCTCATGCTTCAACCCAAGACCGCAATCCGAGATAGCGAGCCAATCATGAAATCCGAGACAGCAGCCACGGAAAGCGTTGAGCCGGCGCCTAAGACGGTTCCATCGGGTTGGCGAGTGTTGATGACGCGCGAACGCTGGACCGAAGTCGCGCGCATCCTTTTTACCGGCTTGATGGCGTTGCTGTATTGGCAGCAGCTCATTCCAATACAAGCCTTGTGGGTGGCGGTTGCCATCGGCTTGTATCCGCTCGTCAAGACCGGCGTCGTTGATCTCGTAAAAGAGCGCAAGATCGGTACCGAAATATTCGTCACCATTGCCACGGTGGTGGCGCTGATCGGAGGCGAGACCGTCGCCGGCGCGGTCCTCATGGTGATCATTTTGATCGCGGAGTTCATCGCCGATGTGAATATGGAACGAGCGCGAGCCTCGATCAAAGACCTGATCGGCTCAGTGCCGCAGGTGGCGCTTGTGCGGGACGCAGGTGGCGAACGCATGGTCCCGATCGAGAATTTGCGCGCGGGCGACGTTGTCTTGGTGCGGGCCGGCGAGAAGATCCCGGTCGATGGCACCGTCGTCGGTGGAGCGGCTTCGGTCAACGAAGCATCGATCACAGGAGAGAGCATTCCGAAGGACAAG
>NZ_JAMYNE010000037.1:0-43311 GCF_040318915.1 Mesorhizobium sp. M0991
TGCCCCCTCACCCGGATTGCCAACCGAATTGCCAAGGGCAATTCGGGGCAATCCGACCTCTCCCCGAGGGGAGAGGAGGTCGCCAGGTTGATGCCAGGCTCTTCTCCCCAGCGGGGAGAAGGTGGCCGCGAAGCGGCCGGATGAGGGGGAACCCCCCATGCGATAGCACTGCCCTCTATAGGCGTCGCCTTCGCACGACCCTTCCCAGCGAGAGGAGGGTAAGCTCGCTCCTCAAGCCCCAGCGCTATACGCCGCGATCGCCGCCATATTCACGATATCGCTGTCCTTGGCATTCAGCGAGACGATCTGAACCGGCTTGTTCAGGCCGACCAGCAGCGGGCCGATGACGGTCGAGCCGCCGAGCTCCTGCAGCATCTTGGTCGAGATTGAGGCCGAGTGGAAAGCCGGCATGATCAGCACATTGGCCGGGCCGGTCAGCCTGATGAACGGATACTGCGCCATGGCGCGGGCGTTGAGCGCCACGTCGGCGGCCATCTCGCCGTCATACTCGAAATCGACGCGGCGCTTGTCGAGGATGCGCACCGCTTCCTGGACGCGCTCGGAGCGTTCGCCCTGCGGATGGCCGAAGGTTGAATAGGCGAGCATGGCGAGCCTCGGCTCGTAGCCCATGCGGCGGGCGAAGCCGGCGGCCTCCTCGGCGATGTCGGCGATCTGTTCGGCATTCGGCATGTCGTGCACGGCGGTGTCGGCGACAAGCACGGTGCGACCCCGCGCGAGCACGATCGATACGCCGATGACGCAGTGGCCGGGCCTTGCGTCGATGACGCGGCGGATATCGTCGAGCGCCGTCGAATAGTTGCGGGTGACGCCGGTGACGATGCCGTCGGCGTCGCCCAGCGCCACCATGCAGGCGGCGAAATGGTTGCGGTCGTTGTTGATCAGCCGCTGGCAGTCACGGAACAGGAAGCCTTTGCGCTGCATGCGCTCGTAGAGATAGTCGGTGTAGACCGAGTTGCGCCGCGACAGCCGCGCATTGATGATCTCGATGCCTTGCTTACCGAGGTCGATGCCGGCGTTCCTGGCGTTTTCCTTGATGATGTCGTCGCGGCCGAGCAGGATGGCGGTGCCGAGCCGCTGGTTCACATAGGAGACGGCGGCGCGCATCACCTGCTCCTCCTCGCCCTCGGCAAAGACGATGCGCTTGGGCTGACGGCGGACGCGGTCGTAGATGCGCTGCAACGTCGAGGCGATCGGGTCGCGGCGGGCGGAAAGCTCCTGCGCGTAGCGGTCGAGATCGAGGATCGGCTTGCGCGCGACGCCGGACTCCATCGCCGCCTTGGCGACCGCGATCGGGATCGCCGAGATCAGCCGCGGGTCGAACGGCACCGGGATGATGTAGTTGGGGCCGAATTTCGGCCGGTTGCCCTGATAGGCGGCGGCGACGTCGTCGGGCACGTCCTGGCGCGCGAGCTCCGCCAGCGCCCGGGCGGCGGCGATCTTCATGTCGTCATTGATGGTGGTCGCCCGCACATCGAGCGCGCCGCGGAAGATGTAGGGGAAGCCAAGCACGTTGTTGACCTGGTTCGGGTAGTCGGACCGTCCCGTCGCCATGATGGCGTCGGTTCGGATCTCGGCGACCTCCTCCGGCGTGATCTCGGGGTCGGGATTGGCCATGGCGAAGATGATCGGGTTCTTGGCCATCGACTGCACCATCCTGGTGGTCAGCGTGCCCTTGGCCGAGAGGCCGAGGAACACGTCGGCGCCGTCCAGCGCCTCGGCCAGCGAGCGCGCGCCGGTTTTCACGGCGTGCGCCGATTTCCACTGGTTCATGCCTTCGGTGCGGCCCTGGAAGACGACGCCCTTGGTGTCGCAAAGGATGATATTTTCGGGCGCAAAGCCCATCGCCTTCATCAATTCGATGCAGGCGATGCCGGCGGCACCCGCGCCATTGCAGACCATTTTCGTGGTCTTCATGTCGCGGCCGGTGATTTCCAGCGCGTTGATCAAGCCGGCGGCCGAGATGATGGCGGTGCCGTGCTGGTCGTCATGGAAGACCGGTATGTCCATCAGCTCGCGCAGCCGCTGCTCGATGATGAAACATTCCGGTGCCTTGATGTCCTCGAGGTTGATGCCGCCGAAGGAGGGTCCGAGGAAACGCACGCAATTGATGAATTCGTCGGCATCCTCGGTGTCGACCTCGAGGTCGATGGAATCGACATCGGCGAAGCGCTTGAACAGCACCGCCTTGCCTTCCATCACCGGCTTCGAGGCCAGCGCGCCGAGGTTGCCGAGACCGAGGATGGCGGTGCCGTTGGAGATGACGGCGACCATGTTGCCGCGAACCGTGTAGTCGAAGGCGCGGCTCGGATCCTCGGCGATGGCGAGAACCGGCACGGCGACGCCCGGCGAATAGGCAAGGCTGAGATCGCGTTGCGTCGCCATTGGTTTTGTCGCGACGATCTCCAGCTTGCCGGGGCGGCCCATGGCATGGAATTCCAATGCCTCCTGGGCGCTGACGGAGGGCCCGTTGCTTTCGGTTTTCTTGGCCATGGTACCTTTGGTTTCCTCGCCCGTACGGCACCGCTTGCGATGGGTGCGCATGCTTTCTTTTGTGGAAGGTTCGGGATTAAGGCTACACTTCGCCGCTGTAAACCGCCAAGCATGGCTTGCAAAATTTTGGAAGCAGCTTCTTGAACGACGAGACGCCCATTCGAAGCGACAACGCCACCCCGGCCTTCGCGCCGGCGACGCCGATGATGGAGCAGTACATTGAGATCAAGGCGGCGAACCCGGATTCGCTGCTGTTCTACCGCATGGGCGATTTCTACGAGCTGTTCTTCGACGATGCCGAGAAGGCGAGCCGGGCACTCGGCATCGTGCTGACCAAGCGCGGCAAGCACCAGGGGCTCGACATCCCGATGTGCGGCGTGCCGGTGCATGCCGCCGACGATTATCTGCAGAAGCTGATCGGCCAGGGCTTCCGCGTCGCCGTCTGCGAGCAGATCGAGGATCCGGCCGAGGCCAAGAAGCGCGGCGGCAAATCGGTGGTGCGCCGCGACGTGGTGCGGCTGGTGACCCCCGGCACCATCACCGAGGACAAGTTGCTGGCGCCGTCGGAATCGAGTTTTCTGATGGCGCTGGGACGGGTCAAGGGCGGCAGCAGCGATCACGCTTTCGCGCTGGCCTGGATCGAGATCTCGACCGGTGTCTTCCGCGTCGCCGAAACCACCGCCGACCGGCTGCTCGCCGATGTCTTCCGCGTCGATCCGCGCGAGCTGATCGTCGCCGAGCCGGTGTTTTACGACCCGGAGCTGAAACCGGTATTCGACGTGCTCGGCCGCGTCGCCAGCCCGCAGCCGCCGTCGCTGTTCGATTCGGCTTCGGCCGCCGGCCGCATCGCCCGCTTCTTCGAGGTGGCGACGCCTGACAGTTTCGGCTCGTTTTCGCGCGCCGAACTGTCGGCGATCTCAGGCGTCATCGCCTATGTCGAAAAGACGCAGAAGGCCGAGCGGCCGCCGCTGTCGCGGCCGCAGCGCGAGGAGCAGGGCTCGACCCTGTTCATCGACCCGGCGACGCGCGCCAATCTGGAACTGCTGCGCACATTGTCCGGCAGCCGCGACGGCTCGCTGTTCAAGGCGATCGACCGCACGGTGACCGGCGGCGGGGCAAGGCTGCTCGCCGACCGGCTGATGGCGCCGCTGACCGACCCGGCGGCTATCAGCGCCAGGCTGGACTCAGTGTCGTTCTTCCGCTCCGAGACGCGCCTCTGCCAGGCGGTGCGGGCAAGCCTGAAGAGCGTTGCCGACATGCCGCGCGCGCTGTCCAGGCTGGCGCTCAACCGCGGCGGCCCGCGCGACCTCGGCGCGCTGCGCGCCGGTTTCGAAGCGGCTAGCGCCATCGCCGAACTGTTCGGCCAAACCACCTTGCCGGGCGAACTGACCGCGGCGTTGGGAGCTATCAAGGCACTGCCCGGTAAACTGGCGACGCATCTGGTACAGGCGCTCAGCGACGAGCTGCCGTTGCTCAGGCGCGACGGCGGCTTCGTCCCTTCCGGCTACCACGCCGAACTCGACGAGATGCGGGCACTGCGCGACGAGTCGCGAAAAGTGATCGCCGGGCTGGAGCGTTCGCTGATCGACGAGACCGGCATCCGCTCGCTGAAGATCAGGCACAACAATGTGCTGGGATATTACATCGAGGTGACCGCCAACCACCATGCGCTGATGACCGGCAGCGACGGCGCCAAGGCGCGCTTCATCCATCGCCAGACCATGGCCAACGCCATGCGCTTCACCACCACGGAACTCGCCGAACTGGAATCGAAGATCGCCAACGCCGCCGACCGGGCGCTGGCGATCGAGCTTGCCGCTTTCGAGGCGCTGACGGCGGAAGTCGTCGGCCAGGCCGACACGATCCGTGCCGGCGCCGAAGCGCTCGCCGTGCTCGATGTTTCGGCTGCACTTGCCTTGCTTTCCGAAAGCGAGGCTTGGTGCCGGCCGCTAGTCGATGCGAGCCTTGTCTTCGAGATTTCGGGTGGACGCCATCCGGTGGTCGAACAGGCGCTGCGGCGTTCCGGCGAAGGCCCGTTCGTCGCCAATGATTGCGATCTGTCGCCGCAAGGCGATGCCAAGGCCGGCGCGATCTGGCTGCTGACCGGCCCCAATATGGGCGGCAAGTCGACCTTCCTCAGGCAGAACGCGCTGATTGCCATCCTTGCCCAGACCGGCTCATTCGTGCCGGCGGCATCAGCCCATATCGGCGTCGTCGACCGGCTGTTTTCGCGGGTCGGCGCCTCCGACGATCTGGCGCGCGGCCGCTCCACCTTCATGGTCGAGATGGTCGAAACGGCGGCGATCCTCAACCAGGCCGGCGAACGCGCGCTGGTCATTCTCGACGAGATCGGCCGCGGCACCGCCACCTTCGACGGCCTGTCGATCGCCTGGGCGGCGGTCGAATATTTGCACGAGAAGAACCGCTGCCGGGCGATCTTCGCCACGCATTTCCACGAGATGACGGCGCTGGCCGGAAAACTGCCGCGGCTCTCCAACGTCACCATGCGGGTCAAGGAATGGGAGGGCGACGTGGTCTTCCTGCACGAGGTCGGCAAGGGTGCGGCTGACCGGTCCTACGGCGTCCAGGTGGCGCGGCTGGCCGGCCTGCCGGAAGCCGTCGTCGGCCGGGCCAAGGAAGTGCTGCACCAGCTTGAAGCCGGCGAGGTTTCGGGCAAGGCCAACCGCCTGGTCGACGACCTGCCGCTGTTTTCCGTGGCGGCGAAGCGGGAAGCGTCGAAGCCGGCGAAGAGTGATGGGCTGGGCGCGGCGCTAGTGAAGATCAATCCCGACGAGATGACGCCACGCGAGGCGCTGGAGGCGCTGTACCGGCTGAAGGGGATGGTTGGGAAGTAGTGCTCGTCCGATAGCGCTCTACGGCGCCCCCCTCTGTCCTGCCGGACATCTCCCCCTCGAGGGGGAGATTGGCAGTTTCGCTGACAGCGCTTTTCCTTCGACGTTCGAAGTTGGCGAAAGCCGATGCGAAATCCAATCTCCCCCCTTGAGGGGGAGATGTTCGGCAGGACAGAGGGGGGTGTGACGGAACGCTGCTTTGGCTTGCCTTCCGCCCCACCCCTCAAATCATCGCCAAGCCCGATTTCTGCCTCGGCGGCGGGAAGGCGCGGTCGAGGTCGGCGAAATCTTCGCTCGTGAGCTCGATGTCCAACGCCGCGACATTCTGCCGGACATGCTCCGCGCGGCTAGCTTTGGGAATCGCGATCACCCCGTCCTGCGCCATCACCCAGGCAAGCGCGATCTGCGCCGGCGTCGCACCGTGGCGAGCGGCGATGGCATCTAACCTGGCGTTGCGCGCCAATATCCCCTGATCGACCGGCGAATAGGCCATCAGCGGCATGCCGCGTTGCCGGCTCCGCGGGGCGAGGTCGAACTCGACGCCGCGCTGCGACAGATTGTAGAGCACCTGGTTGGTCTGGACGTTGCCGCCGGCCGGCAACCGAACCAGCTCTTCCATCTCATCGGTATCGAAATTGCTGACGCCCCAATGGCGGATCTTGCCGGCCGCCTTCAACGCTTCGAACGCCTCTACCGTTTCCATCAAAGGAACGCTGCCCGGCCAATGCAAGAGATAGAGATCGATGCGGTCGGTGGCGAGATGCCTCAGGCTGTTCTCGCAGGCCCGTTTCACGCCGGTGCGCGAGGCATTGGACGGCAGCACCTTGGAGACGAGGAACACTTCGTCGCGGCGACCGGCGATGGCCTCCGCCACCACCTCCTCGGCACCGCCGCTGGCATACATTTCGGCGGTGTCGATCAGCGTCATGCCGAGATCCAGCCCGAGCTTCAGGGCATTGGCCTCGTCGCCACGGCGGCGGCCGTCTTCGCCCATCTTCCAGGTGCCCTGGCCGAGCACCGGCACGGCTTCGCCGCAGGGCAGGGTGGTCCTTCTTATCGTCGATGGCATGGCATGCTCCAGTCAGGCGGCATCATAGCCGCCAAAGGGAATCCAGGTGAAGCCTCTTCCCCGGATTCGCTCTGATAGCGTGAACCGCTACTTCACCGGATGGGCGGCGAGCCAATCCTGCATCTGCTTGATCTCGGCTTCCTGCGCGGCGATTACTGCTTCGGCGAGCTTGCGCATTTCCGGATCCTTGCCATTGGCGAGCTCGATCTTGGCCATGTCGATGGCCGCCTGGTGATGCGGGATCATGCCGCGGGCGAAATCGACATCGGCATCGCCGGAATATTCGATCGCCATCATGTCGGTATGCATCTTGTCCATCGCCGCCTTGTAGCCCTCGGTCGAGGGGCTCTGTGCGCCCATTGCGCCCATGTCGTGCTTCATCTCCTCGGCTTGTGCTGGAACGCTTTCGAGGAAAACAGCAAGCAGCATTCCCGCCGCCATCATCAGCAGCACGATCTTCTTGGCCAAGGTCATTCATCGTCTCCTTTTTTGAACAGGGTCTATCTGGAAGTTTTACTCAGAGTTTCAACGTCCTGAGCCGCAATGCGTTGGCGATGACCGAAACCGAAGACAGGCTCATCGCCGCCGCCGCAATCATCGGCGACAGCAGCGTGCCGGTGAGCGGATAAAGCACGCCGGCAGCAACCGGCACGCCAAGCACATTGTAGAGGAAAGCGAAAAACAGGTTCTGGCGGATGTTGCGGATCGTCGCGCGGGCCAGCGTCCTCGCCCTGACGATGCCGTTTAGGTCGCCCTTGACCAGCGTAATTCCCGCACTTTCGACCGCAACATCGGCGCCGGTGCCCATGGCGATGCCGACATCGGCGGCGGCAAGTGCGGGCGCATCGTTGACGCCGTCGCCGGCCATGGCAACGCCGGCACCGCCGGCGCGCAACTCCTCGACCAGCGCGTTCTTCTGCTCCGGCAGCAGGCCGGCACGCACCGCGTCGATGCCGAGCTTGGCTGCGATGGCCTTGGCCGTGCGCTCATTGTCGCCGGTCGCCATGACGATCTTCAGCCCGCTGTCATGCAGGGCCTTGATCGCCTCGGCTGTCGTCGCCTTGATCGGATCGGCGACGGCAACGAGGCCGGCGAGCTTGCCTGCGACAGCGACGAACATCGCGGTCTTGCCATCGGCCTGCAGCGTCTCGGCGCTGGCCAGGACCGATGCCGTATCGATGCCGAGATCGGCCATCATCGCGGCATTGCCGAGCGCCACCTTCTGTCCCGAGACCGTGCCGGAAACACCCTTACCGGTGATAGCCTCGAAACCGCTCGCGTCGGGGACCTTCACGCCGCGTTCGCGGGCGCCTTCGACGATGGCCTCGGCCAGCGGATGCTCCGAGCCTTTTTCCAGCCCGGCGGCGAGCGCCAGCAGATCGTCCTGTGCCATGCCTTCGACGGCAACGACGTCGGTCAGTCGCGGCCGGCCTTCGGTCAGCGTTCCCGTCTTGTCGACGATCAGCGTATCGACCGAGGCAAAGCGCTCGAGCGCCGCCGCTTCCTTGATCAGCACGCCGGCATGCGCGCCGCGCCCGGTGGCGGTCATGATCGACATTGGCGTCGCAAGGCCGAGTGCACACGGACAGGCGATAATCAGCACCGAGACCGCCGAGACGATGGCAAAGACCAGGCTGGGTTCCGGTCCGACGATCGCCCAGGCGACGAACGCAATGATGGCGACCAGCACGACGGCCGGGACGAAGTAGAACGAGACGCGGTCGGCCAACCCCTGGATCGGCGCGCGCGAGCGCTGCGCCTTGGCGACCAGCTCGACGATGCGTGCCAGCGTCGTCTCGGCGCCGATCTTTTCGGCGCGCATGACCAGCGAGCCGTTCTTGTTGAGCGTGCCGCCGGTGAGGTTGTCGCCTTCGGTCTTTTCGACCGGCAGCGGCTCGCCTGTGATCATCGATTCGTCGATGGAAGAGCGTCCTTCGAGCACAATGCCGTCGACCGGCACTGCGTCACCGGGGCGGATGCGCAAGCGGTCGCCGGCCTTGACAATATCGAGCGGCACGTCGTTTTCGGAACCGTCCGCGCCGATCAGCCGCGCCGTCTTCGGCGCCAGGTCGAGAAGCGCACGGATCGCCGAACCGGTTTTCTCACGGGCGCGCAATTCCAGCACCTGGCCGAGGAACACCAGCGCGACGATCACCGCCGCCGCCTCGAAATAGACCGGCACGGTGCCGTCATGGCCGCGGAACTGGTGCGGAAAGAGGCCAGGAAACAGCGTGGCGACGACGCTGTAGAGATAGGCAGCACCGACGCCGAGCGAAATCAGCGTCCACATATTGGGGCTGCGGTTGAGGATCGAATCCCAGCCGCGGTGGAAGAACGGGAATGCCGCCCACAGCACCACGGGGCTGGCCAGCGCCAGTTCCAGCCAGACCTTCGCACGGTCGTCGATGAAGGCCTGGAACGTCAGGCCGAGCATCGGTGCCATGGCGATGACCAGCAACGGCACGGACAGCACCGCGCTCACCCACAACCGCCTGGTGAAGTCGACCAGTTCGGGGTTCGGACCCTCGTCGCCGGTCGGCACCCCCATCGGCTCCAGCGCCATGCCGCAGATCGGGCACGAGCCGGGCTTGTCGCGGATGATTTCGGGATGCATCGGGCAGGTGTATTGCGTGCCCTTGGGCATTGCCTGCGGTGCCGGCCTGTCGCCGAGATACTTTGCCGGCTCGGCCTCGAATTTCGCCTGGCAAGCGGCCGAGCAGAAATAGAAACCCTGACCCTCGTGCCGCAAAAAGTGCCTGGCCGTGGCACGGTCGACGCTCATGCCGCAGACGGGATCGGTGGCGGTCAGATATTTCTGGGGTTCGGCGACGAATTTCGAACGGCAGCTTTCGCTGCAGAAATGATAGCGATGGCCGCCATGCCCGGCGGTAGGCTTGCCGGCGGCCGGATCGACGGTCATGCCGCAGACCGGATCGCGGATGACGGCGTCCGCAGCAGAGGAGGCGCCCTTTGCCGAGCAACGGCTGCCATGGGCGTGATGATGGTGATCGGAATGCGTCATGCCGAAAGCCCCTGTATTTCGATGTTGCGGCGGAGGTAGTGCTTCCAGTAACGGGAAGGTCAAGGGCTGTTTTCGATTTTTCGCGCCCATGCCCCTAACCGCCCGGCCGCGGGCGCGAGACGATCGTCCCGTTCCACCGCTGCGGAGAACGCGTCCGTCCGCCCCATACCCAGCGCCGCGAAAACGCGCTATAGACGCCGCCGAAACGGCGAGGCCGAACGGCATTTATGGCAAGAATATCCCTGAAGCTCGAGGAACTGATCGACGGCGAAGCCTTGCGCCGCGAGATGACCGAACTGACCGCGGCCACGGCAGGCGACGGTTCGGGCAAGGCCGCGCGCAGCGGCGTCCTCAAGCTTCTCAAAAGCCGGCTCGCCGACGGCCGCACTGTCGCCGAACGCATGCTGATGGACGATGGCAGCGGCACCGCCTGCGCCGCCCGGCTGTCGCATCTGATGGATGAGATCATCCGTGCGCTCTACGATTTCGCCGCCACCCATGTCTATCGCGTCAAAAACCCGTCATCGGCCGAGCGCATGGCGGTCGTTGCCGTCGGCGGCTATGGCCGCGGCACGCTGGCGCCGGGGTCCGACATCGATCTGCTGTTCCTGCTGCCCTACAAGCAGACGCCGTGGGGCGAGCAGATCGTCGAATATATGCTCTACATGCTGTGGGACCTCGGCCTGAAGGTCGGCCACGCGACGCGCAACATCGACGAATGCCTTAGGCTGTCGCGCACCGACATCACCATCCGCACCTCGATCCTGGAAGCGCGCTTCCTGTGGGGCGAGCAAAAGCTCTATGACGAGCTTTTGCAGCGCTTCGATCACGAGGTGGTGCGCACCACCGGCCCTGAATATGTCCAGGCCAAGCTCGCCGAACGCGACGAGCGCCACGCCAAGGCCGGCGAGAGCCGCTATCTGGTCGAACCCAACGTCAAGGACGGCAAGGGCGGCCTGCGCGACCTGCAGACGCTGTTCTGGATCGCCAAGTATTTCTACCGGGTGCGCACCGGCGAGGAACTGGTCGACAAGGGCGTCTTCACCGACGCCGAATACCGGGAATTCCAGAAGGCCGAGGACTTCCTGTGGGCGGTGCGCTGCCACATGCATTTCCTCACTGGCAAGGCCGAGGAGCGGCTGCATTTCGACATCCAGCGCGACATCGCCGAGCGGCTCGGCTACACCACCCATCCCGGCCTGTCGGCGGTCGAGCGCTTCATGAAGCACTACTTCCTCGTCGCCAAGGACGTCGGCGACCTGACCCGCATCTTCTGTGCCGCGCTGGAAGAGGAGCAGGCCAAGCATGTGCCGGGCTTCAACCGCATCTTTCTCACCTTCTCGCGCCGCAAGCGCAAGCTCGCCGGCACGGCCGATTTCATCGTCGACAACCACCGCATCAACATCGCCGACGACGAAGTGTTCGAGCGCGACCCGGTCAACTTGCTCAGGCTGTTCTGGTTCGCCGACAAGCACGGCCTGGAATTCCACCCCGATGCGCTGAAGCTTTTGACCCGCTCGCTCGGCCTCGTCGGCAAGGCGCTCAGGCGCGACGAGGAGGCCAACCGGCTGTTCCTCGACATCTTGACCTCGGACCGTAACGCCGAGCTCAATCTGCGGCGCATGAACGAGGCCGGACTGCTTGCTAAGCTAATCCCGGACTTCGGCAAGATCGTCGCCATGATGCAGTTCTCGATGTACCACCACTACACCGTGGACGAGCATTTGATCCGCTGCATCGGCGTGCTGGCCGAGATCGAACGCGGCGACGGCGAAAAGGTCCATCCGCTTTCCCACGCGCTGATGCCGGGGCTGAAGAAGAGCCGCGAGGCGCTCTATGTCGCCGTGCTCCTGCACGACATCGCCAAGGGCAGGCCGGAAGACCATTCGCAAGCCGGCGCCAGGATCGCCCGGCGCATCTGCCCGCATATGGGGCTCTCGCCGGCCGACACCGAAACGGTCGCCTGGCTGGTCGAGAACCACCTCGTCATGTCGATGACCGCGCAGACCCGCGATCTCAACGACCGCAAGACGATCGAGGATTTTGCCGCGATTGTGCAGTCGGTCGAACGGCTGAAGATGCTGCTTGTGCTTACCGTCTGCGATATCCGCGGTGTCGGGCCTGGTGTCTGGAACGGCTGGAAGGGCCAGTTGCTGCGTACGCTCTACTACGAGACCGAGCTTTTGTTGACTGGGGGGTTTTCGGAGGTGTCGCGCGCCAAACGGACGGCGGCGGCGCGCGAACAACTGGCCGAGGCGCTTGCCGACTGGCCGGAAAAGGCCCGCAAGCGTTATGTCGGCCAGCACTACGAGAACTATCTGCTGGCGGTCGATCTTCCCGACCAGGTGCGCCATGCCGAATTCATCCGCGAGGCCGACCATGCCGGCAAGAAGCTGGCCACAATGGTCAAGACCCACCAGTTCGAGGCGGTGACCGAGATCACGGTGCTGGCGCAGGACCATCCACGCCTGCTCTCGGTGATTGCCGGCGCCTGTGCTGCGGCCGGCGGCAATATCGTCGACGCGCAGATCTTCACCACTTCGGACGGCCGCGCGCTCGACACCATCCTGATCTCGAGGGAGTTCGACCGCGACGAGGACGAGCGCCGCCGTGCCGAGCGCGTCGGCCGGCTGATCGAGGATGTTCTGTCGGGCAAGAGCTGGCTGCCCGAAATGATCGAGAAGCGCACCAAGCCTCGGCGCGGCGCCAAGGTTTTCCGTATTCCGCCACGCGCCGAGATCCGCAATACGCTGTCGAACCGGTTCTCGGTGATCGAGGTCGAGGGGCTGGACAGGCCGGGCCTTCTGTCGGAGATCACCGGCATGTTGTCGGACCTGTCGCTCGACATCGCCTCAGCCCACATCACCACCTTCGGCGAAAAAGTCATCGACACGTTCTACGTCACCGATCTCACCGGCCAGAAGATCGACAGCCCGTCGCGTACGGCGACCATTCGCAACAGGCTGATCGCGGTGCTCGAGGGCACCGCGTCCGAGCGCGGCAAGACCAAAACGGCCGCCGAGTGACTGTCACCTTCCATTTGCCCCAATCCCGCAGGCAGACTTCGAGCGCATGAGCCTTGTCAAGAAATTCGCCACCGTCGCTTCCGGCACGCTGATGAGCCGGGCCCTCGGCTTCGGCCGCGAGATGCTGATGGCTGCCGCACTCGGCACCGGGCCGATCGCCGACGCCTTCAACGCCGCCTTCCAGTTCCCCAACACCTTTCGCCGGCTGTTTGCCGAAGGCGCCTTCAACGCCGCCTTCGTGCCGCTGTTTGCCAAGGAGATCGAGACACATGGCACCGATGGCGCCAAGCGCTTTTCCGAAGAGGTGTTCGGCGTCTTGTTCACGGCGCTTCTGGCGCTGACCATCGCCATGGAACTGGCGATGCCGCTGATCGTGCGCTACCTGGTGGCGCCGGGCTTTGCCGACACGCCGGGAAAATTCGAGACGACGGTGGCGCTGGCGACCGTCATGTTCCCATACCTGATCTGCATGTCGCTCGGCGCCATGATGGCCGGCATGCTGAATTCGCTGCGCCGCTATTTCGCCGCCGCGGTGGCGCCGGTGTTCCTCAACGTCATCCTCATCGCCGTGCTTGCCTATGCTTGGTACAAGGGTTCGGACGCCTGCACCGTCGGTTTCGGTCTGGCCTGGGGTGTGCTGGCGGCCGGCTTGGTGCAGCTGGCGATCGTCTGGGCGGCGGTGCGCCATGCCGGCATTTCGATCGGCTTCCGGCGGCCGAAGATGACGCCGAACGTCAAGCGGCTGCTGATCCTGGCGCTGCCGGCGGCGATCACCGGCGGCATCACCCAGATCAACCAGCTGATCGGCACGGCGATCGCGTCGGCGCAGGACAGCGCGGTGTCGTCGCTGGCCTATGCCGACCGCGTTTACCAGCTGCCGTTGGGCGTCGTCGGCGTCGCCGTCGCCATCGTGCTTTTGCCGGAACTGTCGCGGGCGCTGAAATCAGGCAATCTGGTCGAGGCCGCCAATCTGCAGAACCGCTCGGTCGAGTTTACCCTTTTCATGACCTTGCCGGCGGCGGCCGCCCTGCTGGTCATGTCCGAGCCGATCGTGCGGCTGGTCTATGAGCGCGGCGCCTTTGCCGCCAACAATTCGACGCCGACGGTCGCGGCAATCCTGGCGATTTTCGGCCTCGGCCTGCCGGCCTTCGTGCTGATCAAGGCGTTCACCCCAGGCTATTTCGCCCGCGAGGACACGCGCACGCCGATGATTTTTGCCGCTATCTCGGTGGCGGTTAACATTACGACGGCGCTGACGCTGTTTCCGACCATGGGCGCGCCCGGCATTGCCGTTGCCTCCGCCGTCGCAGGCTGGGTCAATGCGTTCATGCTGCTCGCCGTGCTGATCCGGCGCGGCCATTGGGGCCGCGACGTGCCGCTCATGAAACGCATCCCGCGGCTGGTGCTGTCGGCGGCGGTGATGGCCGCGGCGCTCTATTTTGCCGAGCACTGGTTCGCCGCAAAGCTGGCTTCCGGCTCGCCTCTGGTGATCCAGGCGGTAACCCTGCTTGCGCTCGTCGCCGGCGGGGCGCTGCTCTACTTCGTCACCGCCTTCGCCACCGGCGGCGCAGATTTCGGCATGATCCGCCGCAATATCGGGCGGAAGGGGTCCCAGCCGGTCAAGCAACAGTCTCCAGATCCGTGAAGCGGAATTCGTCCGCCGTCGAAAGCATCGGAACGGCGTAGTAGCGCGCACAGGCGTAGTGGAAACAGTCGGCCATGTTCAGTCGGCCAGCGTTGTTGCGAAACCGCGACGCAGCCTCAACAGACAGGGATGCCGCGTCAGAGGCAGGCGGAAGCTCCCGCAAGGTGATTCCACGCTCTTCGAGAAAACGGCTGACTATCTCCAGGCTTGTGGCGACCGGGATGGCTAGCTTTTCCGATCGCGAAAGCGCCATCGCGGCTTCCCAAACCGCGATGGCCGACGTGAACGGAGCCGACGCTTTCATGACCGCCTGCGCGCAGCGCTGGGCTTCGGTCTCGTTGCTCAGTATTGCAACGATAGCGGCTGCATCGATGAACATCAGTCTTCGCCGGACAATTCGTCGTAGACCGAGCGCGGCAGCGGCTTGCGCGCCTGCTCGCTCAGCTCAATACCGAACTCGGCCCGGAGCCGTGCCGCCGTCTCCAGCGGCGTCTCGCGATTGCGTCGGCGCTCCAGAGCTTCGCGCATGGCGATCACGATTGCCTCGGTGATGCCGACACCTTCAAGCCTGGCAAAAGCCCGCGTCAGGCTGTCAGCTTCCTTGTTGTTGATGTTGATCGTCATTGTTTTGCTTCCGCGGTGTAGCATATATTATGTAGCTATCTACATCAGTCCGTCAATGTAGGCCTGGCCAAATCGAAGCGATTGCCAAGGCGAGCTATTTTGTTCTTGCTTTGTGCCGGCAGCTATGCTACTAATTTCGGTATGGTGCTGATTGGCGCCGAGGACCCGCCGCAAGGCGGGTTTTGTTTCTGGTCGGCGCCATCCCCCTCAAACAGCCTTCTGCTCGGCCGACGCCAAAGCCCCGCGTGACGTGGCCAACGCCCTCTTGATCGTCTCCTCGCTCTCGTCCATAAGCGCGCCGTCGCAAGACTTTCGCCGCGCGCGAAACGGCCCTCCACAAGCCAGGGAAACACCATGACCGATCAGCCCCCCTTCAAACCGCTCGTCTTTTCCGGCGTCCAGCCAACCGGCAATCTGCATCTCGGCAATTATCTCGGCGCCATCAAGAAATTCGTCGCCCTGCAGGACACCTCCGACTGCATCTATTGCGTCGTCGATCTGCATTCGCTGACCGCACAGCTCGTCTATGAGGATCTTCAGGACCAGACGCGTTCGATCACCGCGGCGTTTCTCGCCTCCGGCATCGATCCGAACAAGCACATCGTCTTCAACCAGTCGCGGGTGATGCAGCACGCCGAGCTTGCCTGGGTCTTCAACTGCGTGGCGCGCATCGGCTGGATGAACCGCATGACGCAGTTCAAGGACAAGGCCGGCAAGGACCGCGAGAACGCCTCGCTCGGCCTGCTCGCCTATCCCTCCCTGATGGCCGCCGACATCCTTGTCTACCGCGCCACCCACGTGCCGGTCGGCGACGACCAGAAGCAGCATCTGGAGCTGACCCGAGACATCGCGCAGAAATTCAACAACGACTTTTCGGACCGCATCGCAGCGCTTGGCGTCGGCGTCGAGATGCAGGTCGGCGAAGAGACGGTGAACGGCTATTTCCCGCTGACCGAGCCGGTCATCGGCGGCCCGGCGGCGCGCATCATGTCGCTGCGCGACGGTTCGAAAAAGATGTCGAAATCCGACCCGTCGGACCTGTCGCGCATCAACCTGACCGACGATGCCGATGCCATCTCGAAGAAGATCCGCAAGGCCAAGACCGACCCGGAAGCCTTGCCCGGCGAACTGGACGGGCTTGCCGGCCGGCCGGAAGCGGAAAACCTCGTCGGCATCTATGCCGGCCTCGCCGAAATCTCGAAAGAGGCCGTGCTGAAGGAATTTGGCGGCCAGCAGTTTTCGGTGTTCAAGCCGGCGCTGGCCGATCTCGCCGTGGAAAAGCTGGCGCCGATCGCCGGCGAGATGCGCCGCATCTCCGATGACCGCGCCTATGTCGACGCGGTGTTGCGGGATGGCGGCGAGCGTGCCGGCACATTGGCCGAAGCGACGATGAAGACCGTGCGCGACATTATCGGCCTGCTGCAAAGCTAATGCATGTCGCGCAAAAGTGTGCAGCGGTTTTGCGATAACGACATGCATAAAACAAGAACCTGAAGCGCGTCGCATGAGGCTGGTCGAACGCGACGCGCTTTAAGCTGCACCAGCATCGCCACAGCCGCCGGTCGCTTGCGGGCGGGCTGCGGCGGTGGCAGATTGCGACCGAAACCATCGAACAGGGTGAATATGGTCTCCAAACGCCTCAGCCGCGAAGCCGGTCATCGCCGCAAGTTCCTGGCGATCATCGACGACACGCCCGAATGCGAGCGCGCCGTCGCCTACGCCTCGAAGCGGGCGCAAAGCACGAGCGGCGTGCTGGTGCTGCTCTATGTCATCGAGCCGGATGATTTCCAGCACTGGCTGGGCGTCGAGAAGATCATGCGCGAGGAGGCGACCGCCACGGCGCGCGCGGCACTCGACAGCTACGCCAACAAGGTGCGCCAGAAGCTCGGCATCGAGCCGGAGCTGGTGGTGCGCGAAGGCAAGCCGACCGAAGAGATCCACAAGCTGATCGAGGAAGACCAGGACATCGCCATCCTGGTGCTGGCGGCAGGCGCCGGCAAGGAAGGGCCTGGGCCGCTGGTCGGTGCGGTCGCCGGCAAGGGCGCCGCCTTTCCTATCCCGGTCACGGTGGTGCCGCAGAACCTGTCGGACGAGGAGATCGACAGCTTGGCCTAGGGTACGTTCAGCGGGCCTGCGACGAACCGATCGGGCCAATGTTGCGGGGCCAAAAAGGACCCTGTCGTTCAGCGCCGCGACGCTCGAAGGTCACGGCATGGATCCCAGGGTCTCCGCTACGTCGCTTCGCTCCTGCTTCGCCCTGGGATGACGAAGGCGTGGTGGCTTATGGCTAATCGCAGGCGTGAGAGATACGGCTCTCGGGTGGGCCGATGGCAAGTCGCAGGCGTTCAAAATGAGCCGGAGCGTCCCTCCTTTCGTCATCCCAGGGCGGAGCAAGGAGCGAAGCGACGCGGCGCAGACCCTGGGATCCATGCCGTTACAGTGGTCCAAGAACGCAGCGATGCAGTGGTTGCTTACGGCCGGTGAGTATCATTGCATGAACGGCATCGTTGGCGCTTCAGGAAGACGCACGGCGCTACAGAAGAAAATTCATTCCACCAGCCAGTCGTTCCCCGCGACGCCTTTCGCTTGAATGTCGGGCGGATAAAGCCTAATTAGAATTATTCCAAACTAGCTGCCCCGAAACGGGCACGGAGACGGCCATGTTCATCCAGACCGAGTCGACGCCAAACCCGGCGACGCTGAAATTCCTGCCCGGCAAGGAAGTGCTGCAAGAAGGCACCGCCGATTTCCGTGATGCCGATAGCGCCGCAACGGCTTCGCCGTTGGCCGGCCGGCTGTTCGAGATCCCCGGCGTCACCGGCGTCTTCTTCGGCTATGATTTCATCACCGTGACCAAGGACGGCCCCGACTGGCAGCATCTGAAGCCGGCTATCCTCGGCGCCATCATGGAGCATTTCATGTCCGGCGCCCCGGTGATGGCCAAGGCCGGCCCCGCCGCCGAGACCAGCCAGACCGGCGAATTCTACGACAAGGCCGACGAGGAGCTGGTCCTCACCATCAAGGAGCTGCTCGACACGCGGGTGCGCCCGGCCGTTGCCCAGGATGGCGGCGACATCACCTTCCGCGGCTTCGAGAACGGCACGGTATTCCTGCACATGAAAGGCGCCTGCGCCGGCTGCCCGTCGTCGACGGCGACGCTGAAGCACGGCATCCAGAACCTGCTCCGGCACTTTGTGCCGGAAGTGCAGCATGTCGAACAGGTTTCCTGACACGCCGTTCCATCTTCAACTTCCGCAGACAACAAAAAACCGGGCTCAAGTGCCCGGTTTTCTGTTTGCGACGTCTGTGTTGTTGCCTAGACGGTCCGCGTATGAGGGCTTTATATTACAATGACCTTGGCGCCGACCGAGGTGCGGTCGTAGAGGTCGATAATGTCCTGGTTCATCAGCCGGATACAGCCCGACGACATCGCCTTGCCGATCGAATTCCATTCCGGGCTGCCATGCAGGCGATAGCCCATATCGCCGCCCTTGTTGAACAGGTACATGGCGCGCGCGCCGAGCGGGTTCTTCAATCCCGGCTCCATGCCGCCGGCAAACTTGGTCAGCTCCGGCTGGCGCCTAATCATCTGCGACGGCGGCGTCCAGGTCGGCCATTCGCGCTTCAGCGCGATATGTGCAGTGCCGTGCCATTCGAAACCCTCACGGCCGACGCCGATGCCGTAACGCATCGCCTCGCCGTCGCCCATGACGAAATAGAGGAATTTGTTCTGCGTATCGACGATGATGGTGCCCGGCTTTTCCCTGGTGTCGTAGTCGACGATCTGCCGGCGGTATTTGAACGGCACCTTTTCGATCGGGATGCGCGGCAGGTGATAGCCGGCATCGGTCACCGCGCCGTAGTTGTTGGTGAAGATCTGCGACCCGATGGTGCTGCAACCGGCGACAGCTGTCGACAGCGCCAGGGCCGCGACGATTGCAAGTGACTTCATGCGCATGAAAAGGTCCGATGCCCTGCCCAAACAACAGCGGCTCGAGTCGGCCGCTTTTTCATCTTCATTCATGCTGGCATTTGCTTTGCTTGCCAAGCGGGCGATGCCTATATCCTTGGACTTGCATGCTGGTAAACCTGCGACTATGGCATTTCGGCAACAGCCTCCGCAGGATTATGCTGCAAAATCAATAGGCCAGGAACAAAAGCCACGAGACGAGGAAATCACCATGGATGTCGGTGACGCTGCCCGGCGCTCTGGCCTGCCGGCCAAGACCATCCGTTACTACGAGGAGATCGGCCTGAGACGCGGCCGCTGCAGGAGATGATCCTGACGGGCCGGGTTCAATAAAGGACGCCGCGAAGCACGGTCCACGCCAGAAGCCCGAACGTGCCGATCACCACCAATGCACCAAGGACCGTGCCGATCTTTTCAGGCAGTCCATCGGGGCGACCAGGATCGTCGGCCATTCAACTATCGATCATGACGTAGGCGGCACCAAACACGGCAACGATGATTGCCCCAAGCACCGCCCAGCCTCTGATGGCCGAGCGGATTTCCTCCGGCGTCGCCGATTTCCGGTCGTCATCTTCCGTCATGGTGTGCTCCTCGTAAAAAATCCCGTGGCCGACATTGAAAGCGCAAGCTGCCGGCGCTGCCAAGAGGGTGCAGCGGACATTTTTTGCGCAAAAGTGTAGGAACGGGCGCCGTTCGAGAGCAAGCGTTCCCCAGCCTTCGACACTCCGCAAAGCAGGGGCGGCCGTCACGATCCCGGTGGGCGATAGCGGATCGACTTCGCTTTCCCAAGCGCGTCCATCGTCTCTTCGACACTTAACAGCACGGTGGTCTCGTACGAGCTGAGCGCGCCTCCCGCACCGATTGCGAGCATGACGGATGCCATCGACACATTGTCCGGCGCCTCCCACAGGTTCCAGCCATCGTACTCTCCGAAGGCATACCAGAACCCGTGCAGCTTTCCGCCCACCGACTCGATGTAGGAACGGGCAGCCTCGCGTCTATCCTCGGGATTGTCCATCAAGCGCGCCCAGGTTTCGGGCCTGTAGCTGAATCGCGTGAGATACATCGGCATGGTTCGTCTCCTCCCAGAGCTGCCCCCACCAAGACAGTTAAGCGCCGCAATCCGGGAGAACGCGAGTCGTTTCCGAGGCGTAGTACCGCTGGCTTAGTTGCGGGACCGCTAATAGACCTGTTTCAATTGCCTTTCCCAAGGGGAGTAAGGTCAATGGCCGCATATCTCATTGCTGATGTAGACATAACCGACGCCGCCGTCTTCGAGGAATACCGCCGGGACGTGCCTGCAACCGAAGCCCGCTACGGGGGGAGGTACATCGCTCGCGGCGGAGCCACCAAAGTTCTGGAAGGCGATTGGGAGCCTCATCGCCTCGTCATTGTCGAATTCCCCGACATGGCTTCCCTCCTGGCATGGTACGATTCTCCAGAATACGGCCGGCTCAAGGCCATCCGCGAACGCTGCGCAAAGACGAGAATTATTGCTCTGGAGGGCATGATGCCGGTTAGCTGAGGCCTGTTCGATGACAATGGCAAATCTGAGTTGCCATATCTGGTGCGGCCCGGCGACAGGACAGGAGCATTTTGATATGAATCAGCAAGCTTCAAACTTGCGGCCGGGAATGACGGCCAACGATGGGAGGATGACGCCGGAAGCGCTCATTGAATGGGACCTACATATCAATATGACCCAACACCGGATCGGCAGGCGGTGTTACCGTGTGACCTAGGGTTGTGTCATGGCGTTGAAAATGCCGGCGCCAACTATCGCACATAAGGCTGCGGCCCCAAGCCCTCCCACAATGATGCACCACCAGGCGCGGCCATTTCCCCGAAGCATGGGATTCATTTTTATCATCCGTCGCGCCAGAAGCCCCTGGTAGAGTGCATAAGAAGACCCGAAACCGGCGAGCCAAATAACGGAAAATACGACGCCCCGCGTGAGCATCCTATTGAGCCTAGTCTGGTCGATCGTCAAACTTGCAATCTCAGTAACCATGCTTCGCCACCTTTTTGATTATGCTGCGACCACTTTCGGGCCTGCAGCGGTGAATATTAGATCAACCGCGACGCCTCGCGAAAACATAGCTCCCCTCACCAGTAAGAACCGCATTCATAACGCGAGCGGCCCGCCTTGTGGAAGGGCGGGCCTTGTAGCGCCCGCTCCACAGTATTTTGCAGATTAGGTTTGTCAGCCAGATAATCGCACTGAAAACCGGGTTCAAACCGTGAACAAAATCTGGCATGGTGCGGCCATGCCGATCATCTCACCTCTTCCCCTCAACCCGCTCATCGACGGCCGCCAGTCGGAGCGTGCCATGCTGGTTCGTCGCGGCGTGCAGCGGCTGCTCAAGCAGATGGGCGCGCATGTCTTGCCCGAACTGTCGCTGGCGACCGGGCGCCGCGCCGATCTCGTGGCGCTGACCCGCCAGGGCGACATCTGGATCATCGAGATCAAATCCTCGATCGAGGATTTCAGGGTCGACCGCAAATGGCCGGACTACCGGCTGCATTCCGACCGCTTCTTCTTCGCCACGCATCCCGGCGTGCCCCAGGAAATCTTTCCGGAAGAGTGCGGCTTCATTCTCTCGGACGGCTATGGTGCTGAGATTTTGCGCGATGCGCCCGAGCACCGCATGGCGGCGGCGACACGCAAGGCGCTGATGCTGAGGATCGCGCGCGCCGGTGCTGCGCGGTTGCTGGCGGCGGAGCTTGCTGGCGTGTCGGTGCCGGCGCTGGAGGGTGAGAGCGAGTAGGGGTTTCCCTCTCCGTAGTCATGGAGGCTTGCGCTGCCCCGGCTGCCGCCACCTTGCATAAGAGATGATGTATGACTGCGGTGTTCCGCAAGTAACGCCAACAGCCGGGTGTAGCCTTCGTCTTCCCAGTGCAGGTCGAGATTGGAAATGAAACCCGGCACGAAGACCAGATCGAGCGATCCCTGGCCGACCACCTGATAGGCGATCCGCACGTCGCCACTGAGCGCGTATCGAGTTTCGATCGGCCTCACGAGGTTGTCCGCCCGACCCGACGATTTCTTATCGCCGGATCATAGCAGAGGCGCGCAGCTTGCGGCAGATGAAACTATAGAGAGTGTGAATGTAGGTCCGCGGCGCCTACTTCTGTGACGCGGCGGTAGTCTCGGTGTTCGCACCGCCGACGCTAAAACCTGCGCCCTCCGGCGCGCCCGGCCGCTTGATGTGAGGCGCGGCCGCGACGACAAGCTCGTTGAACCCTTCGCCGCCGCTATCCAGCATCTCGAACAATTGCCGGCGCATCCGCGGCTCCCAGAACTTGTTGATGTGCTCGGCGACGCCGGCAATGCCTTGCTCGCGCGGCTTGGAGTGGAAAAAGGCGGCGATCTGGTTGGCCATGCGAACCAGCTTTTCGCTGGTGCTCATGAGGTGGCCTTCGTCATGCGACATGCTTGGCAACTCCGGAAACCACGCGGTCAGGATGGGTGAAAATATCGAAATCGTCGCCGCGCACCAGCGCCACCAGCGTCATGCCGGCGTCGTCCGCGGTGCGGATGGCAAGTGCCGTCGGCGCCGAGACGGCGATGATGAAGGCAGCACCGATCGCCGCGGTCTTCTGCACCATCTCGACCGAAACGCGCGACGTCACGACGACGGCCCCCGACCTGCCGTCGATACCGGCTTTGGCCAGGGCGCCGGCCAGCTTGTCCAGCGCATTGTGACGGCCGACATCCTCGCGCGCCATGACGATGCCCTTGCCGGGGAGGTAAAAACCGGCCGCGTGGACCGCGCCGGTCTCGGCGTGCAGCGGCTGCACCTTCGACAAAAGCTTGACCGAGCGAACGATATCGTCGGCCTGAAGCGTAAGCGTTGACGCGCCGACCGGATCGACCGAGCGCATTGCTTCCTCGATCGATTCGATGCCGCACAGCCCGCAGCCGACCGGGCCGGCCAGCCGTCTGCGACGCGCCTCGAAGCGGGTGTTGGCGCTGTCCTTCAGCCTGATCTGGATATCGATTCCGGCGCCGTGATCCTCGACCTCGATCGCTTCGATTTCGTCTGGCGAGGCAATGATGCCTTCGGTCAGCGAGAAGCCGAGCGCGAAATCCTCGAAATCGGCCGGGCTTGCCATCATCACCGCATGCGTGGTGCCGGCAAAGGAGAATGCTACCGGCGTCTCTTCCGGCACCATGCGGTTGGCGGCCGCGGTGCCGCCGGCGCGG
This sequence comes from Mesorhizobium sp. M0991, assembly GCF_040318915.1. Classification (NCBI taxonomy): domain Bacteria; kingdom Pseudomonadati; phylum Pseudomonadota; class Alphaproteobacteria; order Hyphomicrobiales; family Phyllobacteriaceae; genus Mesorhizobium; species Mesorhizobium sp. M0991. The sequence goes on from NZ_JAMYNE010000037.1 coordinate 22,927, forward strand.
CGCGCGAGGCGGCTGATCTGGGTGACAGCACGACGTTTGGGCATCACGCGGCACCCCCCTCTGGCCTACCGGCCATCTCCCCCTCAAGAGGGGAGATTGGCAGTTCAGACGTAAGGCACCCTTCGACGCTGGTGATTGGCGAAAGCCGAGATGACATCCAATCTCCCCCCTTGAGGGGGAGATGGCCGGTAGGCCAGAGGGGGGTGCTCCGGCACGACGCCAAAACGCTACTCCGCCGCTTCCAACTTCGCGATGCGGCGGCTTTGCTTCGCCTGCTCGTCATAGTCGCGCTGCCATTCCGACGGGCCGTTGGATGCACCCACCTGCACCGCGGTCACCTTGTATTCCGGGCAGTTGGTCGCCCAGTCGGAGAAGTCGGTGGTGATGACGTTGGCCTGGGTGTCGGGATGGTGGAAGGTCGTATAGACGACGCCCGGCGACACCCGCTCGGTGATCAGCGCGCGCAGCGTCGTCTCGCCGGAGCGGCTGGTCAGCCGCACCCAGTCGCCGTCGCGCAGGCCGCGATTTTCGGCATCGTGCGGATGGATCTCCAGCCGGTCCTCGCTATGCCACACGACGTTGTCGGTGCGCCGGGTCTGCGCGCCGACATTGTATTGCGACAGGATGCGGCCGGTGGTCAGCAGCAGGGGAAAGCGCGGTCCGGTCCTTTCGTCGGTCGCCACGTATTCGGTGCGGATGAACTTGCCCTTGCCGCGCACGAAGCCGCCAATATGCATGATCGGCGTGCCTTCCGGCGACTTCTCGTTGCAGGGCCACTGCACCGAGCCCACCCGGTCGAGAAGGTCGAAGGAAACGCCGGCGAAACTCGGCGTCGTCTTGGCGATCTCGTCCATGATCTCAGACGGATGCGTGTAGTTCCAGCCGAGGCCGAGCGCCTTGGCGAGCTCCTGCGTCGTCTCCCAGTCGGCATAGCCGCATTTCGGCTCCATCACCTTGCGCACCATGTTGATGCGGCGCTCGGCATTGGTGAAGGTGCCGTCCTTCTCGAGGAAGGTCGAGCCGGGCAGGAAGACATGCGCGTAGTTGGCCGTCTCGTTGAGGAAGAGGTCGTGCACGACCACACATTCCATCGCGGCGAGACCCGCGGCGACATGCTTGGTGTCGGGGTCCGACTGCAGGATGTCCTCGCCCTGCACATAGAGGCCCTTGAACGAGCCGTCGACGGCTGCGTCCAACATGTTGGGGATGCGCAGGCCGGGCTCGTCGTCGAGCTTGACGCCCCACAGGCTCTCATAGATAGCGCGCACGGCGTCGCCTGAGATGTGGCGATAGCCGGGAAGCTCGTGGGGGAACGAGCCCATGTCGCAGGAGCCCTGCACATTGTTCTGGCCGCGCAGCGGGTTCACGCCGACGCCCGGCCGGCCGATATTGCCGGTCGCCATGGCGAGGTTGGCAATGGCGATGACGGTGGTCGAGCCCTGGCTGTGCTCGGTCACGCCGAGGCCGTAATAGATCGCGCCGTTGCCGCCGCGGGCATAGAGCCGGGCTGCACCGCGTATGTCGTCGGGATCGACGTTGGCGAGCTGGCCGACGACCTCCGGGCTGTTTTCCGGCAATGCCACGAACGATGCCCAATCCTGGAACTCGTCCCAGTCGCAGCGCTCGCGGATGAAGGCCTCGTCGAACAGGCCTTCGGTGACGATGACATGGGCGAGCGCTGTCAGCATGGCGACGTTGGTGCCCGGCTTCAGCGGCAGATGGAATTGCGCCTCGACATGGGCCGAGCGCACGATGTCGGTGCGGCGCGGATCGAGCACGATCAGCTTGGCGCCCTGGCGCATGCGCTTTTTCATGCGCGATGCGAACACCGGATGCGCATCGGTCGGATTGGCGCCGATCAGCAGGATGACGTCCGTCTGCTCGATCGAATCGAAATCCTGCGTGCCGGCGGAGGTGCCGAAGGTCTGGCCGAGGCCATAGCCGGTCGGCGAATGGCAGACGCGGGCGCAGGTGTCGACATTGTTGTTGCGGAAGCCCTGCCGGACCAACTTCTGGACGAGGTAGGTTTCCTCGTTGGTGCAGCGCGACGAGGTGATGCCGCCGATCGAGGTGCGGCCGTACTGGTATTGGATGCGGCGGAATTCGTTCGCCGTATGGGTGAGCGCCTCTTCCCACGACACTTCGCGCCACGGATCGCTGACCTTCTCGCGGATCATCGGCTTCAGGATCCGGTCCTTGTGCGTCGCATAGCCATAGGCGAAGCGGCCCTTGACGCAGGAGTGGCCGTGGTTGGCCTTGCCTGCCTTGTAGGGCATCATGCGGATGACGTCGTCGCCCTTGACCTCGGCCTTGAACGAACAGCCGACGCCGCAATAGGCACAGGTGGTGACGGTCGAGCGCTCGGGCAGGCCCTTCGCCAGCACGGTCTTTTCCCTCAGCGCATCGGTCGGGCAGGCCTGCACGCAGGCCCCGCACGACACGCATTCGGAATCGACGAACGCCTCGTGCATGCCGGCCGAGACCCTGGATTCGAAGCCGCGGCCCTCGATGGTCAGCGCAAACGTGCCCTGCACCTCTTCACAAGCGCGCACGCAGCGCGAGCACACGATGCACTGCGCCGGATCGTAGGTGAAATAGGGGTTCGATTCATCACGCGCGATATAGTCGATGGTCAGCGAGCCATGGCCGGGCGCCACGCCGTTTTCCTGCTTGACGTGGTTGCGGCCGTCCACGCCATAGCGGTTCTCGGTCAGGCCGACCGTCCTGACGACCTTGTCGAACTCGCTGGCGCCGGTGCCGGCCTTCTCGCCCCACGCCGCCGGGTGGTCGGAGACATAGAGTTCCATCACGCCGCGGCGGATGGCGTCTAGCCGGTCGCTCTGCGTATGCACGACCATGCCTTCGCCGACCGGCGTCGTGCACGAGGCCGGCGTGCCGCCGCGCCCATCGATCTCGACGAGGCAGACCCGGCAGGAGCCGAACGAATCCAGCATGTCGGTGGCGCAGAGTTTCGGGATTTCGACGCCCGCTTCCATCGAAGCGCGCATGATAGAGGTCCCCGCCGGCACCGTCACCGACTTGCCGTCGACGGTCAGCGTTACCTGCTGTTCGGCTTCCGAGGCGGGTGTGCCGTAGTCGATTTCCTGGACCAGCGATTTGATGTCGAATGCCGCGTTCATGCCTGTCCGCTCCTATTCCGCTGCTTCGGCGACCGGCGTCGGCCGAAAGTCGTCCGGGAAATGGTTGAGTGCACTCATCACTGGATATGGGGTGAAGCCGCCGAGAGCGCAAAGCGAGCCGAACTTCATCGTGTTGCAAAGGTCGGTGACCAGCGCGATCTGCTTTTCCGGTTCGACGTTCTGGGCGAGCCGGTCCAGCACCTCGACGCCGCGCGTCGAGCCGACGCGGCACGGCGTGCACTTGCCGCAGCTTTCGATAGCGCAGAATTCCATGGCAAAGCGTGCCTGCTTCAGCATGTCGGCGCTGTCGTCGAAAACGACGATGCCGGCATGGCCGATCAGCCCGTCCTTGGCGGCAAACGCCTCGTAGTCGAACGGCGTGTCGAACAGGGCGCGCGGGAAATAGGCGCCGAGCGGGCCACCCACTTGTACCGCCTTGACCGGACGCCCCGTCGCCGTGCCGCCGCCGATGTCGTCGACGATTTCACCCAGCGTCATGCCGAACGCGGCCTCGTAGAGACCGGGATACTTCACGTTGCCGGCAATCTGGATCGGGATGGTGCCGCGCGAACGGCCCATGCCGAAATCCTTGTAGAAGGCGGCGCCCTTGTCCATGATCACCGGCACCGAGGCCAGCGAGATGACGTTGTTGATTACCGTCGGCTTGCCGAACAGGCCCTTGTGCGCCGGCAGCGGCGGCTTGGCCCGCACCTGTCCGCGCTTGCCTTCGAGGCTGTCGAGCAGGGCGGTCTCCTCGCCGCAGACATAGGCGCCGGCACCGACGCGGACTTCCATGTCGAATGAATTGGCCGAGCCGAGCACATTGACGCCGAGCAAGCCGGCCTTGCGGGCGATCTCGACGGCCTTCTGCATCACCGCCACCGCATGCGGGTATTCGGAGCGGATATAGATGAAGCCCTTGGTCGCGCCGGTGGCAATGCCGGCGATCGCCATGCCTTCGATCAGCACGAAGGGGTCGCCTTCCATGATCATGCGGTCGGCGAACGTGCCGGAATCGCCTTCATCGGCATTGCAGACGATGTATTTGCGGTCGGCCGACGTATCGAGCACCGTCTTCCACTTGATGCCGGTCGGGAAGCCGGCGCCGCCACGACCGCGCAGCCCGGACTCGGTCACCTGTTTGACGACGTCGGACGGCGTCATCGCCACTGCATTCTGCAGGCCTTTCAGCCCGCCATGCGCCTTGTAGTGATCGAGCGACAGCGGATCGGTGACGCCGCAGCGCGCAAAGGTCAGCCGCGTCTGTTTGGCCAGGAACGGGATCTTGTCCGGCGTACCCAGCCAGCGCTTGTGGTGGCCGCCGGTGAGGAAGCCGCAGTCGAACAGGCTTTTGACGTCGGATGGCTTCACCGGCCCATAGGCGACGCGGCCAGTGGCTGTCGCCACTTCGACCATCGGCTCGAGGAAATAGGCGCCGCGCGAGCCGTTGCGCACGATCTTGGCCTCGATGCCGCGCTCGGCCAATTCCGCCCGAATCGCCTTGGCGACCTTTTCCGCGCCGAGCGCCAGCGCGCCGGAATCGCCCGGAATATAGATACGCGGGATCATGAGCGCACCTCGGCAACGATTTCATTGAGCTTTTCGTCGTCGAGCCGCCCGATCACCTCACCGTCCAGCATCGCCGACGGCGAGCAGGCGCAAAGGCCGAGGCAATAGACCGGCTCCAGCGTCACCGAACCGTCGCGGGTTGTCTCGTGGAAGCCTATGCCCAGCAATGATTTGAGCTTGGCGGCGATCGCATCCGAACCCATCGACTGGCAGGCTTCCGCCTGGCAGAGCTTCAGCACATGCCTGCCGGCCGGCTGGCTGCGATAATCGTGATAGAAAGTGACGACGCCATGCACCTCGGCCCTGGAGATGTTCAGCGCCTCGGCGATCACGGGCAGCGCGTCCTGCGGCACATAGCCGAACTCTTCCTGTATACCGTGAAGGATCGGCAACAGCGGGCCTTCGAGGCCTTTCAGCTCCTGGATGATCGCCGCCGTGCGCGATGCGATCTCGGTACTTGCAGGCTGCATCGTCATGCAGCGCCCTCCCTGGTCGTGGCGGTCTTCCGCTAAGTGCTTAAGAAATCAGAGGAAACCCGCTAAATCAATAAAGCCGATCCGTTGCTCGATAGAAATCTTCTATCGATCGCGTTCACCAGCATTGTCTAGCCTAGCGGCGGGCGCGGAAATCGTCCGCCAGCGCCATTGCCTCGTCCAACAGCGCCGAGACCAGCGGCGTGTGCGGTTCGCGCGGCGCGGCCACCAGCCCGACGGTGTGGCTGGCATCCGGCTCGACGATCGGGATAGCCCGGATCGGCTCGGAAAAGCCGAACGTTTCCGCAAGGTTAAGCGGCATGATCGACGACCATTTGCCGGTGCGGATATGCGAAAACAGCACGATCATCGAGTTGGATTCCAAAGTCGGCCGCACCTGCACGCCGGCTTCGGCCAGATGCTGGTCGATGATGCGGCGGTTCTGCATGTCCGGCGTCAGCAGGCAGAGCGGCAGCTGGCTGAGTTCCGCCCATGTCACTTTGTCGCGGTCGAAATAGGGGTTCCCGACGGCGGTGATCAGCTGGTAGCGCTCGTCGTAGAGCGGCACGCTGGTGACGCGTCCGAGCGGCTCGTTGTCGAGATAGGTGATGCCGGCGTCAATGTCGAAATTGCCGAGCAGCGACAGCACCTCGATCGATGTCCGCGACAGCACCGAGAAGGTAACGCCGGGGTGCTTTGCCCGAAACGGCGTCGTCAATCGCGCCACCATGGCCAGCGCCGTCGGGATCGCGGCGATACGGATGCGCCCTGACAAGCCGTGGCGTGCCGCCCGCATCTCCTCGCGCATGGTCCTGCTATCGCCGACGATGCGGCGCGCCCACACCAGCACCTGCTTGCCTTCCGGCGTCAGCCCCTGGAAGCGCGAGCCGCGCAGCACCAGCATCACGCCGAGCTGGCCCTCCAGCTGCTTGATGCCGGCCGAAAGCGTCGGTTGGGTGACGCCGCACACCTCCGCCGCCCGGCCGAAATGTTCTTCCCTGGCAAGTGCTATGAAGAATTCCAGCTTGTCGATCATGCCGTCGGGAGCCTGTCACGGACGCTGTGTCCGATCGTAGCGCGCAACGTCGTGGAAATCGCCTTCGGCCGCAAGCCGCCTGTAAATCGTCCGCATCCACATCTTTCAGCCGGCTTACTGTTTCCCGCGATGGCATGCAGCGCTATGTGGATGGAACTGGTCGTGGACCGACACGACGGGAGACCGAACATGCTGGGCTGGTTCCGCAAGCTTTTGCCGCGCGAAGATCGCTTCTTCGACCTGTTCGAGCGGCATTCCCGCACCGTGGTCGCTGGCGCCGAGGCACTGCAGCAGCTTTTGCAGGGCAACGACATCGACCGCTGGTGTCAGACGATCATCGATCTCGAGGACGAAGCCGATCAGATCACCGCGGAAGTGCTGCTGGCCGTGCGCCGCTCCTTTATCACGCCCTTCGACCGCGGCGACATCAAGGACCTGATCCAGTCGATGGATGATGCCATCGACATGATGCACAAGACCGTCAAGACGGTAAGGCTGTTCGAAAAGAAGGAATTCGACCCGCTGATGCAGGAAATGGGGGGCGTCGTCGTCGAGGCCGCCAAGTTGGTGGCCGAGGCGATCCCGCTGCTCGGCGAGGTCGGGGCGCATACGGTGCGCCTCAACGCCATCGCCGAGGAGGTCATGCGCGCGGAAGGCCGGGCCGACGACCTGCACGAGCAGGGCCTGAAGGACCTGTTCAAGCGGCACGGCCGCAGCGATCCGATGGCCTATCTGATCGGCAGCGAGATCTACGGCGAGCTGGAAAAGGTGGTCGATCGCTTCGAGGACGTCGCCAACGAAATCAGCGGCATCGTCATCGAGAACGTATAGTGGAAGCCGCAATAGCCTTTCCCGTGCTGGTCGGCCTTGTCTTCGTCGCGCTGTTCTTCGATTTCCTTAACGGCCTGCACGATGCCGCCAACTCCATCGCCACCATCGTCTCCACCCGGGTGCTGCGGCCGCATTATGCGGTGTTCTGGGCGGCCTTCTTCAATTTCATCGCCTTCATGTTCTTCGGTCTCCACGTGGCGGAGACGCTGGGAACCGGCATCATCGACGCCAGCATCGTCACGCCGGCAGTGATCTTCGCAGCACTTGTCGGCGCCATCGTCTGGAACATCGTCACCTGGCTCGTCGGCATCCCGTCCAGCAGCTCACACGCACTGATCGGCGGTTTGGTCGGCGCCGGCGTTGCCAAGGCAGGCACCGGCGCTATCGTCTGGGCCGGATTGGGCAAGACCACGGCAGCCATCGTGCTATCGCCGGCGGCGGGATTTCTGCTGGCGCTCATCTTGATCCTTGCGGTTTCCTGGCTGTTCGTGCGGCAGACGCCGTTCGCAGTCGACAGCACGTTCCGCGTCATGCAGTTCTTTTCCGCCTCGCTCTATTCGCTCGGCCATGGCGGCAACGACGCGCAGAAGACGATGGGCATCATAGCCGTGCTGCTCTATTCGCAAGGCATGCTCGGCGCGAATTTTTACGTGCCGCTGTGGGTCGTCATCACCTGTCAGTCGGCGCTGGCGCTGGGCACATTGCTCGGTGGCTGGCGCATCGTCCACACAATGGGCTCGAAGATCACCCGGCTGAACCCGATGCAGGGTTTCTGCGCCGAGACCGGCGGTGCGATCACCCTGTTCGCCGCCACCTGGCTCGGTATTCCGGTATCGACCACGCACACGATCACCGGCGCCATCATTGGCGTCGGCGCCGCCCGCCGCGTCTCCGCCGTTCGCTGGGGCATTGCCGGCAACATCGTGGTGGCATGGATCGTCACCCTGCCGGCAACCGCGGCGATCGCGGCTCTCACCTACCTCGCGGTCGGCCTGGCATGGTGACAGCACCGCAGCACTGCGCGGCAGGCGATGCGCCGTATCTACCTATCCACAAGGTTCAGGATGTTGCCGTCCGGATCCTTGAACCATGCGATCTTCATGCCCTGACCGACATGAACGTCGCCCTCCAGCGTCAGGCCGGGCATGTCGTAATGCTCGAAGGTCACGCCCTTCGATTTCAATGCCTCGACGATCTTGCCGAGTTCATCGCCGACCGTCCAGGTCACAGCCGTCGCCTTGTTGGTCCCAGCGAAGTTCGAACGGTACACGTTGATGGCGGTATCGCCGCTTTCATAGACGATCAGTTCGCCACCTTCATTGTGCACCTCTTTGAGGCCGAGCGTCCCTTCGTAGAAAGCCCTGGCCTTGGCCAGGTCCTTCACAGCGAGATTGGCCGTTGCGTTGCTGTTTGCGAGCATGATTCGTCTCCTTCCCTGACGGTCATTCCATGTCCATTGAAATAGGCTGCGTTGACGATTTGGCGACGGCTACTCCCACTGGAAATGCCGTCATATGCTCGCTGCCTCCCCGGTACGCCGCTGCAACTGTTGGTCCATCGCTTGGTTCTGTTCCGGAACTGCATTATCTGGAGCGGAAAAGTAGAGGAAAAACTCATGCCCGCCGCCCATGAAAACGTGACCAAGGAAATCGTTATCGAGCGCCTGAAAACGGTCAATGGGCCGGATTTCACCGGCAATATCGTCGACCTCGGCCTGGTGTCCGAGATTTTCATTGCCGATGCCAAGGTGTTCTTCTCAATCACCGTTCCCGCTGCCCGTGCCCAGGAGATGGAGCCGCTGCGCGCGGCCGCCGAACGTGTCGTCAAGGCGATCCCCGGTGTCGCCGGCGCCGTGGTCGCGCTGACGGCGGAAAAGAAGGGAGGCGGCATGGAGGCGCCGGTTCCGCAAAGCCCGGCTCAGAGGCCCGCTCCACCGGCCGCACCTGCGCGTCCCATGCCCCAGGCGCCGGCCTCACACAGCCAGGGCAAGCGCGGCGTACCCGGCATCGAGGCGATCATCGCTGTTGCTTCCGGCAAGGGCGGCGTCGGCAAGTCGACCACCGCCGTCAATATCGCCCTTGGGCTTGCCGCCAACGGGCTGCGGGTCGGCGTGCTCGATGCCGATATTTATGGCCCCTCCATGCCGCGTCTGCTCAACATTCGTGGCAGACCGCAGACCGTCGACGGCAAGATCCTGAAACCGATGCAGAATTATGGCCTCAAGGTCATGTCGATGGGCTTCCTCGTCGATGAGGAGACGCCGATGATCTGGCGCGGGCCGATGGTGATGTCGGCATTGACGCAGATGCTGCGCGAGGTCGAATGGGGACCGCTCGATGTGCTCGTCGTCGACATGCCGCCCGGCACCGGCGACGCCCAGCTGACCATGGCCCAACAGGTGCCGCTGGCCGGCGCCGTCATCGTCTCGACGCCACAGGACCTGGCCCTGATCGATGCGCGCAAAGGCCTCAACATGTTCAGAAAGGTCGACGTGCCGCTATTGGGTATCGTCGAAAACATGAGCTATTTTCTCGCCCCCGATACGGGAAAACGCTACGACATCTTCGGCCATGGCGGCGCGCGCCGCGAGGCCGAGCGTCTCGGCGTCACCTTCCTTGGTGAAGTGCCGCTCGAGATGTCCATCCGCGAGAGCTCCGATGCCGGCACGCCGGTGGTGGTCTCCAAGCCGGATGGCGCTGAGGCGAAAATCTATCGCGACATCGCCGCCAAGGTCTGGGACCGCGTCAATGAAGAGCGCGGCGCGGCCGAGGCTGCAGTGCCGAGCATCGTATTCGAGTGATGCGGATATCCCCCCAAGTGGGCCCCTTGAGGGGGAGGGTGGCCGGAAGGGTCAGGTAGGTCCGCGGCGACACGCTCCAACTTTTCCGGGATAGCGGACTGGCAAACCCCAATCCCCGTCTAGCGCGGGGGCAGATCTATGTCTATCGCACCAAAGTGCGGATTCGGATGGCGCGTGCCCCTTGCCTGCTTCCGCGCGTTGTCATATCGATTTGTCATACAAATACGGAGACCACGATGGCAGGCGCCCCCACCCACAAGAAAAAATTTCGCTCGCAGGAGTGGTTCGACAATCCCGACAATCCGGGCATGACGGCACTCTATCTGGAACGCTACCTGAATTACGGGCTGACGCGGGCCGAACTGATGTCCGGGAAGCCGCTGATCGGCATCGCCCAGACCGGCTCGGACCTGTCGCCCTGCAACCGCCATCACATCGAACTGGCCAAGCGCGTGCGCGAAGGCATCGTCTCGATGGGTGGCATTCCTTTCGAGTTCCCTTGCCACCCGATCCAGGAAACCGGCAAGCGGCCGACTGCTGCACTTGACCGCAACCTTGCCTATCTCAGCCTGGTAGAGGTGCTCTACGGCTATCCGCTCGACGGCGTGGTGCTCACCATCGGCTGCGACAAGACGACGCCGGCCATGCTGATGGCCGCGGCCACCGTCAACATTCCGGCTATCGCGCTTTCGGTCGGCCCGATGCTCAACGGCTGGCACAAGGGCAAGCGCACCGGCTCCGGCACCATCGTCTGGGAATCGCGCCAGCGCCTGTCGGCCGGCGAGATTGGCTATGACGAGTTCATGGATATCGTTGCCTCCTCGGCGCCGTCGACCGGCTATTGCAACACGATGGGCACCGCCACCACGATGAATTCGCTGGCCGAGGCGCTCGGCATGCAATTGCCGGGCTCGGCCGCTATCCCCGCCCCCTATCGCGAACGCGGCCAGATCGCCTACGAGACCGGAAAGCGCATCGTCGACATGGTGCATGAGGATCTGAAGCCCTCCGACATCATGACCCGTAAGGCCTTCGAGAACGCCATCGTCGTCAACTCGGCGATCGGCGGCTCGACCAATGCGCCGATCCACCTCAACGCCATCGCCCGCCATCTCGGCGTGCCGCTCGACAATGACGATTGGCAGAAGGTCGGCCTCAACATACCGCTCATCGTCAATCTGCAGCCGACGGGCGAATATCTCGGCGAGGACTATCACCATGCCGGCGGCGTGCCGGCCGTGGTCGCCGAACTGATGAAGGGCGGCCTGCTGCCCTATCCGGAAGCCATGACGGCTAACGGCAAGACCATCGGCGACAATTGTAGCGGCGCCGTCAACGAGAACCTCGACGTCATCCGCACGGTTGCCGAGCCGCTGAAAGCCAATGCCGGCTTCATCAATCTCAAGGGCAATTTGTTCGATTCGGCGATCATGAAGACCAGCGGCATCTCGCCCGAATTCCGCGAGCGCTATCTGTCGAACCCAAAGGACCCCGAAGCCTTCGAGGGCAACGCCATGGTCTTCGACGGCCCCGAGGACTATCACGCCCGCATCGACGACCCGGCACAGGGCATCGACGAGCACACCATCCTGTTCATGCGTGGCGCCGGCCCGATCGGCTATCCCGGCGGCGCGGAAGTCGTCAACATGCAGCCGCCTGCCTATCTGATCAAAAAGGGCATCCACGCGCTGGCCTGTATCGGCGACGGTCGCCAGTCGGGCACGTCGGGCTCGCCATCGATCCTCAACGCCTCGCCGGAAGCCGCCATCGGCGGCGGCCTGGCGCTGCTGAAGACCGGCGACCGCGTCCGCATCGACCTGCGCAAGGGTACCGCCGACATCCTCGTCAGCGACGACGAGATCACGCGGCGCCGCGCCGAGCTGCAAAACAATGGCGGCTATCACTATCCGAAGCACCAGACGCCCTGGCAGGAAATCCAGCGCGGCATGGTCGACCAGTTTTCCGAAGGCATGGTGCTGAAGCCGGCGGTGAAATACCAGGATGTGGCTCATACAAGCGGCGTGCCGAGGGACAATCACTGACCAGGGTCCGTCGCACGAGCCAGCCGTCAGGTCGCCAATTTTGCGGTCACCTCATTTCTCCCCGTTAACAGCCCGCTAACGGGGAGAAATGCTTGCCACAGAGTTGGATGCGGTCATTTGTCAAAAGCGATTGCCCTGCGACAGCAGGGACAAATGCTTGACAAGCGGGCGTGACAAATCCACGATCATCGCAAGGGGTGCATCGCGACGACCCCGTGAGGCGTCAGCCCAACGTTCGCGTCCAAGCTTCTCTTTCAAGGAGGTGGACGCCATGCCGTCAACAACCGCTATCACTGTATCGCAACTGTCCCGTCTGATTGGGCTGCCGGGTGCACCCGCAATCATCGACGTCCGCATCGATGATGACTACAACGCCGACCCGCGATTGCTGCCGGGGTCGGATCGGCGTGATTTCAGGACTGTCTCGAACTGGGCTGCCGACTTCGCTGGCAGGCAAGTGACAGTCGTCTGCCAGCAGGGAAAAAAGCTTTCGCAAGGCGTGGCCGCATGGCTGCGGCAGGAGGGCATTGCCGCCGAATCGCTCGACGGCGGGTTTGAAGCATGGCGCGATGCCAAGGGCCTTCTCGTTCACGCCGACAAGATACCGCCCGCCGATGCCAAGGGCCGCACCGTTTGGGTGACGCGTACGCGCCCGAAGGTCGATCGCATCGCCTGCCCCTGGCTGATCCGGCGCTTCATCGATCCTCACGCGGTCTTTCTCTTCGTCGAGCCGGCCGAAGTGGCGGCCGTCGCCGATCGCTTTCAGGCCGTGCCTTTCGACATCGAGAACGTGTTCTGGAGCCACCGCGGCGAACGCTGCACCTTCGACACCATGATCGAGGAGTTCGGGCTTAAATCCGAAGCGCTCGATCGCCTGGCCACGATCATACGCGCTGCCGATACTGCGAGCCTCGATCTTGTTCCACAGGCGGCCGGGTTCCTGGCCGCCTCGCTTGGCCTGTCACGAATGTTTCGCGACGATCTGGAGCAGCTCGAGGCCGGCATGCTGCTTTACGATGCGTTCTTCCGCTGGTGCCGCGATGCCACCGAAGAGACGCATAACTGGCCGGCCGCCGGCGCAGTCAGTCTCGGCGCGGGCAAACCATCGTGAGCGCCGTCCTTTCGAAAAAGCCGCCGGAGATCCAGGAGCCGGTTGTGCCGAGCTTCCGGCAGGCCGTGAAGGTCTGGGCGAAAATCGGCGTGCTCAGCTTTGGCGGCCCGGCCGGGCAGATTGCGCTCATGCACAAGGAACTGGTCGAGGAACGGCGCTGGATCGGCGAACAACGCTTCCTGCATGCGTTGAACTACTGCATGCTGCTGCCTGGCCCCGAGGCCCAGCAACTCGCCATCTATATCGGCTGGTTGCTGCACAAAACGGTCGGCGGCCTTGTTGCCGGCATTCTCTTCGTCGTGCCGGGCGCGCTTGTCATGTTCGTCCTGAGCAGCCTCTATGCGCTCTATGGCGATGTACCACTCGTCGCGGCGCTGTTTTTCGGGGTCAAGGCGACCGTGCTCGCCATTGTCATCGAGGCGGTGATCCGGATCGGCAGACGCGCGCTGAAAAACCCGGTCATGGTGTCGATCGCACTCGCCGCCTTCATCGCCATCTACGCGTTGAACGTGCCGTTTCCGCTGATCGTGCTGCTTGCCGGCCTGGCAGGCTGGATCGGCAACCGTAGTGCGCCGGCTTTTTTTTCCGGCGCTTCGCATGGCAAGGGCGATGTTCCCGACATAAAGGGCGTGGTCGATCTGATGTTCGAGCGCGGCGAACTGACCCACGTCAGGCCGACACGATGGCACGCGCCGCGCACTTTGGCGATCTGGCTGCCGATCTGGCTGGGGCCTATTCTGCTGGTCTGGGCTGTCACCGGCCCTGCCAGCGTTTGGACGCAAATCGGTGGCTTCTTCAGTGTCATGGCGGTCGTCACCTTCGGCGGTGCCTACGCAGCCCTTGCCTATGTCGCGCAGGCAGCGGTCGAGTACTTCGGCTGGCTGGCACCCGGTGAAATGGTCGACGGCCTCGGACTTGCCGAAACCACGCCGGGTCCGCTCATCCTGGTCTTGCAGTTCGTCGGCTTCGTTGCCGCGTTCCGCCAGCCGGGCTTGCTGGCGCCGCTGCTTGCCGGATTGTTTGGGGGTCTGTTCACGCTATGGGCGACGTTTACTCCATGTTTCTTGTGGATATTCCTTGGCGCGCCTTACATCGAAGCGCTGCGCGGCAACAAGGCGCTGTCGGCGGCGCTCGGTGCGATCACCGCCGCCGTCGTCGGCGTCATCATGAATCTCGCTCTATGGTTTGGCTTGCACGTCATCTTCGGCGAAGTGCGCAATGTCGGGCTTGAAATGGACGTGCCGGTGCTTTCATCGATAGACTGGCGCGCGGCGCTGCTTTCCTGTGCCTCCATGATCGCCATTCTGAAGCTGAAGATCGGTATGCTGCCGACGCTTGCCGGATCGGCGCTGGCCGGTGTGTTGTTGCTGGCGGTGAGCGGGTAACGCTCAGCCGCCCATTCTGCCGCGCGGCAGCTTGATCATATCGCCGAAGCGGGCGCGCAATTTGTCGTCGACCGGCTTCGGCACGTGGCGCGGGAAGCGTTCGGCAAGCACGCGCTTCTTCTCGATGATCGCCCGCTGCAAGATGTCAGGCCTACCTTTCTCATTCCATTCCTTAGGCGAAAAGCGGTCGCCGACGGCCGGATAGAAATATTCGGTCTGCATCAGCCGCAGCGTCTGCTCGTTGCCGAGATAATGGCCCGGGCCCTTCAGGCAGACATCGGCAATGGTGTCGATCGACAGCGACTCGTCCGTCACTTCGATGCCGCGCACGCAGCGCAGGCAGTGGCCGAGCATGTCGTTGTCGATGATCAGGCTCTCAAGGCAAAAGCCGAGCAGCGAGGCGTGCATGCCGGCCGATTCGTAAACCAGGTTGAGGCCGGCAAGACCGGCCATCACGTCGGTTATGCCCTTTTCGTAGCCGGACTGAATGTCAGGCAGTTTCGAATCTGTCATGCCGGCGGCCGAACCGCCCGGCAGGTCGTAAAATTGCGCCATCTGCGCGCAGGCCGCGGTCAGCACCGCCTGCTCGGCCGAACCGCCCGACATGGCGCCGGTCCGGAGATCCGAGACAAACGGCCAAGTACCGAAAATCGCCGGATGGCCTGGCTTGATGGCGTTGACGTAGATGAGGCCGACGAGCACTTCGGCGACCGCCTGCACCACGGCGCCGGCAATCGCCGCCGGTGCCGTCGCACCCGCCTGGCCTGCCGACAGCAGCAGGATCGGAATGCCGCCCTCGACGCAGGCTTCGAGAACGCCACAGGCGTCCTCGGCAAACTTCATCGGCGGCACGACGAAGCAGTTCGAATTGGAGACGAAAGGCCGGGCGCGAAAATTCTCTTCGCCGCCGGCAATCGCATAGAGCATGTCGAGCGCCGGCTTGACGTTCTCACGCACGGTAAACGAGGTGCCGACATGCTTCGACGTGCCCATGACGCAGGCGTAGAGCGTGTTGAAATCCATATCGAGCGGGTCGGGAATGTCGCGCGGCACCATCGGCCGCTGGAAGAAATGGATGTTGTCGAGCCCTTCGACCAGGCGCGCGGCATCGTAAATGTCCTGCAGCAGCGACTCGCGATACTCACGCTTTTCGACATCGACGAGATGCACCGCAGCACCAGCCGTGCCGTAATGCACGCGCTTGCCCTGGATCACCATGTCATGCTTCGGATCCTGGCCGTGCAGGGTGAAATGCCGTGCCGCTTTCTTGATCGTGTCGAGCACAAGGCCGCGAGGAAACCGCAGGCGGCCGTCCTCACTGAAGGTCGCGCCGGCTTTGGTGAGTGCCTCGATGCAGGAGGGGATGGCGTTGGCGAAACCGACTGTCTCCAGAAGAGTAAGCACGGCCTCATGGATACGTTCGCAATCATTGCCGCTGAGCGGGCTGTAGCTTCCGCCTTCGAGGCCAGCACGCACCGGCTTGACGTCGTCGGCGAGCGGTGCCGCCCGCATGGCGCGGCGCGCCTCGCGCCCGCCGGACCGCCGCGAACGCTGGTCTGCGGACACGTCCTGCTTCTCATGGGCCATTGGCATGAAGGCACTCCAACTTTAGCTGCGGAGCGGGCGCGGCGGTTGGTCCACCATCGGCCTGCTTCGTCCCCTTTATATAGCGACTATGCCGCCGGCATTGGCACAGCCTATGTGCCAGCCGGTCCCGTCGCATATGCCAAGGAGCTAAAGAACCGGAGCCGCACTACGTGCGCCAGGCTCCGGTCGGGGAAGGGAGATCAGGCCGCTGCCGGCCTGCGTCCAGCTGCCGTCGCCAGTTCGCGGATGCCGGGTTCGATGTGCTGCAACGCGATCGAGGAAATGCCCAAGCGCATGAAACGCGATGGTTTTTCGGTACGGTCGAAGAAGCGGTCGCCAGGCTCGATGATGACGCTGCGCGAGGCTGCGGCCTCCGCCAGCCCGCGCGAATCGGTGCCGCGCGGCCCCTCGAGCCAGAGCGACGTGCCGCCGGCCGAATCGGTCGAGCGCCACTCCGGCAGGAAGGCGGAAATCGCATGGACCAGACGCTTGCGCCTCTCATCGAAGGCGCTCGACAGCCGCCGCACCAGCGCCTCGTGATGGCCGAGCGACAGGAACAATGCGACGGCGCGCTGGTTGTTCGCCGGCGGATGGCGCAGCATGAAGCGGCGTAGCGCCCGAAGCTCGGAGATCAGCCCGGCCGAGGCGACGATGTAGCCGAGCCTGAGGCCGGGAGCCAGCGTCTTTGACATCGAGCCGACGTAGACGACGCGGCCGGACCGATCGAGGCTCTTCAGCGCCTGCTGCGGCGCCTCGTCCAGGAGCTGGCTGTCATATCCGTCCTCGATGATGATCTGGTTGTAGCGGTTGGCGCGCGCCAGAAGATCCTGCCGCCGCTCTGCCGACAGCGGCACCATGGTGGGGCAATGGTGGCTGGGCGTGACGAAGACGAAGCCGGAATCATTGGGAATGGCCGAGGTTACGATGCCGGAGTGGTCGACCGGAACCGGCTGGATGTCGGCGCCGGCCAGCCGGAAGATCGAACGTGCATCGGGATAGCCCGGGTCCTCCATCGCCACCTTCGAGCCCTTTGTCATCAACAGCGTCGCCAGCATGTAAAGCGCGTTCTGCGCGCCCAGCGTCACGATGATCTCGTCCGGATTGGCGAAGATGCCGCGTCGCGGCAGCAGCCGTGCCTGGATCTGCTCGATCAGGAGTGGATCGTCGCGGTCGACCATGTCGGACGCCCAGTTGCGGATTTCGAGCACCGCCAGCGCCATGCGGTTGCACTCGCGCCATTCGGCGGTCGGGAACAGCGCCGGGTCGAACTGGCCATAGACGAAGGGGTAGGACGACTTGATCCAGTTGTCGTGCTTGGCCGGCGGTGGCATGTCGCTCGCCGCGATCTGCCGGCGCGCCTTCCAGTCGATCTCGTTGGCCTGGTCGGGCGCTTTCTGGTGCGGCTTGGCCGGCGTCGCCAGCACTTCGGGATTGACGAAATGGCCGCGGCGCTCGCGCGCCACCAGGAAGCCCTGGTCGACCAGCTGCTGGAAGGCCAGCACCACGGTGCCGCGCGCTACGCCGAGTTTTTCGGCAAGAATCCGGCAGGACGGAAGCGGCATGGAAGCCGCGATCTGCCGGTCGAGGATGGCGGCGACAATCGCCTGGCGGATCTGCGCTTGCAGGGTCTGACCGGATTCCGCCGAAATCCGGAACAGGCCGGACCATATGGCCGTGTCGTTTCGCTGTGGCATGGGAGATGTTCCTCGATGGCCAGCTTTTTTCACTTGGCTGGACCAGTCGAATGTACCGGTGGCACAAGGTGTTGCGCCAATCAATTTTTCTGATCGCTGGGATTTATGCCAGCGATCCTTTGCGCCGGCCCACGCTGCGCTGCGGCATCGCTGCGCATTGAAACAGATAGAATTCGACCCGATAGTTTGCCGCGACGACACGCGCCGGAAACATCCGGCCTGATAAGATGCATCTCAAGAGACCGGAGCAAAGCAGTGGATCAATCGTCCTTTCAAAAGCAGCTCGACGCATTGCGCGATCATCGTGCGGCCAAATCGGGCTCGATGCGCGAGGCTTTCGCTGCCGATCCGCAGCGCTTCGAGAAATTCTCCGCCAGCGACGGCGACCTGCTGCTCGACTGGTCGAAATGCGCGGTCGATGCGCGGACGATGGAGTTGCTGGAGAAGCTGGCTGAGGCCGCCGACCTCGAAGGCCGGCGCGACGCTATGTTTGCTGGCAAGAAGATCAACGTCACCGAAGGCCGCGCCGTGCTGCACACGGCGCTGCGCAACTTGACCGGCAAGGGCATCGTGCTCGACGGTCAGGACGTGAAGGTGGAAGTCCTTGCCGTACTCGACGCGATGGGTGCCTTCGCGGACGCGGTGCGTTCCGGCAAGGCGGCCGGCGCGACCGGCAAGAAGATCACCGACATCGTCAACATCGGCATCGGCGGCTCCGATCTCGGCCCGGCCATGGCGACGCTGGCGCTGGCGCCCTATCATGACGGGCCGCGCGCGCATTACGTATCCAATATCGACGGTGCCCATATTCACGACACACTGAAGGGTCTTTCCGCCGAAACCACCCTGTTCATCATCGCCTCCAAGACCTTCACCACGGTCGAGACGATGACCAATGCCGAGACCGCGCGCCGATGGGTCGAGAAGGCGCTCGGCAAGGAAGCAGTCGGCAAGCATTTCGCCGCCGTCTCGACGGCGCTCGACCTGGTCGCCAAATTCGGCATCGCGCCCGATCGCGTCTTCGGCTTCTGGGACTGGGTCGGCGGCCGCTATTCCGTCTGGGGTGCGATCGGCCTGCCGGTGATGATCGCCATCGGCCCGAAGGATTTTCGCGCCTTTCTCGACGGCGCCCATGAGCTGGACGAGCATTTCCGCACCGCGCCGCTGGCGAAGAACCTGCCGGCGCTGATGGGGCTGATTGGCTGGTGGCACCGGGTGGTCTGCAAATACCCCGCTCGCGCCGTCATCCCCTACGATCAGCGTCTGTCCAGGCTACCGGCCTATCTGCAGCAGCTCGACATGGAATCGAACGGCAAGAGCGTCACCCTGGACGGCGGCGCTGTGACGACGCCGACCGGCCCGCTGGTCTGGGGCGAGCCCGGCACCAATGGCCAGCATGCCTTTTTCCAGCTTCTACATCAGGGCACCGATTTCATTCCGGTCGAATTCCTCGCCGCTGCCGTCGGCCACGAGCCGGAACTGAAGCATCACCACGACCTTCTGCTCGCCAATTGCCTGGCGCAGTCGGAAGCCTTCATGAAGGGCCGCACGCTTGAGGAAGCCCGCGCGCAGATGCTGGCGAAAGGCATGAAGCCCGCCGATGTCGACAGGGTTGCTCCGCACCGCGTCTTCTCCGGCGACCGCCCCTCGGTGACGATCCTCTACAGGAAACTCGACCCCCACACGTTCGGACGGCTGATTGCACTCTACGAGCACCGCGTCTTCGTCGAAGGCACGCTGTTCAACATCAACTCCTTCGACCAGTGGGGCGTCGAGCTCGGCAAGGAACTGGCGACCGGCCTGCTGCCCGTCGTTGAAGGCAAGGAGAATGCCGCAAAGCGGGATGCCTCGACTGCCGGACTGGTGGAATACATTCACCGCTTGCGCGGCCCGGAGTGAAAAGCTTGGCGGACATCAAGGGAATATTGTTCGACAAGGACGGCACGCTTGTCGATTTCAACGCGACATGGCTGGGCATCGCCGACTTCATGGCGATGGATGCGGCCGAAGGCGATCGCTGGAAAGCAGACAGGCTGCTTGCGGCGGCGGGCTTCGACTTCGCCACCAAGCGCTTCAAGCCGGATTCGATTTTTGCCTCCGGCACCAACATGGACGTCGTCGAGCTGTGGTTTCCACGGCTGTCCGACGAGGACCAGATGCTTGCCGTCGCCCGCTTCAACGCCATCACCTCGGCGCAAGGATCGGCAATGGCGGTGGCGCTGCCGGGTGTGGTCGAGACGCTTGGGCTGCTTCACAGGAAATCCTACCGGCTTGGCGTCGCCACCAACGACTCGACCAGCGGCGCGGAAAAGACCCTGGTCACACTGGGCGTCGCGCAGCTTTTCGAAGCCGCCTATGGTTACGACGCGGTGGCCAATCCAAAACCGGCGCCGGATACGATCCTTGCCTTCTCGGATCTGACAGGACTCAGGCCAGCGGCGATCGCCGTCGTCGGCGACAATCGCCACGATCTGGAAATGGCGCGCGCCGGCGGCTGCGGCCTGGCGATCGGCGTGCTGTCCGGCACCGGTACACGTGAATCGCTGTCGCAGATCGCCGATATCATTCTGGATTCGGTTGCCGATCTGCCCGATTTTCTTGCGGCCCGAGTCAGCGAGACGGTCTAGACTCGCAGCTAGAGCGGTTCCCCCTTTGACGGAATCAAAGGGGATTCCAGATTTATCTGTTTTGTGATTCAAGATGCTGGCTGGAGTGGA